>CALHOU010000096.1 GCA_938035945.1 uncultured Granulosicoccaceae bacterium
GGCTCTTGGGTGTCCAGCTCGTCGAAGTACTCGCTCAACTGACTAATACTCCTAATACGTTGAATAGGAGGATTATACGACGATACGGATCAAGCTAACCAGCGTTTACGACGTTTATAGTGCTTAACGTTCCTGAAGCTGCGGCGCCCCTCGCCACCTGTGCCGAGGTAGAACTCTTTTACATCGGCATTATCGCGAAGTTCTTCCCCGGAACCGTCGAGCACCACGCGCCCAGATTCCAGAATATAGCCGTAGGTCGCGTAGCGCAGTGCAATATTGGTGTTCTGCTCTGCCAGCAAGAACGACACACCTGTATCGTGATTGAGCTGCTGCACGATATCGAAAATTTCCTCAACCAATTGCGGTGCAAGTCCCATCGATGGCTCATCAAGCAAAATCATTTTTGGTCGCGACATTAGCGCTCGACCGATTGCGCACATTTGTTGTTCACCACCAGAGGTGTAACCGGCCTGTGAATTCTTGCGCTCACGCAGGCGTGGAAAATAGTTGTAGACCATTTCCATGTCGTCGCGAATCGCGGCTTTTCCATCTTTGCGTGTGAACGCACCAGTGAGTAAATTCTCTTCGATAGACAAATGTTCAAAACAATGTCGACCTTCCATCACCTGGATGCACCCACGACGCACCAACACATTAGGTGATAAGGCTTGAACCTGCTTACCCTCAAATTCAATGGTGCCTTTGGTAACTTCACCACGCTCTGCTTGCAGCAGATTAGAAACAGCCTTAAGCGTCGTAGTTTTGCCGGCGCCATTGGCACCTAACAACGCAACAATACCGCCTTTAGGAACCTGTAAAGACACACCCTTGAGCACCAATATCACGTGATCATAAATCACCTCAATGTTGTTCACATCGAGGATGATTTCTGCATCGCTTTGCGTATCGGCGTTGTTCACAAGGGTGTGCTCTCTTTTATAAGCCAGTCAAATTAACCGCAAGCTTGGCCTTTGAAGTCAGGCTTATCAGAAACATACTTGTCGGCAGCTTCTTCTAATAGCGGACGTACTACATCGTTCATAGGCTCAATAAGATCGGATACTTTTTCCCAATCATCGCCAGTCCATTGTTGCAAAAAGACCGAACCTGCACCCTCATGATCTGCACAGCTACCTTTTAGCGCACCAGTAAAACCTTCCAGACCCAGCTCTTTCAATCGAGCATCATCAAGATTTATGTTTTCCAGACCATAACGCATATCAGCACCTGTGATCGATTTTGTACCTGTTTTGGCTTGTGCAACCATGATGGCCTCAGCCAACACTACAGCGTTATACATACCGCGGTTATACAGAACATTGCCGACGTCATCTTTTGACGCAACCTTACTGTTACCTTTATCTACAACGTGCGTGATGATATCTTGAACGGCAGGGTATTCCTGACCAATACCTGAAAAGTTAGCGGCTAAATATCCTTTACCCGATTTGCCAACTGAATTTAGATCGTTGTGAGAGCCAGCCCACCAGTTTCCGATAAAGCGATCAAGCGGATAACGAATTTTAGCAGCCTCTTTAACAGCCGTAGGGTTCATTGCACCCCAACCCCACATGATCATCCAGTCAGGACGATCTTTACGTACGTTGAGCCATTGCGCAGACTGGTTCTGCATTTCCTTAACACCAACTGGGTATTTAGCGACCTCAAAACCCATTGATTCAGAAAGATTTTCAAGCAAAGGCAAAGGCTCTTTGCCATAACCAACGTCAAGATAGATAAAACCGATCTTCTTATCTTTAACTCCGCCATTCGCATCGATGTATTTCAAGATCGACGATAGTTGGTTCCAGTAGGTGGTTGGGTACACGAAAGTCCATGGGAACTTTTCACCAATCGCCGCTGCCGACAAACCATAACCCATTGAGAAAACCGGAATTTCATCGACCGGCGCTTTTGGAATTAGCGCAAGCGTTATACCTGTTGAAAGTGGATTATATACAAGGGCACCCTTACCTTTAGTAGCTTCATAACACTCAACACCTTTTTGCGTGTTGTATGCCGTTTCGCACTCTTCAACAACAACCTTCGCACCGCCAATACCGCCATCACGCTCGTTAAGCATATTGAAGTAATCGGCAAATCCATCAGCGAATGGAATACCACCACCCGCAAACGGACCGGTCCGATAGGTTAGCGATGGAATGAAAAGCGTATCTTCGGCTTGCGCCACGGGCATACCAACACCAAAGGTTGCCAAGGCCACGGCGATTGCGCCTAATTTTTTTATATTCATAGTTTCTCCAAGTTTCAATATTGTGCGACGTAAGCGCCGCCTAAGTCACAACACCCAATCCGATTAATTTGCATATGGAAAAGGCCAAGTTCGTAGCTTCTCTTTCCCAACGCGCCAAAGCCGCGCTAGTCCGTGAGGTTCTACGATAAGAAAAAAGATAATTAATACACCGATAACAATTGAGCTGATGTGTTCCATGGTCGCGGCTAATATATCGAGTTCGAATGCCGTAGGAATCGCACGCAAAATAACGGGCAACACCCAAATAAATGCAGCGCCCATAAAGCATCCAGTTAACGAACCCATACCGCCGATAATAACCATGAATAAAATCAGAAATGAATGGTTAATATCAAACGATTCAACTTCCGCTGAACCGAGCCAGAAGAACACCATTAACGCTCCAGCCACCCCACAGTAGTAACTGGAAAACGCAAACGCCGACAATTTACTGAACAACGGTCGTATGCCCATCAACTCTGCCGCAATGTCCATATCGCGAATCATCATCCATGAACGCCCGATTCGACCACGCAACACATTGGCTGCGACCAAGGTCATCACGGCAACCACGCTGAGAATAACCAAGTAGCGTGTGATTGGTGTGGCGTGAGGGCCGGTGATGGCCAAGCCAAACAGCATACGCTGCGGCACTTCAATAGCACCTGAATCGTTATAGTTGTACAACCACTCAATGCGGATAAAGCACCACTCAAGAAAAAACTGCGCAGCCAATGTGGTGATGGCCAAATATAACCCTTTAATTCGCAGACTCGGCAAACCAAACACCACGCCAATGGCGGCTGAAAATAGCCCGGACAACAACAATACAATTAAGATATTTAAGTCAGGGAAGATAGTCGTCATCTTGTAACAGCTGTACGCCCCCACCCCCATGAAAGCGCCAGTGCCCAACGATAACTGGCCGGCAAAGCCCATCAGAATATTTAAGCCAATAGCGGCTAATGAAAACACCAGAAATGGAATCATGATCGAGCTTAAGAAAAACTCGCTGGCAAACATCGGCATTGCAACAAAAGCCACAATCAGTATCAGTAACAAGCCAATGCGATCTTGCGCTATGGGCAATAGCGCCTGATCATCGGCGTAGGTTGTTTTAAATTGTCCCGCTTCGCGATACAGCATCAGACTCTCTCAATGTGGCGTTCGCCAAACATACCTTGTGGTCGGAACAATAGAAAAATGAGTGCAAGCACATACGCAAACCAAGCTTCTACACCACCACCGAACATAGGGCCCCAATAAACTTCAAATAATTTTTCACCAATGCCCACGATAAGCCCACCAACGATTGCACCGGGTACGGACGTAAAACCACCGAGTATTAAAACGGCCAAGGCCTTAAGTGCAATGATTTCCAAGGCAAACGACACATCTGATCGCGCACCCCACATGATGCCGGTGACCAGAGCCACAATGCCCGAGGCAAACCAAACGATGGCCCAGATTTGATTCAGCGAAATACCAACCGACAATGCCGCTTGATGATCATCGGCAACAGCACGCAGCGCACGGCCGATGCGAGTTCGCGAGAAAAACAAGGCCAGTGCTGCGACCATGATGATGGCAATAACGGCGGCGGCTATATCGATGTGTTGAAAAATAACAAATCCGCCAAACACTTCCCAATCAGTTGAACCTGTAGATAAACCGAGTTCTTCAGTGATCATTGATTTGGGTTCACCACCGAACACTAACTGCCCAGCCCCTTTTAAGACAAGCGTTAAGCCAATGGTAGCCATGAGTAGTATGGCTTCGTGCTGGTTAACCAACTTACGCAAGACCACACGTTCAATAGTCAGTGCTAACAAGCCCATCACACCAATGGTGATAATCAAGGCAAGCCAAGCCGGCACACCTAGATCGAACAAACTGACCAACACCAATGCGGAGAACACCACCATGATGCCCTGAGCGAAATTGAATACAGCCGAGGCTTTGTAGATAAGCACAAAGCCGAGCGCGATAAGTGCATACAGGATTCCGGAAACAAAACCTTCCCAAACCACTTGCAACAGGAAGTCCGGAAGCGATGCCATATCGCGAAACGGTGCGATTAAAAAAGTATCTAGCCCGGTGAGTAATCCTTCCATCAACTAGCTACTCCAAGATAAGCATCGATCACTCTCTGGTTACTTTGCACTTCAGACGGTGTGCCATCAGCGATTTTTTGTCCGTAGTCCAATACAACCACACGATCGGCCAAATCCATAACCACACCCATATCATGCTCGATCAGTGCGATTGTTGTTCCAAACTCGCTGTTTAAGTCGAGAACAAATCGGCTCATGTCTTCTTTTTCTTCCAGGTTCATGCCTGCCATGGGTTCATCGAGTAATAACAACTCCGGCTCCATGGCCATGGCCCGACCCAGCTCTACACGCTTTTGCAATCCATAAGGCAGCTTACCCACGGGTTGCTTACGTATATGTGCAATCTCTAAAAAGTCGATAATTTTTTCTACGTGCGCTCTGTGTTCGATTTCTTCAGCGCGCGCTGGGCCCACATGTAATATTTGCCAGAACAAGCCTCGTTTCATTTTCAGGGAACGGCCCGACATGATGTTATCGAGTGTGCTCATGCCGGAGAACAAAGCGACGTTTTGAAACGTGCGAGCAATACCCGACGATGCAGCGTGATATGGCTTCATACGTTTGCGGGTTTTACCCTTATAACTGATACGACCTTTTTGCGGATGGTAAAAACCATTAATCACGTTCAGCATTGATGTTTTGCCAGCACCGTTAGGGCCGATGATGGCGCGTATCTCACCTTTATTGATATTAAACGAGATATCGCTTATCGCCTTTACGCCACCAAAGGTGAGCGTGACATTATCAACCGAGAGCAAAACTTCTTTAGCATCGGCCTGTGCTTGAGCACCAGTCTGTGTTTCTGAGTTACTCATGCCCGCTATGTCGATGTTTGCGCTCATGCCACCACCTGCTCTGCACGTTGTACTGACGGCACATTCTGTATACGCACGGTAGCGTCGATGGTGCCTGTACGTCCATCTTCAAACGTGACGCCGGTTGACACAAACTGTTCTGTCTTATCTGAATAGAGCGCATCGATCAACTCACCATAGCGCTCTACGATAAAGCTACGACGAACTTTGAGCGTGCGCGTAAGTTCGCCATCGTCGGCATCAAGCTCTTTATGCAATACTAGAAAACGTCTGATTTGAGCACTGGCAACACGCGGCTCAGCGGCAAGATCGGCATTGACCTTTTCAACGTGTGCTAACACCATGTCATAAACTTGCGGATGTGCCGCGAGCTCTTGGTAAGAGCCGTAAACAATATTGTTTCGCTCTGCCCAATTAGCCACCGCAGTTAGGTCGATGTTAATAAAAACAGCCACGTAGTCTTTGCCATCACCGAACGCCACCACTTCTTTGATATCGGAAAAAAACTTGAGTTTGTTTTCAATGTATTTTGGTGGGAACAAACCACCGTCATTGAGCTTGCCGACATCTTTTGATCGATCAATGATACGCAAGTGTCCCGCATCATCGATAAAGCCAGCATCCCCCGTGTGCACCCAGCCATCAGGTGTTTTAGTCGATTCGGTTGCATCGTCGTTTTTGTAGTAGCCCATGAACACACCTGGTGATCGGTACATCACCTCACCGTTGTCTGCGATATCTATTTCAACATCCAGTGATGGCGTGCCTACCGTGTTGGCATCAATCTGCCCATCTGGTTGTGCGGTGATATACACACTGGCTTCGGTTTGGCCGTATAGCTGTTTTAAGTTAATACCAAGTGAACGATAAAAACGAAAAATATCCGGCCCAATGGCCTCACCTGCCGTGTATGCCACGCGCACTTTACTCATACCTAGTCGGTTTTTCAAAGGCCCATAAACAAATAGTTTACCCAAGCCATAGAGTGCGCTACCGATGGGTGATACCGGTTCCTTGTTAAGTATTTTTTCACCGTGTTTGTTGGCCACTTTTATAAAGTAATCAAACATGGCGCGCTTCATCCGGCTTGCATCTTCCATATTGACCGTGATCGCGGTAAGCAAGTTTTCAAACACACGCGGGGGGGCAAAAAAGTAGCTTGGTGCAATTTCGCGCCTATCGGACGTGACCGTGTCTGGGCTTTCAGGACAGCAAACACAATAGCCAGCTGTATATGATTGCCCGTAAGAGAACACATGGTCACCAACCCACGCTAAAGGTAAATAGGCAATAGTTTCTTCTTGATCGTTTAAGGTATCGAATCGATTGGCATTTAAGCTTGTGATGATTAAATTACGGTGTGAGAGCATAACGCCCTTGGGCCTGCCGGTTGTGCCTGATGTGTACAACATAACGCATAAGCCGTCGGTGTCTATTTGATCAATACCGTCGCACCAATTTGCAATAGCGCCCGGGTCGCGCTCAACGGCTTGGGTACCGAGTTGTTGGACAAAGTCAAACGCGTGCACAAGCTCTTTGTTGTAATGCTGCATTCCACGTTCTTCATCGTAGATAACGCAGTTGAGCCCGGTCAGTGTTTCTTGTAAGGATAGGACTTTGTCAACTTGCTCTTGATCTTGGCAAACGGCGAATCGTATTCCAGCATGATCCAGTACATAGCCCATTTCTTCGGCAACTGAATCGGAATACACGGGAACCGGCACACCACCCAAGGCTTGTACGGCGGCAAAACTCCAGTAAAGTCTGGGACGATTGTTACCGATGATCGCCACTTTGTCGCCCGGCCGCAAACCAAGCTGCAATAAGCCTAAGGAGAAACTGCGAATTTCTTGTAGTAAATCAGCCCAGGTCCATTCGCGCCAAATACCTAAGTCTTTATGGCGCATAGCCACTCGATTGCGAAGTGTCTCTGCATTGCGCAGCAAGTAGTGTGGGAAACTTGGCAGTGCTGGCGCACTCCCAGACGTTCCGCTGACAACATCACCCGCTACATCAATACTATCGACAACCGATTTATTCATAACAACAGTGGCGCCTTCACAGCTAATCTGAATTTAAACCAAACGCCAATAGTTTCGCGCCAGCTAAATGATCATGAGGCTACTTTACGCAAATTGAAGCGCAAATGCCCAAACACTTGTGATTTACACACCCAATACTGCTTTACGTTAACGTAAAGGTCAAGTTGTTTAAACGCTCAGATTACAAGGCCCGCGTTGTATGCTGCTCTCGATTATGTCAAGTGGAAATTAGGCCTCCAGAATAGATTGAGCACCATGCATGTAAGGACGAAGCACTTCGGGGATTTGCACAGAACCATCTTCCTGCTGATAATTTTCCAGCACCGCAACAAGCGTTCTACCAACGGCTAGCCCAGAGCCGTTCAATGTGTGTACAAGTTCGGTTTTTTTCGTTTCCGGATTTCTGTAACGCGCTTGCATACGACGGGCTTGAAAATCTGTGCAATTAGAACAAGATGAAATTTCACGGTAGGTATCTTGAGCAGGTAACCACACCTCTATATCGTAGGTTTTTGCAGCCGAGAACCCGATGTCACCACCACACAAAATAACCACTCGATAAGGCAGTTCCAGTTTTTGCAGAATGGTTTCCGCATGCGAGGTCATGTCTTCCAAGGCTTGCCATGAATCTTCAGGCTTTACCACATGCACCATTTCCACTTTCTCGAATTGGTGCTGGCGAATTAATCCGCGTGTATCACGACCATATGATCCGGCTTCTGAGCGAAAGCACATGCTATGGCAAGTGTATCTAATGGGCAATTGATCAGCATCGAGAATGCTATCGCGCACTGTGTTCGTCACCGGCACTTCTGACGTTGGTATTAAATAGTAATCGTTATCCGTAATCAGTTTGAATAAGTCCTCTTCAAACTTTGGCAACTGCCCCGTGCCTTTTAACGAATCCTTATTCACAATCGCCGGTACGTTAATTTCTGTATAACCATGTTCACGCGTGTGTACATCTAGCATAAATTGCACAAGTGCTCTGTGCAATTGTGCTATTTCCCCACGCATGACGGCAAAACGCGACCCCGTTATTTTAGAGCCCGTTTCAAAATCCAAACTATCGCCACGTGCACCCAGATCAACGTGATCGAGTGGTGTGTAATTAAACGAACGCGGCGTGCCATGCTTTCGCACTTCAACGTTGTCGTCTTCACTGTTACCTGTGGGCACACTCTCGTCCACAAGGTTTGGCATGCCGAGTAGCAAGACAGATAATTTCTCTTGTACATCAGCCAACTCTTTTTCGGCCTGCTTTAGCGAATCACCCAAGCTTGCTACTTCATCGAGAATCGGCTGTGCATCTTCACCTTTGGCTTTGGCTTGACCTATTGCTTTGGATGACGCATTGCGCTTGGCCTGCAGCTCTTCGCAATTCTGCTGAACCGAGCGGCGAAGCTCTTCCAGTTCAGAAAATTGCTTTTGATCGATTTCGAGATTTCGCACTTGCTGTCGTTGAGCAACAAAAGCCAATTCGTTGCGCACAAGTTTTTGGTCAAGCATGCTTAATTTTTAAGGTTGGTTTGCGTTAGCACTAGAATAGCCGAACTGACGCGCTAAATCCGCAACAGCTGTGTTGCCTAGATCAGAAAAGCTCGCGCTAACCACCAACCACTGGCCACAGCCAGCAAGGCCCCGATCATGTTGGCAAGCACATTAACAATCGCCCAAGCCCATTGCCCAGATTCTGCCAATCCGAGGGTCTCGAGCGAAAAGGCTGAAAATGTGGTGAATCCGCCGAGTATGCCGGTGATGAGAAACAGCTGAATTTGCGGTGAAACTGAAGCGCGCGCCATCACCCAAGTGCCCAATACGCCCGCGAAAAAGCAGCCAATAACATTGACAGACAGGGTTGCCAGCGGAAATCGGCCCGCTGGACTGAGCATCAATGACACACCGAAGCGGATTGAGGCTCCAATTGCTCCACCGGCAGCTACACTTATTAAAGACATTAGGGATGGCATCGGCATTGAGCTTGCATTCTGGTTTCGTGGACTCTATCGCAAAACGGCACAACAATGAATCGACTTATAATCTGCACTATTTTGCTTCTATCTAGCCAAGCTGTATTGGCTGAGAAGCTGTATCGCTGGATTGAACCAGACGGCTCAATTACGTTCTCGCCCAATCCGCCGCCAGCCGGTGTTGATTATAAGGCCGTGAACTCGGCAGCTATTGGCAGCTCGGGGTTGACACAGCCATCAATCTTGGCCACTTCAGAGCACGACCTAAACCGGCCTGCTCCTCGCGTCGACAATTCGGTGGCCGAAGCACCAGCGACTCCGGCGGCTGCCAAACAAGGACTGAGTTACGCTCCCGAAATTGGTACTCGGCGAAATCGCGCCACTAACACAACCGTTGCGGAACTCGCCACACCAGCGCAAGCACAACGCTCCTCGACAGCTGTTGCCTCGAGTAAAAAGCGTAGACAGTGCCAAGACCTCAGCAAACGCGTGCTCTCTCTTGAGCGTCGATTGCGTTCTCCGCTCACACCCGTCGATATGGATAACACGGTTATCGCCATGGCCCGATACCAGAAAAGCTATGACCGACACTGCATTGAATAAGTAAAAATATTACAGCAGAGCGGTTACGGATTCTGTACTCGACTGCTCTGCTAGTTCTCTAGAAACAGCTTCAAAGCTGTGCCCTTGTCTTAAGCAGTAACTCACCCATTTGTGTAAAAAGCGATTCAGACGATAACCATCGTCCAGGTCGCGGGTGCGTCTCGATTCAGTACGTATTGCTGGTATCAACCCACTCATTACTTCACAGGTTCGAGCGTCATGATAGAGGCGTATGGTCAGGTCAGGTTCACGTTCGTGCCGAGACGTGGAGGAAAAAAGATAGGTCAGTTTGAAGGTGGTGGTATATCGGTTGTGTTCAATCGCACTCAGTTCAAGCGGCAGTAAACCATCTGGTCCGGATACGTAGGTCATAGCTTGATAGTTTCTTAGACCAGGCGCTAGCAAGCGTATGAGCATGTAGTTCTTCTCATACAACTCCATCAGTGAATTAAACCGCCCAGTTGTTTTTGGGCGAAGAAGCATGGTGTCTTGCATAAACGAGCTGGGCCGTCGGTTCTAAAGCTGGTCGTTATTATGGTGTTCGAACAGCGCAAGTACAATGCTTTAATTTCGTTAATGCTGGTTGCGTCGGCAGGCTTTTTGCCTTGAATTTTGCATTTTAGACCCCAAATTCAATCTGTTATCGCCGCATTTGGTCCTTATTCGATTGATAAATGCTTGCCACGTCAAGCTATGTGCGATAATAGAACAAAGTAATACTGAACTAATTGAGATTTAATGGCTAAAGAAGAACCAATTGAAATGGAAGGGACTGTCATCGACACCCTACCGAATACCATGTTCCGAGTTGAACTAGAGAACGGTCATGTGGTCACTGCGCATATTTCTGGAAAAATGCGTAAACACTACATCCGTATCCTTACTGGCGACAAAGTGACTGTACAAATGACACCTTACGATTTATCGAAAGGTCGCATCACATACCGTAGTCGTTAGTAAGTACTGGCCAGCTATCGCTGGCAATTTATTCCGCGCATAAAAAAAGCCAATCAACGTTTTGCATTGATTGGCTTTTGTTTGCCTGACTGTTTCTCAGTTGGCCTTGGAAGCGTTTGTATTAAACAGTGGCTTCCCTATTCTCACGACTTTCGAATTCAAAGGCAATCTGGCCTTTGTCATCGAGTATCACGTGTACCTTGCCACCTTTACTTAGCTTGCCAAACAGAATTTCATCGGCAAGTGGCTTCTTGATATTTTCACTAATGATGCGAGCCATTGGTCGGGCACCCATTGCGGCATCAAAGCCATGTTCTGCCAACCAGGTTTTCGCTTCATAGTTAAAATCAATTGACACGTTTTTCTCTTCGAGCTGTGCTTCAAGCTCAATGATGAATTTATCCACCACATTAAGGATGATGTCTTTATCCAATGGCTTGAATTGGATGATTGAATCAAGTCGGTTTCTAAATTCAGGCGAGAACATTTTGTTCACAGCCTCAGCACCATCAGTGCTGTGATCTTGAACCGTAAAGCCCATAGACGATTTCGACAGTGACTCAGCTCCAGCGTTCGTGGTCATGACAAGAATGATGTTGCGAAAATCGGCTTTACGACCATTGTTATCGGTCAATGTACCGTGGTCCATCACCTGCAATAACAGGTTGAAAACATCAGGATGTGCTTTTTCGATCTCATCGAGTAGCACAACACAGTGTGGGTTCTGCACAACAGCATCAGTTAACAAACCACCTTGATCAAAACCAACGTAGCCAGGAGGCGCACCGATTAAACGCGATACCGTGTGACGCTCCATGTATTCAGACATATCAAAACGAACCAATTCAATGCCCATCACTTTAGCCAACTGCTTGGTTACTTCCGTTTTACCAACACCCGTTGGACCTGCAAACATGAAGCTACCAATTGGCTTATCTTGTGGCCCCAAACCGGAACGAGACATTTTAATTGCTGCCGATAAGGTATCGATGGCATCGTCTTGGCCAAACACCAACATGCGTAAGTCGCGCGCCAGAGTTTTGAGTCTGTCCATATCAGTAGAAGACACGCTCTTTTCAGGAATTCGCGCAATCTTTGCAATGATCGCTTCTATGTCTTTAACACCAATAGACTTCTTACCTTTTGCAGATGTACCCTTTACGCGATGGTTTGCGCCAGCCTCATCAATAACATCAATGGCTTTGTCTGGAAGAAAACGATCGTTGATATAACGGCCAGCTAGTTCGGCAGCCGTTTTCAAGGCCTTTTGAGAGTATTTCACTTCATGAAATTCTTCATAACGCGGCTTCAGGCCTTTAAGAATTTCGTAGGTTTGTTCAACCGTAGGTTCAACAACATCAATCTTTTGAAAACGACGAGCAAGTGCACGGTCTTTTTCGAAAATGCCGCGATACTCTTGATACGTTGTTGAGCCAATACATTTAAGCTCACCAGAGGCCAACATCGGTTTGATCAGGTTCGATGCATCCATAACGCCACCTGAGGCAGCGCCGGCACCAATAATGGTGTGAATTTCATCGATAAACAGAATCGCACCTGGCTCTTTCTTGAGTTGCGTCAAAATGCTTTTAAGGCGTTTCTCAAAGTCACCGCGGTATTTGGTACCCGCAACCAATGCACCAAGGTCTAGCGAGTAGATAACGCTCTCGGCCAATACATCAGGCACTTCGCCATCAACAATCTTCTTCGCCAAACCTTCAGCAATGGCGGTTTTACCCACACCAGCTTCACCCACGAGCAACGGATTATTTTTACGTCGACGACACAGAACTTGCGAGGCGCGTTCGATTTCAAAATCGCGACCGATTAGGGGGTCGATATCACCTGCCTGCGCCTTGTGGTTTAAATTAGTTGCGTACTTGTCTAGTGGCTTGGCATCAGGTTCGCCGTCTTCGCCACCGTATTCAGCACCACCTTCTTCTGAATCCTCTGGCTCTTCGGGAGAATTCTTGGCAATACCGTGAGAAATATAATTAACAACATCCAAGCGTGTGATGTTTTGTTTGTTTAGCAAATAAACGGTTTGCGAGTCTTGCTCACCGAAAATAGCAACCAAGACGTTGGCGCCGGTGACTTCCTTTTTTCCAGAACTTTGTACGTGAAAGACCGCGCGTTGCAGAACACGTTGAAAACCAAGCGTAGGCTGAGTTTCACGCGTATCGTTTTCATCCAGCAGTGGCGTATTTTCCTCAACAAAGGAATCAAGCTCATCGCGAAGTGTATCCAGATCACCACCACAGGCACGCAACACTTGTGCAGCCGTTGGATTATCTATAAGGGCAAGCAGCAGATGCTCTACCGTCATAAATTCAAATCGTCTGGCGCGAGCTTCCTTGAACGCGTTGTTTAAAGTAAATTCCAGCTCTTTGCTAAGCATTATTGTCGTTGACCGAAGTTAATCTAATTATTGCGACAGTCGTCTTTCTTACTGCCCCGTTGTTAGGCTTCTTCCATTTCGCACATTAGCGGATGCTTTCCTTCCCTCGAATACTGATTCACCAAAGCCACTTTGGTTTCGGCAATATCGCGAGTGAACACACCGCAAACACCTTTACCCTTCTGATGAATATGCAACATGATCACATGCGCTTCTTCATAATTAAGGTTGAAAAAAACCTGCAACACCTCGACGACAAAATCCATCGGGGTGTAGTCGTCGTTCAAAATGACGACCTTAAATAACGGTGGTTTGGCAAGCTTAGGCTTAGCCCGCTCTACAACCAGTCCACCATTGTCGTTACCGTTACGTTCTTCTTCACTCATACAGCGATATTCCACGAATCTCAATGCAGCAATGCAAGCTGACATTTTACTGTGCAAACAGGGTCTTGCAATGTGATTCAGTGCGGTAATGTAACCCGCAATATTCATACCCTTACCCCACTGTATGGGATTTATCGCGCTATTTAAATATGCGGACAAAAAAAGTGCCACTTGAGCCCATTTTCAACAATTCACACGGGTTTTCACCCGTGGATGAGCCACACAGATAAGTTCAGGTACACCCAATAGGAGTGTAGACCGGTAAGCGCAGTTTCGGTTCGCAAAAATGGTGGGAGTCAGGAAACGTAATGTGGTCAGTTTGGCGCCAAAAATAGCCCAAACCGGTGCAATTAGCGCCTGTGGTGCTTCAAACGACGGCGTTTTCCCCGTGCTGCGGCGTGTTCGCCGTCGGTACGGTTGCGGGCACGACGTCGCGTGCGAGCGGTATCAGGAGGCGTTTCAACGGGTTCGGGCTGTTGCTCATCTGCTAACCAATGCTCGTCAGCGGTGGCGACTATTGCGCCCGATTCTGTTGCAACATTTTCACGATCCTCATACGCGTTTGTGCGACGCTTTTTTGGCTGCTCTTCTTTCTCTTTTTGACGCAGACACATGTCGATAACTTGCATACAAGCCGTGAGACACCAGAAGTATGCGGTAAATTCAAGATTGACTGCTCGCGACCCGAATACACAAATGGCCGCATAACATACGGTCACGGAAGCTCCGCCTATTCCGATTGCGCGTATGAACAGGTCCTCCCTATTCCGCGAAAGCTTGCGCCCCAAATGAAACGTATACGCCATGATCAACAACCAAAGAAACAAGGCCGGTAACCCCATTTGCGCCGCAATGAAGATATACATATTGTGCGGGTCGCTTTCGTGTACCGGCCTCTCTTCGTATTTGTGCTTGAGCAATTCGAAACCTTTGAAGCCTTTGCCTAGAACAGGGCTTTCAAGAATCATCTTGCCACCGGCTCGCCATAGAATGATTCGGTGCTCCGAGCTCTTATCCATTTTTTCCGGCGCACTACTTCTCACCACATCGCTCTCTGGGAACAGTCGGTCCTTAATGGCTTGGGGAAACAGGCTTGGGAACACCAACAATACACATATGCCCATGGTGCCCATGAAAATGAGAAATCCTTTGCCTTTATAATACGCGGCCATAAACCCGCCGACGGCCATGGCTAAATAGGCTCCTCGTGAAAAGGTAGCAACTAGCATTTTGGCACCCAGTAAGAAATACGGTGTTAATAACCAAGCACGAATGTCTTTTATAAACACAACGAAAATCGCAAGCACTGGCAGCATGGAATAAGCCAGAAAACCACCAAACATATTAGGCTGTTGGTGTGGCCCACCGACCCGACTTTTATCGATAGTGGAACCACCCATTTTATCTAACATCTCAGGCACAGCATAGATCGTTAATATCAAGCTGCCCAGGCACATATAGATAACAAAACGCTTGGCCACTTCTATGGTTCGAATGCAGCTCAAGGCAATAAAATACATGATGAATTGATCGAGCCAAGCCTTATAGTTCACCAAATTGTTGTACATCAGGTGCTGGTAACCGTTGTTCTCACGCATAATGGTGAAGCCTGACAAGGCCGTGACAACGGCAAAAATAAATATCGTGGTGGTGCCACTGGGCCAGCAAAAAAACGTTCTTCGATGGCTGACCTTGCCCATCAGCGCTCCAAACATACCGAGTAACAACAGCATATTCGTACCGTTTACGCCTGGCGCAATCGGTATTACATATGTTGTGGAAAAAGGCACGTAAAGCAAGAAGCACGCAAGCACCAGCTCTGTATCTTTAAAGGCAGAGGCCAGTAGATAAACACCCATGCAACCGGCAAGACTATAAAGAACGAATTTGGGAAGCGGACCGAAAAGCGCAATGGCAATACCCAACATCGCTGGGAACAACAGAAATAAGACTACTGGACGCAAGCCTTCCCACGAAGGAAATCCGGTTGCCATAGCCGCACGCGCAGCGGCTTTTCGTTGCTTTATTTTTTGTCGTCGAACGGACTGACCACCAGCGGCAGCACGGCGGGCACGCCGACCTCGAACGCCAAGATCAGCGATCGACTCATTCATGCCTTCTATGGCATCGTCGTTAGCGTGCTGAAATGGATTTGTAGAGGCCATGATATAAACGGTTTCCCAAGGTTCGCTTTACCAGCGTCTTGGCTTTGTGTTTACTCTTTTGAATCGCATAATACGCAGTATCAGCGTTCACCATTTTGTCGAATTCTTCAAGCGACGTTCCGCGTCTGATCGCGACTCGTTTTAAAGGTGCTGCCGCACTCATGTCTGCACGGCTAATAGTACCGACATCAGATCCAAAAAGCTGCCCATAACCTGCGCTTCGCGAAATTTGCAAGGTACGCTTATTGTATCGACCGCCGGGATAAGAGATTGATTGTATTGGTTGGCCGCATTGATCTGAGAGCTGATTCATACTTTGACGCAGTTCACATTCCGCCTCTTCATCGCTCAGATCATCAAAGAACCGGTGGGTTTGACCATGCGACCCTATCTCCATCCCGTTATTGGCCATTGTGCGCAGATGCTCAGCATGACAAAAGTGGGCACGTTTACCTACAAAGTCGCTGGTTACAAACAAGTAAGCACTTAAGCCTCTTTCAGCCAACAGAGGCATCGCGATATCGAAATTACTCAAATGCCCATCATCAAATGTAATAACAACATCCGGCAATACATCCGTGTGCGGCTTGAGCAAACCAACACGCTTAGATTTGAGTTTATCTAGCTGAGCCACAAAATTACTCGCAGACACCGCGTAAGGCAGATCCTCTGCATCGATTCGAGAAGTATCTTCACCGTGGTACAAAGCGTGGTACATCAACACAACGCTCATGTTTGCTTCCACCTGACATTTGCATTGCCACGAAAGTAGCGAATCGCACCTGTAACCGCAGCTGCATTTAATTGCAGAAACACTTTAATGAAGTTGAATAATTTGTTGTCCAGCGCCTTAAAGCCTGCCATATTCGCTAAACCAACTCCGTAAAATAACAATTGGAATACGAACATAGTATTCAAAAATAGGCCTGTACCGAACATCGATGCGATGAAAGCCAATAGCATGGCGTAAGGTACAAACAATCGAAACACTTTGTGCGAAAGAAACTGCACAAACACCGGGTTTTTTCTAGGATTAAACAACCATCCATTGCGCATAAACGATTGGTAGTTACCAGCAAGCGTTCGCGATTTACGACGAAACTCATCCTTGACACTCGATTCGGCCTTATCAAACACCTTAGCATCAGGTTCAAAAACGGTTCTGCCACCGCGTTTTAGTATCGATACAGGCGTGTCGAAATCATCCAACAGCACATCGGCTTTATGCGGCGTGAAATCACTTTTGCGAATCGCATATAAGGCGCCAGTTGCACCAGTTGTTGAATACAGCTTACTTTCGTTTTGCCGAATCCACTTTTCGTATCGCCAGTAAAGACCAACGTACGCCGACTCCACACCATCATCGTCAGCTAAAGATAATTCACCGCTAACAGCGCCAATACCATCAACGAGCAATCGTTCAGTCAATAATTTAATCGCGTTCGCGGACACGCTTTGCCGAGCATCCATAAACACCAGTACCTCGCCGCTGGCTAGCTCCACACCCCGGTTCAGCGCTGTGGGTTTGCCGGCCGCTGGCTCGTAGTGATCGAACACAAGCCCTTCCACCTGATTTTGCGATTCACGCAGTAGCTCAAGCGTATTATCGGTAGACCCATCCGATACGAACACCAGTTCCAACTTGTTAGCAGGATAGTCGAGCGCTGCAAGGCTTTGAAGTTTTGCAATGATATTAGCTTCTTCGTTGTGCGCTGCCACTATCACACTCACAGACGGATAATCATTGAGTGTTTTGGTCGGCGTTTGCGTTACCGCGCTGGCGCGAACATGTAAATAGAGCGGAAACAGGGCGTAGGTGTACACACAAAACAAAACAGCTAGCCAGAACAACCAGATCATTTGCTTATATCCGGGCTGAGGCTTCGTACTTTACCGAAAAACCAATCTCGTGTTGTTGTGTCTATACACAGCAAGGCACTAAACAACAATACGCTACCGATTATTCCTTTAAAAATGAGATTTGAAAAATCGTTGCCAAAATCGAGTATATATAAAAAATAGGCAACTACAGCACAGATAAATGCCATCGTTATAGGCAGCTTTAGCTTTATATCGAATGGCAAATATTTAAACGACTGCACACTAATACCAATAACAAAAACGATAAAACAAATATTCGTAATAACCGCAGCGCCAAGAATGCCGAAATAAGGAATTGTAAAGTAATTCAAAACAATATTAAGAACAGCAGTTACCACACCCCAGAACATCAACACCTTGGTATGTTTCTTTATATACAGACCGGCGGCGAGGAAATGCATTGTTCCTTCAATTAGAAAACTAAATGCAATAAACGGAATGATGATGGTGCCAGGTGCGAATTTAGCACTAGCTAAAAAGCTTAATAGGTACGGGCTGACGATCGCAAACACCGAAACAACTGGCAGACCGTAGAGTAAGTAACTGTGTAAAGCGTTCGATAAAAACGCCTGAGTTTTACCCACACCTTCCGATTCCCATATTTGCATATAGAACGGCTTAAGCGCTTGTACTAATGCTGCAAGCACCAAGGCATCCAGATAGGCTGCAAGATTATAAGATGCTGAATACATGCCCAGCGCATTCTCATCCATCAGCGCCTGGATAATGTACCGATCACTAACACGCATAATCAAACTCAAGGATTCGAGTATCATCAAGGGCATGCCGTAGAGCAACATAGCTTTCGCAAGCTTTGGCGTTACTTCAGTTAAATTAAAATGCCATGCCGAGCCAAACTTTTTGCTAGCCCACGCTATCCCGACAATTTCAGCAACCAACATCGATATCAAGACGAAGGCGACGTTCATCTCGGTGAAATACATGTAGAGCAGCACTATCACTAAATACAGATAGCGCGTAAGGATTAGCGTCACACTTACCACCGCACTGCGTTGTTGCGCGCGCAGGAAATTCATCAGCCCGCTACCCAGTAAGCGTAAAAATACAATGCCTGAACCAATCAGAAACAAGCCAGAAATATTTTCAAAATCAGATACACGCGGCAGCAACAGGTAGCCGGTGAGCAAACATAAACCGCTGGTGATCGTGGCCAAGATCAGGAACACCATCACGACCGTACTGGTCATTTCATGTACGTTGTATTTATCTTTGCCACTGTTGATTTGCGAATAGAAACGAATAATGGCGTGCTGCATACCCAGCTTGCCGAATGATATTAACAAAGTCAGGCTCGAGGAAATGAGCCCAAGGATGCCGTACTCCGCTACCGATAAAGAGCGTGTTAGCAATGGAAACGTAATCACACCTGCAAGCGATGCTAATAGCCCCGCGGATGCATAGTTTCTGATATGTCGTCTTAACGCGCCCGAAGAGGCCACAATATTCGCCTAGCCGTTACACGGACAGTTGGAAGGTTTCATGTAAATCCGAAAGGCCACAAAACTCAGCCCCTTCTTGTTTACACCAGTCAAGCCCTGCCACCATATCATCTAGAAAGCGCTGCACATCAGCGGGATTCTGCGGATAAGGAGAAGCCTTCTCAATCACTTCCATGGAGTGAAACATCATATTGATGTTAAGAACTTCCCTGTCTGGATGTTTTTTCAGTTGATAATGAAAAATCTTTTTCATTTGATCAACGCTTGCAAACCATGGACGAAACCACAATGGCGTGCGCCGTATTAGCCTTGGCATCACCGTAACTGGCGCTTCTAGAATACGGCCGTGTGTGTACGGAGCGGCTATAACGATTTCGTTTTTTGCGGGGAAATAAGGTTGCTCTGGCGCTTTGCGAAAATCAACGGTCGCGTTTGGTTCAGACCATCTGATGTGCGGTGTCACACTGGTGTCGACTTTATAACCGAGCTTTTCTAAGTTATTCAGCGATGCGTGGTTAGCCCCATATCGCCCAGCCCTAAAACTGGTTGGCCTGTAAGCAAAGCAACTTTCAAACAGATTAGATAGATTAGCTAATTTTTGATATTCAATATCTTCAGCATAGCTGCATTGAAAATCCGGACTATCAACGCCTGCATAATCGTGAAATTTTTTCTCTGGCTCGATAAAGGCGGCATGTAAATGGGTACCGAATTCGTAATTGCCTTTTAGATCACGCAAGGCATCGACAGAATCCTTATCTTCCATCACTTCAACGGTCAGCAAGTATGTTGGTACCGCACCGACCGAATCAAACGCCGGTTGCAAGCGATTAGGAACGCCTTCTGTGATCGATTCAAACGTTAATGGGTTAGCCCTAACCCAATTCGGATCGTGATCACACTCAGTATCGATGGATACCGTTACTTGAATTTTTTGTGTTTTACTGCCCACGGTACACTCCAACGAGTTGATCGATAACCCCGTCCATACCGTATTTGTCTTCGATCAGCTTACGCCCGTTTGCCCCCATACGCAGGTTGTCAGCTTGGTCGTCGTAGCACTTGATAAGTAAGCCTGCGAGCATCTGTGCATCGCCTGCAGGAAACAAATAACCCGATACTGTATCTTCAATTAAGTCGTGATTGCCGCCTATGTCTGTAGCAAGGACGGCTCTGGCGGCATGCATGGCTTCAATAACCGAATTCGGAAGCCCTTCGGCAAACGATGGCTGCACATACAGGTCGAGATCACTATAGAAGGGCGCTGTATCTTCAACCAAACCAAGAAACTCAATTTGATCGGCTATACCCAAGTCGCTAACTTGAGTGCGCAAATCGTGTTCCGAACTACCCGAACCCGCCAACACGATTTTCATGTTTAGATCGGGCCGCTCCTTTTTAGCTAACGCATAACCCTCCAGCAACACATGCACACCTTTAACTTCGCGTAACCGACCACAATAACCAACACGAAATTCTTCCGAATCAGGCATTGCACTGGGTGGCTGACTGGTGTCGATGCCATTGGGTATCAAAGCGATCTGGCTTTGTTTGAAACCCGAATCCAACAACTTGGATTGAGTTTGCTTACTGATGGTTTGCACGTGATCAATGTTGCGCATAGCCAAACGCATAAGCATATTCAAAGGGTTTAGCCGTTTCTTTTGATCTAGAATGCCGCCTTCGAATTCGAAGAAGCCGGATATTTTAGTAATAATGGGAATTTTACAAAAGGGGCGAACAACGCCTGCTGTGGCGGCCAACAAGCGTGTTACATGGACGTGCATGAAATCGAAGTTCGACCGGTTTTTAATGAGGAATGCACCGAACTTTGCCATCATAACGACTGAGCCTAAAAGTTTGACATGCGGGTATTTAATAAATGTGATCGGTATGCCATCGTATTCGGTCAAGCCTTCGTACTCTCCGGCTATAACCATGGGGGCAATATATTCGACATGTGCGCCACGCTCTTTTAGCGCATGCGCAAGCTTTACCGCTTGTGCTTCAGCACCACCTAGCCCTGGAAATCGACTGTCAATAACAAACAGCAGGCGTAGATCGACCGCATCAATCTCTGAAACATCACTATCCATGTCTGTTTCAGCTTCAGACCGGTCGAGCGTCATCATCGCAACAAGGAGCTTAATTCGAAGGCAAGGTCTTTAGAGGCACGTGTTGGTGGCGCCCAAACCAAGTTTATGGTGGCGCGATTTTCCACTATTTCGAAGTCTTCGAGCGAGCCATCTAATCCAATACGTGAACCGTCCGCGACGACACCGCGATAAGCCAGACTAATTTCAAAGCTTCGTGACAAACGTTGCGCAATACTCAAATCGGCCAATACCGACTGGGCATTTTCATCACGGTTTATAAAGTCTTGCTGCGAATAACTCAGACCCGCACCAAAACGTGTTCTTGAAGAAAAGCTGTGAGCGAATAAGACACCGGCATTTGCATTGGTGCGATCTTCACGGTCCCCGGAATCGGTAAATCCGGTACTATCCGCCAGTAATCTAAAATCGGCATAGGCAATGCCGGCGACGAAATCTAGTGAGGTGCTAGGTGAGGAAATTTCGTAGCTAACGTCCAATCGGGTATCATCGAAAAAGCCATCGCCATCGGCCAATCGCGCTGTCCCTTGCGAAAATAAATCCTCCACCACATTGAGCGTTTGGTCGGTCAAATCACGTGAAAGGGTTATTCCAAATCTGGTTGCGGTGCTTAATTGGCGCCTATAGGAAAACCGGGCGTTAAGACCATTTAATGAATCAGTTTCAGTGTCGTAGCGAGTGCCGCCAAATGATGCATCATAACGGTTACGACCACGCTCTCTATTCCAGGTCCCCGATAAGCTAAGACGATTAAAATCACCTTCCAGGTTGGTTTCAGGATTGTCGGTATAAATGTTCGACAAACTCAAGCCCCACGTGTTGCCGGTAGATGTGTCAACGGACCAGCTAGCCGTGGTATTGAATAACTGTTCTAAAGTGACATCGTCTTGAGTTTGTAATACGTATAGGAAGCGCATATCCACGGTACTAAACGAATCGATATTGTAGGTAAATCGAGGCCCAGTGACGAACACATTGCGACGCTCGTCGGCGAAGTTATCGATATCCTGAACACCATCTTCGTCGCTAACAGTGCCTAGTACATCACCTAAGTACCAGGTAAAAGATCGTGGTGTGACCTGGAATTCAGCGGCTCCAATAAACTGTGTAAAACCAGTGTAGTTACTGTCGGGATCGCTAATTACACGCTCGCTACTCACCTCACCAATGAAACCACCGCGCACCTTAGTGCCGCTTTGATCACCAAATATGCTGAGTCGGCCTATAGCGGTTTGCCCGTCTTCCTCCGCGCCAACATCTTCAGTGGTGATGTTGTCGGAAGCTTCTAAAGAGAGAGTACCTTCAAAGCCAATTTCCAGTGCGTGCGCAACGCCTGAAATACCTAGGAGCGCAAACGCGCAATACGCAATTCGATTTAACACTTTTAATCAGCTCGTTTCGGTAGCAACAATCAGCTTGGCTGATCATTGATGACAATACCTGCCAGCTTTCGCTCGTCGATCTCGTCAACTATGCTGTCGAGAACACCAGGAGTAACCCCACCGTACGGCAGAACAAGCACCGTATAGTCACAGATGTCTGACAGAATTCGTGCATCAGCGGACGTTGTCATAGCAGGACCGTCGACCACTACAAAACGATTGTCGTAACGCTCTTTGATATCAACCATCAGCTGTTTATAACGGGCTGATGTAAAGTGCTCTGCACTGATTTCATGGTGGCTGCCAATGGGAATCACGCGCATGCGTGGAATACCACTCGGACTTACAATATGCTCAATGCCTAGCTCAGGATGCTCCAGATATTCAAGGAGACCGTGTGAATCGTCTCTGCCGATTAACTTGAGTAATTTATGAATAACCGGATCGTGTAAGTTAGCATCAACCAACAACGATGTTTTCGCTGTATCAAAAGCAATAGTTGCAGCCAGATTCAAAGCAACAAAGCTGCCGCCACCTTGTGGAACGACAGAGCTAACAAGCACTGAAAAGTTACCTTCATCTTGCAGGCTGTAGAGCTTGGTGCGTAGTTGACGCATGGCATCAACCAAACCACGATTTTTCGAACGTGGATGAACAATGCCCAGTAGCTCTAGTTGACGATCACTGAAGAGTTTTGCCTCTTCCATGTTCGCCATATCCGCACGCGCCTTGTCGGCCAGGCTAACTGAATCGTTAGCAGCCTTGATGTTGGTGCGCCCTTGCGTGGTGCGGTTAACCGGCACCATAGATCGGCCAGTATCTTTACGATTACGCCTCAGCTTTTTGCCCTGCTGTTGCTGGACAATTGACCTAACGTTGGCAATTTTTGCTCTATCAGTCATTACACGCCTCCCTGAGACGATAGTGCCATCATGTACTTGGCAATCGCTACGATTATATAAAGTGCAACAACAAGAAATACCACTCCCACAACTGACGCTGGCCGGCTGAACAAGCTTGGCTTTTCGTTCGGCTGCGGCATATGCGGAACCGTGGTGAGTAAAGGTAGTTCTAGTAAATCAGTTATCGCTGATTGTGTTCGAATGCGCGGGTCGAGTTTCACGAACAAAATTAAAAACGCGATTGGCAATGCAATTGAAAGAAACAAGCCGATTAACGCGATGTGCATGAACCGAAGACCCGTTGGTAGCACCGGGAAATTGGCTTCTTGCTCAATGTTGTACAAACGCCCTTCTTCTGTTTTAGATAAAGCTTCCGAAATTCGAACATTCTCTTGCGAACGAATAAGTTCTTCAAACAAACTCTTGTTAATTTCGTAGTCTCGAGTCAATTCAAGCATTTCTCGCTCTACTTTATTCGACACAGCCGATCGACTGATTTCGTTTTTTAACTGTGCGCCCAATTGAGCCGCCTTTGAGCGTTGTGATTCAGCTTCACGCGTAACCGATGCCAGGTTGGTACGTATGGTTTGCAGTGCAGGGTTTAGGCCAGCTGCTGGACCACTTAAGCTGCCAAGCGAAGCTGCACCACCAGCGCGCAAGTTTCGGATTTGATCTCTTAAGCTCACGATCTCTGGATAGTCGTCTGTGTACTGCAAAGACAACTGATCTATCTGTGCTTGCAAACCGTTAATACGATTTTGCACTTGTTCGTTGCGAAAGTTAGAAGCCAGTATCGCTGACTCGTTTGCTAATTGACGTTCGATGGCAACTCTTCGTGCATTGTATTCGGCATATTGCAGCTCAGCGGCTTCCTTCTGCCGTCGTAGCTCAACAATGCGTGAATCAACATTCCCCTCAGTACTGGCGGTTATGCCTGGGTATTGCTGACTGAAACTCTCCAGGCGAGCTTCTGCATCTTCTAGTTTGGTGCGATAAGTTTCTACTTGAGCTGCTACGAAATCGAGCGCCTTGCCCGCTTCACCACTGGAGCGCTCTTTGGTTTTGATTAGAAACAATTCAGCAAATTGCTTGGCCGTTTCGTAGGCCAGGCTCGGATCCTGATCTTCAACAACAATTTCTAACAGTTGGTTTTCAATATTGTGAATAGATGTCTTCTTCATCAATCTGGCTTTCGCCCGTTCCCGCTCTATTGGCGCCGTCTCTTCACTAATGGCACCGGTTTCAAGCAGCACTTTGTTCATGATGTCGGCGCTAAATAGCGTTTCGCGAGCCACATTGGCTTCGTTGGTTTCGGTCGCTGTCTTTACACCGGCAACCACTTCTACCGCTGTTTTGTTATCAACCTTTAGCTGAACAAACGAGGTGTATTTTTTCTGCCACAAAAAAGCGATGAGCAGAAACAACAGTGCTATGCCTGCAAACATGGCGAGCAGCGTGCCGCGTCTTGCGGATGCCTCGCGGGATAATAATGGGGCCCATTCGTCGAGCGTGATATTACTCATTAGCGTACAAAATTTCTGTTGTTATCAAAAAATCTAAGCAGCGTAGTTTGACCGAAATCAGAACCTGCGTTCAGGAACCGAAATCACATCACCTGGGTACAAATCGTAATTCGTATCCAGCACACCATCTTTTAAGATACTTTCCAAATAAATGGGGTAAACCTTCGTGTCGCCTTTGATAGTGCGATACAGCTTAGAGGACTCAGGTGAGGCAAACTCGTTCACGCCACCGGCTTCCAAGACAAGATCCAGCACCGTCATACCCTCACGATGACTGATCGACTTCGGTTCAGAAACACCACCGACCACGCGCACACGATTTTTAAATTCGTCACTGTTAAGTTCTGCAACAATTACCGACACTTTCGGCGTGCGAATGTATTGGAGTAATTTCTTTTCCGTGTCGCGAGCAACTTCGTCAGGCGTGCGCTTTCCGGCTAATACATCGCCAACCAGCGGAACCGAAATGTAACCGTCGGGGCGAACTGGTACACGAACTGACAAATCCTCGTTCTTCCAAACGCTCACGTTAACCACATCGCCCACGCCCAACCGGTATTCAGCTGTTGCTGAAGGGCCCTGAACTGGGGGGCGTTGCTCAGGGGGTAAAACACCGCCACGACCGCCGCAACCGGCGAGGAAAAGTACTGAAAAGAGGAAAAAGTAACGCAAGTGACTCATTTTATTCAATTATCCCTGGATTCCTAAGTTCTAGCTTCCACGCTTCTAAATTATACGAAAACGTGAGGCAGACCCCACGAAACTCAAGTTTCTACGTGTATTCACTAATAGCGGCAGAGTCGGCTTAAAAGTTACACTTACATCGCTACTGTCCAGCCGTGGAGCTTACTGGACAGGTAATTTTATTACCTTGAGGTGTGTCCTAAAATTCGCACCGAGCGGTGCTGTGCCACAAATTTCTACAAGACGTTATGATAACCAGTTCATACCCAACAGATGGTTAAACGACTGTAAGATATAGTTTGAGCCTTTGGAGACTTTGTGGCAATTCAATTTCAACGCAATTATCAGCTGCTAGAACTCGATAACAACGCTGACTGGAAAACAGCCAACAAAAATTATCGTCGTCTTGTTCATACTTGGCACCCTGATCGATTCGAGCAACGTCCTCGAGAGCGCATTCATGCGCAGCAACAATTTATTGAATTAACCAAAGCTTTCAATAATTTGCGAGGGTTTTACCGTGAAAACAACCGGCTGCCGTTTGAAAAAATCCAGCACGCTAAAACGGCGCCATCGTCACCCCCTATCGAAAAACGAGTCATGCCCAGCGACGAGCTTGTGCTCGAATCTGGCATTTTAAACAAACGTAAACCTTCGACCAGTTTTTTAAAATCCGATCTTTTCCACCGAGTATTGTGGGCTTTGCCAATTATCGCAGCATTGGTTGTGGGTATGGCGGTGTTTGTTATCACCGATAGAAATGCAAAGATGAACACAATTGAAGAAGCCAAGCGTGTGTTGCGCAGCGACCTGTAAACACAATTCGTAAAATTTTTCAGGCCGTTTATTTTTCAGGGCACTTAAATCTATACCAAGCGGCCCATACAAGCGGCTTAGCGCGCGCCTTTTCCAAATAACACCACTTCTGCGGTCTGGCACAAAATCAATAGATCTAAGAAAATAGTGTGATTTTTGATGTAGTACAAATCGTACTCTTGCTTTTGAATGGAATCCTGCATCGATGCCCCATATGGGTAACACACCTGCGCCCAACCGGTGATACCAGGCTTTACTGCATGACGTTCCTGGTAGTAGGGGATTTCTTTTTGCAGCTCTTCTACGAACTGTGGCCGCTCAGGGCGTGGACCAACAAAGCTCATGTCACCGCGCAATACGTTAAGGATTTGCGGCAACTCATCGATACGCGTGGTTCGCATAATCTTGCCAACAGCGGTGACCCGACTATCATTCTTGGTCGCCCATTGGGCTACTCCGTCACGCTCAGCATTAACCGACATGCTTCTAAATTTTAGTACCTGAAATGGCTCTCCCAAGTGACCTACCCGTGTTTGACCGTAAAAGATCGGTGCGGAGAATCCATCTTCAATTTTTATCGCAATAATGGCAAACAGCATGAACGGCCAGGTAATCAGCAAAATTAGCGCGCTGGCAAACACATCGAACATGCGTTTTGAAACATCTCTAACTGTGCCGCTATCAAAGCCATCAGAATAAATGAGCCAGTCAGGACGCAAAATATCCAGCGGTAACTTACCCTGCTCGCGCTCGAAAAAACCAAGTAGATCGATAATATCGAGGCCGTAAAGCTTGCATGTAAGTAGCTGGTCCAATGGCATGCCGTTACGACGCTCATCGGCTGCTACAACAATTTCATCAACTGCATTTGCAATACAATAGTCGAGTATCGATTGCTCGCCAAGATCAATCACCAAGGCTGAATCAACTGCAACCGAGTGATCAGTTTCCAGTGGTAAATAACCAACAACACGAAATCCTCGTCGATCCACACGGCGGCGTAATCGACGTGGGATAGAGGCCGCTTTGTCTCCTGCGCCTAACACCAACACACGGATTTTAAGGATGTCGCGATCGACATAGTAGAAGAACATCGGGCGAATAGTGCCGACCATAAAAAAAGCCAGCACCAAGGCCAACGCAAATGCGCCGCGACCGAGATGGAGACTGGGGAAGATATAGTACAAGAGTGCGAGCACAACAGCGCCACACAAAAAGCCAATAATCGAGCGCAGAAAAACACCCAAAATACCGCCACGAAAACGGCTTTGATACAAGCCCATCGCCATCATTGTGACCGGCATAACCAGACCAAATAGGATGGATGTGACCACAGGGGAGTTAATACTCTCGACATCCATGATTTTTTGGCCGTCGAAGCGTACGTATACCGAAATGTAGACAGCGGCCACGCATACGCAAAACTCGATCAGTGCCAAAATAAGGAATGGCACACGAAGATGCATCTTAAAAAATTTAAACGTGGCCACGGCCGAATCTATTCCTTGTTATACCTATTCCAAAAATAGCGGTGCAATACCGAAAAACTGTAATCGAATTCAATACTTAGACCTAATTGCCGATAGATTCAGTGTAATTCTATGGTTCGGCTCAAATGAATGAATCGATACAACAACGACTGGAGCACAGTCTCAAGGTTCTTGAGATTGGCCCGAGCGAAAGCTGGGAAGATATTGAAAAACAATATCGTCAGTTGATTCAACGCTGGCACCCAGACCGAAATTCAGGTGATGCGGTAGAACAAGCGCAAAATAAGTTCATCGAAATCAATTCAGCCTTTAAAACGGTTCGCGAACACTATCGCAAAACGGGCGGCATACCGCGACCCATCCCACCTGAGCAACAGGAATCACTGCTCGGTGTCAAAAAGCAAACGTCTCCAGTGATGAGTTTGCTGAAAAACAAATTGGCGATCACCATCGCAGTCGGTTTCATCACGCTCGCGACATTCGGGGGCTTATTGTGGTCGTTAGATGCCCGCCTAACGGCAAACAATCGTGACAGAGCTGAGCTACAAAAAGCAGATTCATCAAAGGTTGACAATTTACGACAAAATACCGCAAAAACAGATAATAAAAGTGCCTTCGCCGAAGAATAGATTGAGGCACATCGCGTCACTTAGGTAAAACTACTCAGCGTATTGTGCAGTAAAGCGGTGTTATACGGATGGTGGTTCGTCACAATATATCGCTAAACGCCGCGGTGAAGCACACGCTTTCCCGTATAATTCGCCCAACATCCGAATGTACCTATAAAGGGTACGTCGAACCAGGTATTTGGAAAAGGCTTTAATGTTCAAGATAGATGCAAATGACCAACTAGCAGTAATCGGCTTAGGCTATGTCGGCTTACCCTTGGCTGTGGAATTTGGTAAAGGCTCGCCAACGATTGGCTTTGATATTAATCAGGAACGCATCGACGAGCTCAACAAAAAGCACGATCGAACGCTTGAAGTCAGCACCGAGGAAATGCAAGAAGCCAAGCACTTAAGCTTCACCAGCAACATAGAAGACTTAAAATCGTGCAAGGTTTTTATCGTCACCGTGCCAACGCCCATCAATAGCCATAAGCAGCCCGACCTCACACCGTTGATTAAGGCCAGCGAAGCGATTGGTTCGGTTATGCAACCGGGCGTGGTGGTTATCTACGAATCCACGGTTTACCCTGGGGCAACTGAGGAGGTGTGTGTGCCGATTCTTGAACGGGTGTCGGGACTGAAATTTAACACCGATTTCTACGCCGGGTACAGCCCTGAACGGATTAACCCAGGCGATAAAGAACACCGGGTCAGCACCATTATGAAAGTCACCGCCGGTTCCACACCTGAAGTGGCTGCCGAAGTTGATCATCTTTATAAGCGCATTATCACTGCCGGCACGCACAGCGCCAGTAGCATTAAGGTGGCGGAAGCTGCAAAAGTTATCGAGAACACACAACGCGATTTGAACATTGCGCTTATTAACGAGCTGGCCATTATTTTTGACAGACTTGGCATAGACACACTCGAAGTGTTGGAAGCTGCTGGCACTAAGTGGAACTTCCTGCCGTTTCGCCCAGGCTTGGTCGGCGGCCATTGCATTAGCGTTGACCCCTATTACCTGACGCATAAGGCTCAGGAGATTGGCTATCATCCACAGGTTATTTTGTCTGGCCGACAAATCAACGATAGCATGGGTGAATTCGTCGCCAGCCAAGTGGTAAAAATGCTAACCCAACGCCGAGTGCACGTCGTGGGCGCAAACATTTTAATTCTTGGCTTGGCATTTAAAGAAAACTGTCCTGACCTGCGTAACACGCGGGTGGTGGATATTATCGGCGAACTTGATAATTACCACGCCAACGTTGAAGTGTATGACCCTTGGGTCGACCCGGCTGAGGCCGAGCACGAATACAACATCACACCAGTGCCAACGCTTGAAGACGGTCGCTACGATGCAATTATCCTGGCGGTTGGACACAAAGAATTTATTGATATGGGCACAGATAAGATTCGTGCACTTGGGCGCGACGAGCACATTTTATACGATATAAAAAGTGCGCTGCCCAAAGACGGCGTGGACGCAAGATTGTAATTGTCTCCTATTCACCTTTTGAATTGACCTACGGCTCACTACTATGAAAGTCCTGATCACCGGAACCGCCGGCTTTATCGGCTCTACCCTTGCGTTAAAACTGCTCGCGCGTGGCGATGAAGTCATTGGCATCGATAACGTTAATGATTACTACGACCCCAATTTAAAACTCGCTCGGCTAGAACGTGTTAAAGCGTACGATGGCTTTACTGAAGTGCGGGGGGATTTGGAAAACCGTGACTTGGTGGCCGATGCGTTTAAAACACATAAGCCTGAGCGCGTTGTAAATTTGGCCGCGCAAGCCGGTGTTCGGTATTCGCTTGAAAACCCCTATGCCTATTTAGATGCCAATGTATTGGGCTTTATGAATATCCTGGAGAACTGTCGCTATCACGACGTTGAGCACCTAGTGTATGCCTCTTCAAGTTCGGTTTACGGCAATCACACCAATATGCCGTTCTCTATCCATGAGTCAGTTGACCACCCAGTGAGTTTGTACGCGGCTACTAAAAAATCAAACGAACTGATGGCACACACCTACAGCCATTTGTTTAACATCCCAACCACAGGTCTTCGGTTCTTCACCGTGTATGGCCCATGGGGTCGCCCAGACATGGCCTTGTTCCTGTTCACCGACAGCATTTTAAAAGGCAAACCCATCAACGTATTCAACTATGGCAAGCACAAGCGCGATTTCACCTACGTTGAAGACATCGTTGAAGGGGTCACGCGTACGCTGGATAACATCGCCACGCCAAACCCCGATTGGGATTCAAATAAGCCAGACCCAGCCACCAGTAGTGCACCGTTTCGGGTGTATAACATCGGCAACAACAAGCCTGTGGACTTAGAACACTACATCCACGTGCTGGAAGAATGCCTTGGCAAGAAAGCTGAAAAGAATTTGCTACCACTGCAAGCCGGTGATGTGCCAGATACCTATGCAGATGTGAGTGACTTGATAAACGATGTCGACTACAAACCTGATACCAGCGTTGAAGATGGTATTGCACGCTTTGTTGAGTGGTATCGCGAATACTACAAAGTGTAAGCGATTGTATGAAAATCGCTGGCACGCATTACAGGCGGCCGGCGATTTTATAAAACACCAGTCCGACCACTTCATGCAGCACCGAATCAAACTTGGTCAACGCTGTCATCTGTGGCCATAGAGTATAGAGCGGCACATTCTCAAGTCCGTGCTTATCCACACCCACGGCACAAACTGTCAAACCCTGCTTTTCAAACGTCGCTTTAGCGCGCTTCATATGCAGCGCCGCTGTCACCAAATTGATGTGTTCGTCAAATTCGCGGCCATCGATAAGCTTTTTTATGTTAACCGCATTCTCATACGTATTTGCCGATGTACCTTCGGCATACAAACGTGATTCATCAATGCCCAACTCAACTAATAGATGGCTCATTACAGCCGCTTCGCTGACCTCAGCAATACCACCGCCAGCTATCAGCACTGGCACATCTGGGTATCGTCTGGCTAAATTTCTTGCAGCAATCGCGCGAACGTAGGAGCGGGGGTACAAAGATTCAACTTGCGATGCTTTCGTCGCGTCTGATCTGATCCCGCCCCCTAGCAAAACGATCGGTCGAGCTGCCAAACACTCAGGCTCGGCTGAAAATTGGCTTTCAAAATAAACCAGCATTGGATTGACCACACTAGGGGCGCTTGCAAAACAAACCGCACCTACCCAAATCAGCCCACCCAATACTAAACACAAATTAAGTCGCTTCCACGCGAGGACGCACAGAAAGCACAAGGACAGCAAAAACAGCAGTCCAATGGGGTCAACAATCAAATCCCGAACTTGGGTTAGAAACATAAGCGCGAATTTAGGCAACAAAAAGTGAGTCTAGCCCGAATTGGAGCAACAATTAGTCCCATTAGGGGTTTATGATTGATATCATCATCATAGTCTGTACATATAGTGAAAAGCATAGGCGCTGCTATGGCCAACCCTGACCCCAATAATCTGAATCAGCTGCGCCAACTGCGCTCCTTTTGTGAAGCGGCGCAATCGGGCAGTTTTTCCAAAGCGGCGGAGAAACTAAAACTCTCGCAACCGTCTGTGTCCTTACAGATCCAAGCGCTAGAAAAAGATCTGGATACCTTGCTGTTTGAACGCAGTGGTCCGAAGATTCGCTTAACACCCGCCGGTGAGTTGTTGCTGGAAATGGCCCGACCACTGGTTGATGGCATATCGCGATTGTCAGATAGTTTTTCTGCGCGCTTGGGTAATGTGCACGCAGGTCCGTTGGATATTGCATCCGGGGAAGCCACACTGCTCTATATATTGCCTGACATCATCAATGCATTCTCTGGTGAGTATCCACAAATCGATTTAAAACTACATAACGTAACCGGCCAAGATGGGATGGCATTGCTCCGAGCCGACAATGTCGATTTTGCGGTTGGTTCTATGATCGATGTGCCAGATGATATGGTTTATCACCCTATCTATGATTTCAAACCTGCCCTCATCATGTGCAAAGGTCATCCGCTTGAAGCGAAAGAGAACATCACGCTAGAAGATATCAGTCATTATGGGTTGATTTTGCCGCCACGACACTTAAGTACATGGAGTGTTATTGATTTGATCTTTGAACAACACGGGCTGGAATACAATGTGGTGATGGAAGTCGGTGGCTGGGAAGTGATTAAACGCTACGTGGAGTCTGGCACCGGGATTAGCATTGTTACCAGTATTTGTTTGCGTGGTTTTGAAAATTTGAGCGTACGTCCTATGGATGCATACTTCCCCACTCGCAGCTACGGCGTGGTTTATAGACGCGGTAAATTTTTATCACCTCAAGCAAAACGCTTTTTGGAGTTAATGGACGGAAACTTCTTTGCCAAGCAAACAGTGCCGCCATCCACGCGTAAAAAAGTGACTCGAGATGATGCGTTAATCACGCATTTGTAAGCCCTTGGTCGATTATTTGCCAAATACGCTGACTATTTATACGCTGACTATTTAATGAGCGACAATAAAGACACACACGTAATCGTTGGTATGTCCGGCGGTGTTGATTCATCGGTGGCAGCACTGCGCCTGGTGCAACAGGGTTATCAGGTGTCGGGCATCTTCATGCAAAACTGGGAAGACGATGATGAGCATTGCACGGCGCGTCAGGACTATCGCGACGCCAAAGGGGTTGCCGACAAGCTCAGCATTCCTTTAAGCACGGTTAACTTTGCCGATGAGTACTGGGATCGCGTATTCGCGCATTTTCTCACTGAATACGGTGCCGGTAGAACTCCTAACCCGGATATCCTGTGCAACAAGGAAATAAAATTTAACGCATTCTTAGATCATGCCCATGCACAAGGCGCAGATGCCATTGCCACAGGACACTACGCGCAAGTCGGCCGAAACAATGGTGAAGTGCAGCTTTTGCGTGGCCACGACAATAATAAAGATCAAAGCTACTTTCTATATACTCTCAATCAACGCCAAGTGGGCGCTACCCTATTTCCGGTGGGTGATCTTGATAAGCCTGTGCTTCGGCAAATGGCGCAAGAGGCCGGCATTCATGTGCACAACAAGAAAGACAGCACCGGCATCTGTTTTATTGGCGAGCGCAAATTCAATACATTTTTATCAGAGTACTTACCAGCCCAGCCCGGGAAAATTTTTACCGATGCAGGCAATGAAATTGGTAAGCACAACGGTCTTATGTTTTATACGCTGGGTCAACGCCAAGGTTTAGGCATTGGTGGTACTGTGCAAGGTGATGAGTCACCGTGGTATGTATTGGCCAAAGACGTGCCCGACAATACCTTAATCGTGGGCCAAGGCCATGATCACCCCATGCTGTTTCGCAATACCTTGTGGTCACACGACATGCATTGGGTGGCAGGACAACCGCCATCACATGAGTTTCGCTGTACGGCTAAGGTTCGCTACCGCCAGCAAGATCAAGCCGTACGCATTACAGTGTGCGAAAACGGTCATATCCATGCCTTGTTCGACGAACCCGTGCGTGCGATTACACCGGGCCAGTCGATTGTGTTGTATATGGATAAAGTCTGCCTGGGTGGCGGCGTGATAAGCGATTTTGGAGAAGACACCCAAGCATTGCAAAGTGGCCAAGCAGCCAACATCTAAATCAATACACAACTATAATTTGCGGCATGGCTACGATAAAAACCCACGAGAACCAGACTCTCGCGCTGGCAGGCGTATTTCAGGCGGTGCACCTGTGTAAAACACTGGCAACCACCGGGCAATGCGATCAGGACGAATTGCGCGGCACATTGCGCTCAATTCTAACCCTGAATAGCGAACGCGTTATCGATGCCTATGGCGGCTCGGCACAATCTATCAGTAAAGGTTTACGCGTGTTGCGTAACCAGTTTGCTGGTAATGATGAAGCGCGCGATATAGAACTTGCCCGCTACGCGTTGGCACTAATTCAATTAGGTACCAATGTGCTCAGCGATGGTCGAACCGTTGATGAGCTGCGCATTGGCATCAGTAAGGTGCAATCACAGGATGGCGATGTGGTCGACCCAGAGCTCATTAGCAACCTTGCCAATATCTATCGCAGCAGCATCAGCAACCTATCACCGCGTATCATGGTCAGTGGCGACCCAGGCTATTTAAACGACAACGACATTGCTTCAACTATCCGCGCAGCACTACTCGGTGGTGTGCGATCGGTTGTCTTATGGCGACAGTGTGGTGGAAATCGGCCGAAACTGATCATGCAGCGTTCGAACTACGTAAAGATTGCAGACGGCTTACTAAATCCCGGTTAACGTTTATCGTTGACGCGCACCCACTAACGCGTAGGAGTACTTCACCATGAAAACGATAGAGACAGGTGAACGACTTGTGGCGAATATCCACAAGAAGGCGTTTTCCCCCTTGTTAAACTCGCGTGGCGAAGATATCGGTCAGTCGGTACTTCAATTGAACGATAAAGTGGCCAAAGGCGTTGGTTTCCACGCTTATAAAATGGCTCCGGGTATGACCACTGAAACCCACGTTCACACATCTGATGAGGAATTTTTTGTACTCGAAGGCGACCTTACCGACAATGACGGTACAGAATATGTGGCTGGAGACTTAGTGTTGTTGAAGGCTGGGACCGAACATAATTCAACAACGAAAAATGGTTGCACCCTGCTTGTGTACATTCCAACGGCCGAGACACCGATCTAGTAAAGAGTAGTAAAAGAGAATCCAAAGATAGAACAGATACATTCGTGCAAGAAAAATGGCGCCCTATGGCGCCATTTCGTTATTCACCAGCAGAACCGGTAATCTGGATACTAAGCGGATATCTGAATTGATACCGGAATATCCTTGAACTTCACTTTCGACGAATCGGCTGAATCCTGGAATTCTGCTATTTCATTGAAGTTCAAGTAACGATAGATTTCATCACCCATCGAATTAATGTTCTTCATGTATTCCATATATTCAGCAGGAGTTGGGAATCGGCCCAACAATGCAGCGATTGCCGCTAATTCAGCCGAACTTAAATACACGTTGGCATCTTTACCAAGCCGGTTAGGAAAGTTGCGCGTGGACGTTGACACCACTGTGGCACCCGGTTTAACTCGAGCCTGGTTCCCCATACACAAAGAGCAACCTGGAACTTCCAAACGCGCACCAGCAGCACCGAAGATGTTGTAGTAACCCTCTTCTTTTAGTTGATGCTCATCCATCCGCGTTGGCGGTGCAATCCAGAGAACGGTATCAACGTATTCGCCGGCTTGCTGAATCAACTTACCTGCCGCACGGTAGTGGCCGATGTTAGTCATGCAAGAACCGATAAACACTTCATCGATTTCAACTTTTCCGATTTCGCTTAAGGATTTAACATCGTCAGGGTCGTTCGGACAAGCCAATAGCGGTTCCTTGATTTCATTTAAATCGATCTCAATGGTTTCAAAGTATTCAGCGTTTGCATCCGCTTCTAATAGCGTTGGGTTGGCCAACCAATCTTCCATGGCGCGTGCACGACGCTCCAGTGTACGAGGATCGTCATAACCTTGATCGATCATCCAACGAAGTAGCGTTACGTTTGACGTGATGTATTCCTTTAGAGGCTCAATATCAAGTTTGATGGTACAACCACCGGCCGAACGTTCAGCCGTTGCATCCGCCAATTCGAAGGCTTGTTCAAGTTTAAGATCTTTTAATCCTTCAATTTCAATACAACGACCAGAGAATACGTTCTTCTTACCTTTCTTCTCAATGGTCAGCAAACCGCGTTTAAGCGCCGCGTGTGGAATCGCGTTTACCAGGTCACGCAAGGTAATGCCCGGTTGCATCTCGCCTTTGAATCGAACCAAAACAGATTCAGGCATATTCAATGGCATAACACCGGTTGCCGCAGCAAACGCCACCAAACCCGAACCTGCCGGGAATGAAATGCCCATTGGAAAACGCGTGTGCGAATCACCACCGGTGCCAACCGTGTCCGGCAGCAACATGCGGTTAAGCCACGAGTGGATGATGCCGTCACCGGGGCGAAGGGATACGCCACCACGGGTGGTCATAAAGTCTGGCAAGGTGTGGTGAGTGCCAACATCAATCGGTTTAGGATAGGCCGCTGTGTGACAGAACGACTGCATAACCAAGTCGGCCGAGAAGCCCAAGCAAGCTAAGTCTTTTAGTTCGTCACGGGTCATTGGACCGGTGGTATCTTGCGAACCAACGGTTGTCATGATCGGTTCAACGTACTGTCCAGGGCGAACACCATCGACACCGCAAGCTTTACCAACAATTTTTTGCGCAAGGGTATAGCCTGCATCACTCGCATCGCTCGCTTCTGGGCGTTGAAATACAGCGTTAACCGGTCGGCCCAAAGCAGCACAAGCACGATCAGATAAACCGCGGCCAATGATTAACGGGATTCGTCCATTGGCACGTACTTCGTCGAGTAATACGTTGGTGCTAAGTTCAAATTCACACAACACTTCATCGGTGCCGTGGCGTGTCACTTTGCCATCGTGTGGGTAAATGTCGATAACATCGCCCATGCCCATTTGGCTAACATCACATTCGATTGGCAATGCGCCCGAATCTTCCATGGTGTTAAAAAAGATCGGCGCTATTTTAGTGCCTAAACAGATACCACCTTCACGCTTGTTTGGCACGTGTGGAATATCCTCACCGGTTAACCACAACACCGTGTTGGTAGCAGACTTACGCGATGAACCCGTTCCAACAACGTCACCCACATAAGCAACTGGATGACCTTTTTCTTTTAATGCTTCGATCTCATCGATAGGTGAATCAGACAAACCTTCGCGAGGGAATTTATGAAAAGCCTTCGCGTGCAATGGAATGTCTGGTCGTGACCATGCATCTTCTGCAGGGGATAGGTCATCGGTGTTTGTTTCACCCGGTACTTTAAAGACGGTAACCGTAATTTTTTGCGGCACTTCAGGACGCGATGTAAACCATTCAGCATCGGCCCATGATTCCATAATAGTTTTAGCGTATGCATTGCCTTTGTCGGTTTTTTCTTTCACGTCGTGAAACGCTTCGAACATAAGCAAGGTATGCGACAACGCTTTTGTAGCTGCTGGAGCCAACTCATCGTTATCCAGGAACTCAATTAAGGATACGATGTTATAACCGCCAAGCATAGTACCAAGCAGCTCAACCGCTTCAACATTGGATACCAGCGGTGAGTTCGCTTCGCCTTTGGCAACGGCTGTTAAAAACGCAGCTTTTACATAAGCGGCTTCATCAACACCTGCCGGTACGCGGTTTGTCAGAAGGTCGAGAATGAATTCATCTTCGCCCTTCGGAGGCGACTTAAGCAGTTCGACAAGTTGAGCAGTTTGTTCTGCGTTTAGTGGTTGTGGTACCACGCCAAGCGCGGCGCGTTCCTCTACATGTTGTCGGTATGCTGCGAGCATGTTTATTCCTCTTGTCGAACCCCAAATTGGGGCGTTCGATTGTTAATAACCGTGAACCGAATGGGTGTGCAGATGTGCGCACCTACTGGTTATATCGGTAGATTTGCTTAATAGGCTTAATAATAGGCTTTAATAACGTGACAGTACGCAATGAATCTAGTTCAGCTACGAAAAATGCGGTATTTGCAGTTTTTCCGGTACAGAACAAGCTAGCTTACTGACTCCTCCCCCCTAAATACGTTCTCCCGCAATTGGTCGAGCTGATCGCGCAGCTGCGCCGCCTGCTCAAATTCTAAATTGCGGGCACATTCGTACATTTGTTTCTCGATCTGGCTCATTTTCTTGGTCGCCTGAGCCGCGGTTAGCGAACTAAAATCATCTTTCGACGCCGCCTCTTTACCGCGTCCGCGGCGCTTATCACGCCCTTTACCCGGCGCATCTCCTGCTTCCATAACATCGCGAATCGACTTCGTGATGCCCTTGGGCGTTATTCCGTGTTTTTCGTTGTGCGCTTGCTGCACCTCACGCCGCCGATTGGTTTCTTCGATCGCGCGTTGCATGGAGCCGGTTATTGTATCGCCGTACAGGATAGCCCTGCCTTCGAGGTTACGGGCCGCACGCCCGATGGTTTGTATCAGTGAGCGATCTGAGCGCAAAAAGCCTTCTTTATCGGCGTCAAGAATCGCCACCAAAGACACCTCTGGCATATCCAAGCCCTCGCGTAACAGGTTGATACCAACTACGACATCAAACACACCTAAACGCAAATCACGAATAATCTCACTGCGTTCGACCGTATCGACATCGGAATGCAGATACCGTACTTTAACATCGTGATCGGATAAGTAATCGGTTAAATCTTCCGACATGCGTTTCGTTAACGTGGTGATCAGAACACGTTCATTACGCTCTACCCGCTTATTGATTTCCGATAGCACATCATCAACTTGGGTCTTTACTGGCCGCACTTCAACTTGCGGGTCTAGCAAACCCGTTGGGCGCACAACCAATTCCACCACGGAATCAGCATGGGCTTTTTCATAGTTGCCAGGGGTTGCCGATACGAACACGGCCTGTGGTGCGAGCAATTCAAACTCTTCAAATTTTAGTGGCCGGTTATCCAGTGCCGACAATAAACGAAAACCATAGTTGACCAGATTCTCTTTACGCGAGCGATCGCCTTTATACATAGCGCCAAGCTGCGGTACAGTAACGTGGCTTTCATCAATGAATAACAAACTGCCCTGCGGTAAATAGTCAAATAAGCACGGCGGTGGCTCGCCCGGCCCACGACCGGATAAATAACGCGAGTAGTTTTCAATACCCGAGCAATATCCCAACTCGTAAATCATTTCCAAATCAAATTGCGTACGTTGCTGTAAGCGTTGTGCTTCAACCAACTTACCAGCATCACGCAATTGTTCCAGTCGCTCTTTTAATTCTTCCTTAATTTCATCAACGGCTGCAAGTAGCCTTTCGCGTGGCGTTACATAATGCGTTTTAGGGTAGATGGTCAATCGCGGTACTTTTCGTACTACTTCACCGGTTAAGGGGTCGAAGTAACTTAGAGCTTCAATTTCTTCATCGAACAATTCAACCCTGATCGCATCGCGTTCAGAATCGGCCGGATAGATATCTATGATCTCGCCACGTACACGATAGGTACCACGCTTGAGTTCAACATCGTTGCGCTGGTATTGCAGCTCGGCTAAACGGCGCAACACTTTGCGTTGATCGATAATTTCACCGCGCGATAGGTGCAATACCATTTGGTGGTATTGCTGCGGGTCGCCCAGTCCGTAAATGGAAGACACGGTGGCTACGATGATGGTGTCTTTACGCTCAAACAGCGCCTTGGTGGCAGACAAGCGCATTTGCTCGATGTGCTCATTGATGGAGGAATCTTTCTCAATGAACAGGTCGCTGGCAGGCACGTAAGCTTCTGGCTGGTAGTAGTCGTAGTACGAGACAAAATACTCAACAGAATTGTTCGGGAAGAAGGCTTTGAATTCGCCGTAGAGCTGGGCGGCTAAGGTTTTATTGGGCGCCAGAACAATGGCTGGGCGCTGCTGTTTTTGGATGATATTGGCAATGGTGAAGGTCTTACCTGACCCGGTAACACCCAAAAGCGTTTGGTACGCGAGCCCATCATCGATGCCAGAACACAGGGATTCGATGGCGGCTGGTTGCTGCCCAGCCGGCGCAAAACTCGTCTGCAGGTCAAAGACTTTGGTCATTTGGGCCGTAGAAACTCTCTGAGAGCCCTATTGTACGCTAGAAACGGCACTTTTCCTGCACATTGATTCAAGTTACGATTGACCCGACGAGATAAGCACACTACAATTGTCGGCTCAGTTCCCTGGTAGCTCAGTTGGTAGAGCAAATGACTGTTAATCATTGGGTCGGTGGTTCGAGCCCGCCCCAGGGAGCCACTTTATTCAAGGCGCTACGTTTAGATGTTCAGTTTAGACGTAGCGCTTTCTTAAATCCTGCGACGCGACGGTGCACGTTTCCCCATAACCATCTGAACGCTTGATTATTAACTACCCAACGCGTTCATGGCGGATTGAAAAAAATCCTCATCACCAAAATTACCTGATTTCAATGCCAATACGGCAGTGCTCCCCACAATACGCATGGCAGGTACGCCTTGCGCTATTTTCGGTCCGATGAGCATTTGTCTGGCTTGCAATGCCTGACTTACAGCGCCCGAAGTTTCACCACCCGCCACGACAAACCGCTCTACTCCT
>CALHOU010000097.1 GCA_938035945.1 uncultured Granulosicoccaceae bacterium
CTACTACAACTCATAAATCTCATTCACTTTTCCGCGTAAATATGAAATCAATGGTTTTGAGCTTGCTACCTCTCCGGTTACAGTTTCTATAAGCTCAACGGCATCGTAGCGCCGTCCAAGTTGATGTACATTGGTATTTAACCAATTTTTAAGTGAATGAAACTCTCCTTGTTCAAACATTTTATTTAAGTCGCCAAGCTCATCATTAGCTTTATTAAACAACTGACTTGCATAGATGTTACCGAGTGTGTAGGTAGGGAAGTACCCAACTAATCCAGCACTCCAATGGATATCTTGCATTACCCCTGTATTGTATGAGTCTGGCGTAATACCCAAGTAGTCTTTGTATTTCTGATTCCACGCGTCGGGCAAATCCGCGATAGAGAGGTTGCCCTCGATCATGTCTACTTCAAGCTCGAAGCGAATGATGATATGCAAATTGTAAGTGACTTCGTCCGCTTCCACCCGGATAAGCGATGGCTGAACACTATTAATAGCATTGTAGAAGGTATCTAACGGTACGTTATCGAAAGCACTGGCTGTATGACTCTTGGTTAAATCATAAAAGTGATGCCAAAACCCTCGGCTGCGGCCCACAAGGTTTTCCCAAAGTCGCGATTGTGATTCATGAATACCCAGACTGCAGTAGTTACCGCTGGGCAAGCCATATTGATCGGCGCGCAAGCCTTGCTCATACATTGCATGTCCGGCTTCGTGCAATGTACCGAACAGGGATTCCTTAAACGATTGTTGATTATATCGGGTGGTTATTCTTACATCGTCTGGCCCAAGGCCAGTGCTAAAAGGGTGCGCCGATTCATCCAGCCTACCGCGATTGTAGTCAAAGCCAATGGCTTGTGTGATGGCCAGAGAAAGCGCCTGTTGTTCTGTTGCTTCTACGTTTGCCTTCAACACGGCGGAATTAGGCTGAGCGGATGCGTTGCTCGCTGCAGCTGTGATTTCAACTAAGTCCTTTTTAATGACGCCGAGTTGCTCTTTAATAAAACGGGTTGTACAGCCTGGCTCATAATCGTCAATATGCACATCGTAGGGGGAATCGGTATACCCGATCGCTTCAGATTGTTCTCGCTTTAATTTAAACAGATGCTCCAGCGGTGGCGCCAATAAGTCGAAACTGTTTTTGTCGCGAGCATCGAGCCAATGCTGATGACCTTGAGCCGCCGCATGAGCCAATGCCTGCACAAGATCGTCTGGCACTTTACTGCTCTTTTCATGTTCACGTTTTAATACGCTTACGTTGGTTTTGATTTCTTGTGGTGCTTGGTCAAATTCAGGTGAATGAATTATCTCATTCATCCAATCTAAAAGTTCAGCGCTGGTTCGGCGACGATGAATCTCACCGGCGAAATAGGCGAGTTGTGCCGATCGATAATCGCTTCCGGATTTTGGCAAGTGTGTTTGTTGGTCCCAATCAAGAAGTGCACTCGCTGATTCTAGATAGGTAATCTCTTTTACATAATCAGTTAGGTTTTTATACGTTTCTTGTAATTTTGTCATGTGCCTATCCAGTTCTTTCAATGCAGAGTACACTCAGTGAATCTGCCCAAACCCGCCAAAAACGGGCCAGTCTATTTGTTAAGCATAGCAAATGAAATATCAATGGTTTGATGCTTGCGCTGACTCACAGCAAGTGCTTCTATGAATAGGGGAAAAACGTGAACATAACAATCAAACAAGGCGATCTACTGGACCAAGATGTAGATGTCATTGTTAATGCCTGGAATCGCAATATCATCCCATGGTGGCTGCTGATTCCGCAGGGTGTGTCTGGTGCAATAAAAAAACGAGCTGGATTCGGTCCCTTTAAAGAACTCGGTCGTATGGGACCAATACCATTGGGCGGGGCAGTTTTTACCAGTGCAGGTGAATTGCCGTTTAAAGGAATTATTCATGTCGCGGGTATAAGTATGTTTTGGGTCTCATCGGAACGTTCAATTACTCACTCAGTAAAAAACGCTATCGCGTTGGCGAACGAGCATTCCTTTAATTCGATTGCGTTTCCTTTAATTGGTGCTGGCACCGGTGGTGGTAAGGTTGAAAAAACACTGAAGCTTATGCATCAAGCCTTAGTAGAATGTGAGTTTTCTGGGGATGTAGTTATAGTGAAATATCTAAAGCACTAAGCTGCAATTTCCGTCAGATGCATTTAGGAAATCAATGTGCCGATATTTCACCTGCACCGGTAGCCCTCATTATTCGACTAAAGTGGCAACCTCTATGGCGCTGTGATACAAGATGATACAGTTTTCTGTAAACACTCATGCCTATAATTCTCTATCAATCCGGGAATGCTGAAGGCAACTTTGTCTACTAAAACACCAATAAATAGATTTCTATTCGTGGCCAAGAACCCTGCAGTGCGTTACAGCACTCAATTTATACTACTGCTTACACTATCGGCCTGTGTACCTGACCTTACTCATCCCGAGCCGGGCGTCGTTGGAGATGATAAATTTCCTGCTCTGATTGAGAAGGTAATCATTGATCACAACATTCCAGCGCTGTCTGTAAGCATCGTGCGGGATGAGCAAATTATTGATTCCGCGGCGGTGGGGCTACGTTCTTTTAATGCGTCGATAATGGTTGATGAGAACGACCAATGGCAGATGGGGTCGATCTCAAAACCGATTACCGCTACTTTGGCTGCTCGGGTTGTTGATACGGGGATGCTGCGTTGGGATACACGTATAGAGGAGTCCTTTGCAGAGCACATTAATCAAATAGATAGCAGACTGCATGACATCACGTTAGCTCAGTTACTACAACATCGATCTGGCCTGGCCAGACACCCGAGTGCAACTGTAGCCGAACGTAACGCTAAAGACAGGCTAGGCTTCGTATTAAGAGAGCTCAACGCCAACATTAAATCAGGCCCTGGCAAATTTGAATACAGTAATTTTGGTTATGTCGTTGCAGGCGTCATGATAGAAAAGGCGACTGGTATGAGCTGGGAGCTGGCGCTTGAAACTTACTTGTTTTCTGAATTGGGCATTGCTGATTTCGGTTTTGGTGTGCCAGAAGCCGGTGCAGATTTGTCACAGCCAGTGGGTCACTTAAAGCGATCATCTAATAGCGATAATCGAGTGAACGACTACTGGCTCCCTATACCGCCAAGTACTGATGTCAATTTAAGCCATTTGCAGATCTACGGACCAGCAGGCGCGGTTTATCTAACGAAACAAGACTTTATTAAATTCCAACAAGTGCATCTGGACGGTGCGAATGGCCAGTTTGATTTTATAAGCCAAGCCAGTTTTGATCAATTGCATAACCCTGGAGACGGCTTCGATTACTCAGCTGGGTGGTTCCGTGAGAATAGCGAAGTATTAAACGACCTCAACATTCCCAAAGGTGTGCGAGTGTTAGCTCATGGGGGTAATGTATTCACGTGGTCAGCTTTTACTATTCTACTTCCAGACACCAATACCAGCATTTTTATAGGAACAAATTCAGACAGTGGCGTGCCTAGGGAAGTTTTAGAATTGCTGTTGCAACGTTTAGAAGTGATCT
>CALHOU010000098.1 GCA_938035945.1 uncultured Granulosicoccaceae bacterium
CAGAGCAAACGACGCGGTTTATCCTGGGTCATTGTGTGGCACAAATCCCCGCAAGCGGCCATCTGACGGCCATATCACGCAAAAAATACGGCAAACGAGCCGATCAAAGTGGCCCTGCGCGTAATGCCCTATTTGAAGAACTTGTACCCTTTTGCTGATGAAAAAGCGTGCATAAAAACCGATGAGCACAAGCGCTATCCAGGGGAGCTAAAAAGGCACTTCCCAGACGCAACGCATGTGCAGTACAAAAGCATAAAAGGTTGCGTCACTGGCCAAGGGGAGATGAAAAAGACTCAGTTTGACCCGCTGTTTAGCATCAATCACACACTGGCGATGCTGAGGTACAAGATCAATCGACTAGCCCGGCGTACGTGGTGCACAACGAAGATCAACGCGCGTTTAGATGATCACGTGGCGTTGTACATCGATGTGCATAATCGCAAGCTGATCAAATCTGGTGTTATGCATCATCGCGGTAAGTACGGGATACCAAAACAAAGAAGCAAGACTTAGCTATCCGCAGCGAAGTAAGCCAGTTTTGTTAGCCTGTGAATCTATTCTGAGATTATGCATACCTCGTCTGCAGGCAGTATCGCTACTTAAAATCCGATTCATATGAACTGCTGCTTGAAATTGCGCTATAACTTTTTCGTTAAAAATACGGCCTAGCATTCGCTTAAAAACGAATTAATACTAATGTTTTCCTATAGTCGACGCGCGTTACTGGAGTTAACCTAATAAAGAATGGCGAGGGCAAGATTGGAATAATAATTGCGAGTTGACCTAACTTTAAGCTCACTATTGTCGAACCTCGCAATGCACATCTATCCAACGCTCTGCGCACTCAGTTCTTTACTTTTTATGAGTGCCTGTTTTCAGGACCGTCAATCTGACGCCCATTCTCATCAAACCTCCAGTGAGGTCCCCAGAACAGTTTCGGGCGTATGGCCACCCTTGTTAGAAGGGGTTGAGGACGTCCAGGGCCTGCAGGTGACGGCATTAGCAGCGGCTAAAGAGTCAGTGGTCGAGGCTATGCGAGCATCCGTACTCAACAATCCAACGGTTAAACGATCGCTGGGTGAGGATTATCGAGAATTTGAGGCCAGCTTATCGGATGCAAAGAGTGATTCGGCAGCGGTTTTTTTATTTTATAACTATGCATTAAATACGAGCGTCGAAGCCACGTTCTCCAACGACGGTACAGTCGCCGTAGCAAACACACCCGCATCTACATTTCAGCCTTCTGAACACCCCGAAGAGGTGGTGCAATCTATTGCATTGGCGCGCGCAGCCTTAGTCGATAACGGATTCGACTTAAACAATTTAATCGGCACCGCCATGTTGGCTTTTCCGCCTATTTCCCAGCTTCAAAACAATGAAGAGACGTTTTACGATGAGCGAATTTTGTACGTTACTTTCGGTCCGGGCGATGGTGAGCTACCTGAATATAGTGCACTCGTTAATTTAAGCGCCGCCACAGTATCTGACGCCAAGTTAATCAACTAGGAGAGCTGACATGAAATCCTTACAGAATAGCGTGTTGTTTTCCCTGATGATCAGTTGCGGGGCTGTTCAGGCAGCATCAATCGATTGGGAAGGTTGGAAGTTTGAATACAGCACATCAGATAACTCATCTGGTCTGGTCATAACGGATGTTAACTTTAATAACAAGCTGATACTTGCAAAAGCGAGTATGCCGGTTATGCGAGTGCAGTATGACAACGATGTTTGCGGGCCCTATGCAGATATTTTTTCTGCGGGTGCTTTAAGCGAGGCGCGAGCTGGTGCACCTGATGCTGCGTGCGATAACAAATCCGTCTGTCAACGTACCTTTACGTTAGATGGTGAAAGGATGTTGGAAGTAGGTTCCAATTGGCAAATTGGCGAATATCAAATTTATCAAACCTATTACTTTAGTGAAAATGGGTATGTTGATACGCGAGTGTATAGCCGTGGTTTACAGTGTCAAACCAACCATTCGCATCATGCACATTGGATGCTGGATTTCGATATAGACGATGCTGAGAATGATCGTATTGTTACGCCAGATGGCACGATTCAAGGAACGGAGTTCAACGCACTGAAAAGCACGACAGAGTATCTGACGGTAGAAGATGCGATCACGGGTAATTCTGTTCGTCTGACGCCATCGGCTGATGATGGAACGCCAAGTGACTTTGCTCGTTGGGATTATGCTGCACGTGCTTACAACAGTGCAGAAGTTGGCCGTTGGAACCTGGGTGCTCGGGGTGAGATAGGCGAGAACTACCTGAATAATGAAAACATAAACGAAGCGGATAACGTCGTTTGGTATGTATCACATTTACCTCACTCAGCTAGCGAAGGCGCCGAACTATGGCATGCGTCCGGACCAAGAATTGATGCGAATATAGACGATGCACCTGTGGAGCCTCCTGTGGAGCCGCCGACGCCTGTCGAACCGGTTGATGGGAATTTACTGGCTAACGGTGATTTCTCACAAGATAAGGCCGGCTGGTTAGATTGTGGCACAGCCACGAATACGTCCGCTGTTGAGGGTGGTATGCGCGTGAGGGACGGTGGTTGCTTGTATCAAGAGGTTGACGCAACACCCAATCAATCCTATGAGTTGGTTTGTGATGCTAGTCGTAGTGGAAATAGTTGGACTGTTATGGAATTGAGTTTTCTCGATGCCAACTACAACTCCTTGGACACACATGTTAGTCAGATACGCACGGGCAGTGCCGTTACGCCGTACCAGCAGCTCGGTTTTGCCCCCGAAGGTACTGTATATGGATTGGCTGTTCTATACAGTGAGGACGATACGGTATTCGACAATTGTTTTCTACGTTCGGCTGTAGAATCGCAGCCGCCAACATCCCCGAATCCAGGGGATGCTCAAAATCTACTGAGCAATGGTGGGTTTGAAAATAATCTTGCACATTGGAATTCATGTGCGGCTACCAATCTAGTAAATGTGACGGCCGATGCATCCGATGGGCTTCAATCCGTTTCCATAAATGGAGGTGGTTGTTTGTATCAAGAGTTCAGCGTTGAGCCCGGTAGCACATACACATTAGATTGTGATGCCAAGCGCGATGGTCAACAGTACACCAGTACAACCCTTGCGATGCTAGACAATCAATACAGGTCCTTAGAAGCGCAAGAGACGGCTGTTGATTTGGCTGAGTTTGGGGCGGTAAGCGCCACCGTCGAAGCGCCGCTAAACAGCGCTATCGGAACGGTGGTTCTGTACAGTGAAAACGATGCTCACTTTGATCGTTGTGAGATTGTGGTTAACTCACTATAACAAGGTCTTTCATTTTCGTATAACGAGCGCATGAGCATTCATGCGCTCGCCATATTTTATAAAGCAATAGGCGGCTCACCCGGATACGTTTCATTGATCGCATCATCACCTTGTGGATTCATGTCATCGTCGCTGGTTAAGGCTTGCGGGTTCTGCGCTCCAAAGTAACGATACACCGTTGAAGCAATAGCCAGTGGCTCGGCTTGATAACTATCATCGGTGGGTTTGGTGTATTGCCGATTCTCGTTTGCCGGTCCAAACACTTCTGTTTTGCCCACAACCTTGCCAAGCGCACCTTTTGGTCGTAGTGCTGCACCACCAATGGTGTACAAGTTTTGGTTGTTACCGTGATCCCATCCGCCCGAATTGTTTAGATTAACATTACGGCCAAAGTCACCATGCACCTTAATGATAATGTTATCGGTTGATCGAGTACCGCCATAGGCTGCATCGGAATAGCGAATATGTTTGGTCGCCACGCGTAACGACTCCATGATCTGATTCATTCGCGGCACGTAGTCTTCTATTGCCGAACTATGATCGTCCCAGCCGCCCAATCCACCGCCAACGGTGATGAATAGAGAGTCAGGGTTGTTAATAGCGAGCGTGACAGCGGCTTTTATCCTTCCACTAAAACTGTTGTTGTCTGGGTATTGCAAGAAGCCAGTATCGGGATCGGCATCCACATCGAGCGTGCCGTCAGGCGCTGTTGGCGGGGTGGGTAATGCATCGCTCGCTGCAGTTTGTAGATTGCCGACCAATTCATCCATATTACGACGAATGTCAAAACCTTCGGCTACCTTGTTAAACCGAACCCGCTGCTGATTATCAACAATCTTTCTAACCAACACTTCCAGATCAAGATTATTATCATCGCGACCGCGGCTATAAGGGTTGTCGTACTCTTCGTCGAGGCTTAATCCGCGCAGTTGCAAAGGCAGGTTGCCATCGACATCGCGTGCAAAAGCGGTGGTAGAACCTTCAAACGACACAAAAGGTAATACCATTTCGGTAAGCTGCTTGCCGCCCAGTAAAGCTGAACCATCAAGCTGGTCGCGATGCGCGTGCAGTAGTGTTGCCAGTGTCGAGCCCATACCCGGTGCTGCATCTATGGCAAGCGATCCTTTCAGGCTTGAGAACACGCTGGGTCGGTGAGCACGTGTATTATTTTTTAGTCGGTTAATAGTTCGATACACCGACAAGTCACCCGCGCTAAGCATGTCTTCCATGGCTCGACCACCAGCATCGGCCCAAAAACCATGCCGCGTAACTTGCCCTTCTTCGGCTATGGCGCGACGCAACTCAGTAGGGTAGGGATTTTGTGAGTTGTTGTTGATGATGTCCATGTTGGTCAGGTTGCCGGCCAGTTCCGATGGCCCACCGTATAAAAACACGTTGATTACCTGAGGCAAAACCTGTGGCATCACAAAATTCACTTGATCGACCATAGGCATGGCCTGTGCTCGGCTGATAAAGCCTGGTACACCGAACAAGGTTGGAGCAGTTGCACCAATACCCAATAGGCTGGCTCTTTTCAATAGTTCACGACGATTCATGTTGATCTCCAGATATTTGTAAGAGCGCTTATTGCGAGCGGACCAGGTAATAGCCTTCGGGTAAACGAGACAAGTAGTCAAACGTTAATAGGGCCAAATCATCGATTCTGTTCGAATGTGCAAAGCGATTATTAAAATCGATATCAAGATAGTCTCGTTTTTGGTACATCGACTTTAATTCATTGCTTTCTAGCTCAGTGGGTCGGCGTTGAATGGCAGTCAGAAACAGATAGCTCATGAGTTCGTCTACCGTCATGTCATCAATCTTGTTAAACAAAACTGACTCCGCATAATATTCTGCCAAAGCTTCATCATAGATGGCCCGATCGGCGGGTGACATAGCATCAAGCTCTTCGTTGTAGGCTTTGAGCTTAGCTGCGTATGAGGCTAGCTCTCGCTCTGAAGCATCACTCGCTGGTTCTTCAATCGGATAAGGTTTCGGAGCACTAGGACCATCTAGGCCTAGTGGTCTTTCCCAACGATCCGAGCTCATTAACAAAGACTCACGCATGGCTTTGTGGTAATTACCAAAGCTCAGTGAATCGAGCGGTACGTTAGCAACACGACCAAGTTTCAGGCTCATGCTTGGCCAGCCCATCTCGCCCATGTTAGTACGAGCCAACGAGCCTCGACCGTTGATCATGCCTTTGAATAGGTCGGGATGTGCTTCCCACTTTAGCCGTTTAGCGGTCGATAGAAAGGCCTCTTCAAACGAACGTGGGCGTTCAGTTCGCAGAAGATAGTGCTCAGAAAACAGTATCGCCAGAAAGATATCTTCAAAATGTTGAGGGTTGCTCTGCGATATTGACGCCGCTAAGGCGGTGCGATGTTCTAACGAATCAGCAGCATAGAAATAGTCAACGAGCACGCTAACCACACGTGGAATTAACAGTGGGTGGCCGGCGACAGCGTCATAGAAATCATTGCAATTGGTGATGTATTGCCCTAGCACCGAAACGGGTTCTGCATTCGGATAATCGGTATAAGCTAATTTGTAGCCATCACGCTCATCGGTCAGGTATAAATCCTGGCAGGCTTGTGATGCTAACGGGACTTCTTCATCATTGTCGAAGATGCCCAAGTAAATTTCCATCATCTCACGCGTGTTGTCCTCCGGGGATCGGAAGCGACGCCAGTTTTCCACAGTACGTTGGTGCACAGCGATCATCTCACGCACACTTCGCCCCTGCGACATGCTTAACTCAAGCCTGCGAAACAGGTTTTGTACGTCGGTGATATCAGCGCTGTCGATTTCCTCAGCGGGAGAAAACAGAATGGTATTGGCTAAGTGCCACGCCATCCATTGTCTGAACACATCACTACTGAGTGGAAAATGATGAATACGCGCAAGCGGTATCTGTTTGGGCCGGTTACTGTCGAAGTAGAACAGCGGTTCCAGATCTTCTTGCTCGTTTCCGTTTTCGTCTTCACCGATTATTTCACGATCAAGTCGTAATCGAACATCGGGTTTAAGATCGGTTTGTAAAGCGGTTCTAATGCTTGCAAGGGTTGGTGCATTGTCGAGCCGACGTTGTAGATTTGAACCTGGCTCGATGGCATAAAATTCATCGACCGGTACACCACTGTAGAGTGTGCCGAGGACCTTGTTAACAACGCGGTATTGCTCATCAACTGCTAAGGATTCGAAGGCGGAATCGCTTAAGGGTTTTGCAAAACCTCCAGCGGCGGAACCACCACTTGAAGACGCACCTGCCAATTCAGGTGTGGACGGGGAACAGGCCGTCACGCTTATTGCCGTCAGGGATATAATAGAGCAGCTGGTGACGACTTTGTTTAGTCGCACCAAGCTGGTGAGCAATCTTACCATCTGCACCTCCAGTAACTCCCGAACCACGGGTATGCAGGAGTTATCGGACTGAAGCTGGAGCAGGTACAATGAAATTCAGGATAGGTTAGCTGAATTGTGAATTACGTTTAAATGGCAACTCCGTAGCCAGAGGCAGCGCGTGCAGATAACTCAAAACGAACATTACTATTTGATTCAGTTCCGAGCAATGGCGAGTCCTTGTGAAGTATTGGTCGAAACCAAGTCAAAGAAAACAGCGCGGCGATTGGGGAAAATTGCCCGAGATGAAGCGTTACGAATAGAACACAGCTTTAGTCGTTATCGCGAAGATAATATCGTTCATGCCATCAATCACAGCGATGGTGCACCCATTAAAGTGGATACCGAAACCGCCCGCATGCTTGACTTTGCGGACCAATGTTTTGCCTTATCAGAAGGCTTGTTTGACATCACATCAGGGGTACTTCGTCGGGCTTGGACATTTAATGGCTCGGATAACATTCCTCATGAAAACGATGTGAAAAAACTTTTACCATTAGTAGGCTGGGATAAAGTTTCCTGGGTGTCTCCTTATTTTAAATTGCCCACTGGCATGCAAATAGACTTTGGTGGTATCGGTAAGGAGTACGCCGTTGATCGTGTTGTGAGTCTGTTGCACGCCGCAACGGATGAGCCCTTTCTGGTGAATTTCGGAGGAGATTTACATGCCGGTAAGGCACCGCTGGGGCAACCCGCATGGTCAGTTGGGATTGAAGCGATGCGAGAATCGGGTGTGGCGGTTAAGAAGATTGAACTCAAGCGGGGCGCATTAACCACCAGTGGGGATGCCCAGCGATTCTTAATAAAGGATGGCGTACGGTACGGGCATGTACTGCATCCAAAAACCGGTTGGCCAGTACTCGATGCACCCGCATCGGTCACCGTTGCGGGTAACAGTTGTATCGAATCGGGTATTTTATCCACGCTTGCGTTGTTGCATGGTGCAAACGCGGAATCGTTTCTCAATTCTCATGATGTCGTGTATTGGTGTCAACGTTAGTGCGTTGCATCACGTTGTTACAGTGAATTGCACAAAGTGCGCTGCCGCTACGAGTTACATCGTTAATTCGATCACTCTATTAGCTGAGGTGAATCTATGTGTTTTACGCGATCAAGTCTAAGGATTAATTCTTATCCAGTACTGACTGCATTGTCGTTGTTGTTTGTGACATGCATCGGTCTTACGTTCGTCACTTCTCGCGATGCCATAGCATCCGAATCCCCATTACAAGCAGCTCCGGCGTTTAGTTTACCCGGTGTGGAGGGGCATAAATCACTTAACGATTATCAAGGAAGGTATGTTTATGTTGATTTTTGGGCGTCCTGGTGTGGTCCTTGTCGTGAATCTTTTCCGTGGATGAACGAGATGCTGACAAAATACAATACGCAAGGTCTGCAGATTATTGCGATTAACCTTGATGAAAGTCGGGATGACGCGAATAGGTTTCTCCAAACCGTTCAGGCTGATGTAGATATCGCGTTTGATGCCAGTGGTAAAACAGCTGAAGCATTCAACGTCATAGGCATGCCTAGCTCCTATCTTATTGACCCCGACGGCAAGATTGTATTTAGTCATGTCGGGTTTCGTCCGCGCGATACTGTAAAGCTCGAAGCGGTAATTGCGAAGCTTATTAAGGACTCGGCATGAAAACAACACGCTTTATTAAACCAGTATTAATCGCAGTGTGTTTGATTGGTATGACTGGGTGCAGCACCAAAGGTCAAACGCTGAGCATGGCTGAAACAAAACCGTGGCATTTGACGAAAGTCAAAGCATGGGAGCGGGGAACATTGTCTCGCGATGATATGCAACTTGTTACCGATGACATGGATTTGTCCATTGATGATCACATTTATTTTTCAAAAGAGGCGTCAACCGGAGGCAGCGGTATTCAAGGCGGCGGTTGCGGGTGTAACTAATGAGTAAGTTGACAAGCAAACTTGCCTTGGCCACGCTGTCGCTCGTGTCGGCGAATGTTCAGGCGCAAGATGCTGAGTGGGAGGTGGATACAACTTATCTTTCTTATGTTGAAGCCAATGATCGCGTAGCGGTATCCAAGTCGATGGCGAACTTGAAGCGGACGCAGAATGATAATGTGCTGAGCGTTAATCTGGTGCACGATACTATGTCGGGTGCATCCCCCACCGGAGCTGTGCGCAGTAACGACACGGCGGTCACATTTACCGGCGTCTCCGGCGGTAGTGGGTTCTCCGCCGGCAACAACTCGGATTATTCCACTAGTCTTTTTGAAGATACTCGTATACAGGCAGGTTTTAATATGTCGCGACCCACCAGTCGGCTAGTTACTATCGACTATGGCGCTGTTGTTTCGCAGGAGTCCGATTATGATTCTGTTGGTGGCAACGTGGCCTACACGCGCGAACGTGCCGATCGGTTAGTGAGTTTTACCACAGGTATTGCCGCCACATTCGACACCATTTATCAAAGCGGGTCGGGTACCACACCTCAACCTTTGGGTGACGTAACCCGCACCCAATCGTTCGGCAAGGGGCAGCGCAATACGATCGATGCCTTGGTCGGTGGCACGCGTGTGTTGAACAAGCAAACGATTGCGCAATTGACGTTTAACGTTGGATTGTCCAATGGCTATCATTCAGATCCATACAAAATTATCAGTGCGACGGATGATAGTAATCAGATTGTCGCCAATTTCCATGATAGCCGCCCTGAATCACGTTTACGCACCAGCCTGTTTGGTAAAGTGGTGCATCAACTCGGGGACACGCCGCACTCGGTACACATGAGCTATCGAATATACCGCGACGATTGGGGTATTAACTCGCACACGGCCGATTTTCGTTATCACCGAAAACTGTCAAAGCGCCAATACCTCGAGCCTCATGTTCGGTTCTATAGACAGTTGCAGGCTGATTTCTACTACCGACGTTTTAAGGTAGATAATGCTTTGAATCCGATCTTGCCCAGTGATGGTTTTGCCAGTTCTGACTACCGACTCGATGCCATGACTAGCGCCACGGTGGGTATGAAGTACGGTATTTCGCTGAACAAAAAAACCGATTTTAGAATTCGCGCTGAATACCTTGCCCAGTCTTTCGACAACGACGACTACGGTACAAACAATGCGGTGGTGTTGCAAACGAGTTTGAAATACAAGTTTTAGTGTTGTACTGTTCACAACACGAGGTCGTTCAAAATAGTTCTAATTAACCTCGGGAAAATTTTAGCAAGGTTCTTAACTTACATTAGTAATGAAGCGAGCAATCATAGATTTTCACCAAGATGATGAAATGCATTGGGTGGCAAAATTGGACTGTGGCCACAATCAACATGTGCGTCACAACCCTCCTTGGACTAACCGCGCCTGGGTAATTACCGCCGAGGGGCGCAATGGTGCTCTTGGGAAAGTGCTTGATTGTCGAAAGTGCGACCAGGGAGCACCCGCCGATTGGAAGAGCTGAAACTGCTCCAGATGAGCGGGGTTAGACAACTTTAATCATCTCACTCACCGCGTGCCGCGTCGCCAGACGCTTCAGTACCGCGGCGATACACTCCAACCGCATTTTAGTGCGTTTAGGCAGAGATTCGCATTGTAATTCGAAACGACTAAACTGAGGTTAGATTAATCGTGGCGCTACACCTAACCTGTGCCCTTAACCCAGAGCATTATCAATGTCATCTAACAACCAATATGAGCTTAGCTTCGCTTTTTCAAAAGCGCCTGAAGCTGGTCAGTTACAAGAAATCCTTCCCGGAGTTGATTGGGTTAGATTGCCTCTTCCATTCGCGCTCGACCATGTGAATTGCTGGTTGCTAAACAGCGCTACTGAATCCTGTTTGGTGGATACCGGCGTGAACATGCCCGATTCTCTAAACTGCTGGGACAGTGTTTTTAAACAAAGGGCTTTACCACAAAAATTACTGGTCACGCATTTTCACCCTGATCACAGCGGGCTCAGTGGGTGGTTTGCCAACCAGGATACACAGGTACTTACCAGCGAAATCGAGTGGCGTGTGGTGACGCAACTTAACTCGATACAAACGCTGGACTATCAAAATTTCTACGTGAAGTGGTATCAACAACATGGCATACCGGCAGGCTATATAGAAGCGGTGAGTAAAGCAGGTAACACCTATAAAAGAATCACTGCACCGCCAGCGGACAACCCACAATTTGTTAAGGCTGGCGATAAGCTTGAGTTAGCTGGTCGTAGCTATACAGTGATGACTGGGCAGGGACATGCACCCGATATGATCATGCTCTATTGCGAGGCTGATCAGTTCCTGATTGCTGCTGATCAGATATTACCCTCGATAACGCCCAACGTTAGTCTAACGCCCAATGTGAGCGACCCCAATCCGCTAGGCAGCTTTTTAGATTGTATTGAGCGATTGCGTGCGCTCCCTAAAGAAACACTTGTGCTGCCATCGCACGGATTGCCGTTCAGGGGTTTGCATCAGCGCATCGACTTCCTACAAGAACATCACCGTTTACGTTTAACCGAAATTGAGCAAGCCCTATCGGTAGAGCGCAATGCAAATGACTTGTTTTCGGTGCTTTTTAAGCGAAAATTGGATAATCAACAAATGTCGTTTGCGTTAGGCGAAACCTTGGCCCATGTTAAATACTTGGAACTAGAGTCTCGTGTGGTCGAAACCGTACGTGATGGATTGTCCTTTTTTCGAGCGATTCCAGCCTAAACAATTCGCTGTTCGTCGCTGTTTTGTCACGCTGATTAGGTAGACAGAACAAAGCCGCTCGCAGTAAACTCGCTACCCGTAGTACACATTGCGGGAAAAGCGTTTCTAACCGATGCTCTTTTCCCGTAGTCGTATCCGCTTACGGGAAAAAGCCTTTGTTTACACCAGCCATGCTGATACTTTCCGATGGAGCTCGCTTCAACGGCCGCTCTATTGGTGCGCAAGGACAAACCACCGGCGAGGTGGTTTTTAATACCGCTATGACGGGTTATCAGGAAATTCTGACCGACCCCTCTTACTCGCGCCAAATTGTCACGCTCACTTACCCGCATATTGGCAGTACAGGAACCAATGATGAAGATGTGGAATCAACGGCTGTGCATGCGGCCGGGCTAATCATTCGTGACTTACCGAGCGTGCACAGTAATTTTCGAGCGAACTCGAGCTTGCCGGATTACTTAAAGGCGAATGGCATTGTTGCCATCAGCGATATCGATACTCGCGCGTTAACGCGGCACTTACGAGAGCACGGTGCCCAAGCCGGTTGCATCGTGACCGATGAGCAGACTGAGGATGAAGCGCTTGCCAACGCCAAAGCTTTCCCCGGATTAGCAGGTATGGATTTGGCAAAAGAAGTGACCTGTGATAAAGCCTATGAGTGGACACAGGGCTCGTGGAGCTTGGCAGGCGATCGCGAAGTCCCAACGCCACAGCATCATATTGTAGCAATGGATTTTGGCGTCAAGCAAAACATTCTGCGCATGCTGGTTGATCGCGGTTGCAAAGTCAGCGTGGTTCCGGCAACCACCAGCGCTGATGAAATCAGAGCGATGTCACCATCGGGTGTATTTCTATCCAATGGTCCTGGCGACCCTGAACCGTGTACCTACGCCATTGAAACCATTCGTGCTTTGCTCAGTGACAAGCTGCCGATGTTTGGCATTTGTTTAGGTCATCAGTTGTTAGCGCTTGCGTCTGATGCGAAAACCATCAAAATGAAGTTTGGTCATCACGGTGCCAATCACCCCGTGCTTGATACAGCCACCGGGCGTGTGATGATCTCAAGCCAAAATCATGGCTTTGCGGTAGATGCGGATTCATTAAACGAGAACTTGGCCATCACGCATTTATCGTTGTTCGATAATTCATTGCAAGGCATTCGTCGACTCGATGTGCCTGCGTTTAGTTTTCAAGGCCATCCCGAAGCGAGTCCTGGCCCGCACGATGTTGCTGCATTGTTCGACCAGTTCATCGGCATGATGCCCGCTGCGTAACTTAACCCTTAACTGACAACGATCAATGCCAAAACGCAACGACTTAAAAAGCATACTGATCATCGGTGCTGGCCCTATAGTAATAGGTCAGGCCTGTGAGTTTGACTACTCGGGTGCACAAGCATGTAAAGCACTAAGAGAGGAAGGTTTTCGGGTAATTTTGGTTAACTCGAATCCGGCCACGATCATGACTGACCCAGACATGGCCGATTCAATCTATATTGAACCGATTGACTGGCAGGTGGTAGAGCGCATTATTGAACGCGAAAAGCCGGATGCGTTATTGCCAACCATGGGCGGTCAAACGGCATTGAACTGCGCCTTGGATTTAGAGCGCGAAGGCGTGTTGAAAAAGCACAATGTTGAAATGATCGGTGCCACTCCGGCAGCGATTGATATGGCTGAAGACCGTGATCAGTTCCGCGAAGCCATGACCGATATTGGTTTATCTACACCGCGTGCCATGATCGCACACAGTATGAACGATGCAGATAAAGCGGCAGCAGATATAGGCTTCCCGTGCATTATCCGACCTTCATTCACTATGGGTGGTAGTGGTGGCGGTATAGCCTATAACCCTGAGCAGTTCACCGAGATTTGTACGCGCGGATTAAACCTCTCGCCAACCACGGAAATTTTGATTGAAGAATCAGTGTTGGGTTGGAAAGAATATGAAATGGAAGTGGTGCGTGATAGCGCTGACAACGTCATTATCATTTGCGCGATTGAAAACCTTGACCCCATGGGTATTCACACAGGTGATTCGATTACGGTCGCGCCAGCACAAACGCTAACCGATAAAGAATACCAATTGATGCGAAATGCATCGATTGATGTGCTGCGAAAGATCGGTGTTGATACCGGTGGTTCGAATGTGCAGTTTGCGATTAACCCAGCGAACGGTGCGATGATTATTATTGAGATGAATCCGCGCGTGTCACGTTCATCAGCACTTGCATCAAAAGCCACCGGTTTCCCAATTGCGCGGGTTGCCGCAAAGCTTGCTATTGGCTACACGCTTAACGAATTGCGTAACGAAATCACCGGTGGATTAACGCCTGCGTCTTTCGAGCCAAGCATCGATTATGTTGTTACCAAGGTGCCGCGTTTTACGTTTGAAAAATTTCCCAAAGCTGACAGTCAGCTCACCACGCAAATGAAGTCGGTCGGTGAAGTGATGGCTATTGGCCGAACATTTAAAGAATCCATGCAAAAGGCGTTACGCGGTCTTGAAATTGGCGTCGCCGGTCTTGATGAAATCGTACCCGTAAATGTTACCGGTCAGGAACGTACTCAACTTATTGAACGTGAACTGCGTGCGGCCAAAGATCGCAGGCTTTGGTATGTGGCTGAGGCTTTTCGTGACGGCCAAACCATTGAACAAGTGTTTGATCAATGTCACATCGACCCTTGGTTTTTATCGCAATTGCGAGAAATCGTTTTAGCCGAAGAGAGTTTGCGCGAACTAGAACTTGCCAGTGTTGATGCCGCAAACATGCTGGCTTTAAAACGCGATGGCATTTCTGATGCGCGCATGGCCATGCTAATGGGTGTTGCAGAAGATCAGGTGAGGCAACATCGATTGAGCTTAGGCGTTAAACCTGTTTATAAACGAGTTGATTCGTGCGCAGCTGAATTTGCCACTAACACCGCGTACATGTACTCCACCTATGAACAGGTGTGCGAATCCGAGCCAAGCAATCGCGACAAAATCATGGTGCTCGGTGGCGGTCCTAATCGCATAGGGCAGGGCATTGAATTCGACTATTGCTGTGTACATGCAGCACTTGCCTTACGCGATGATGGGTACGAGACCATCATGGTTAACTGCAATCCTGAAACTGTGTCCACCGACTACGATACGTCTGATCGACTGTATTTTGAACCGCTTACGCTTGAAGATGTTTTAGCCATTATTGACCTCGAGCAACCCAAAGGCGTGATTGTGCAATATGGTGGGCAAACGCCATTAAAATTAGCTGAAGACTTGCAAGCAGCCGGTGCACCGATCATTGGTACGTCGCCAGACTCAATTGACTTGGCTGAAGATCGCGAACGCTTTGCACAATTGCTTCACGACTTAGAGCTACGACAGCCACCCAACCGAACAGCGCGCACAGAAGCAGAAGCGATCAAGCATGCCGCAGAAATTGGTTATCCGCTGGTGGTGCGACCCAGTTATGTGCTTGGTGGTCGCGCAATGGAAATTGTGTACCAAGAAGAGCAGTTAGTGCGCTATATCAATGAAGCGGTAAGCGTGTCGAACGATTCACCCGTGCTGCTTGATCGATTTCTGAACGATGCGGTTGAAGTCGATGTCGACGCAATCTGCGATGGTGAGCAGGTTATGATTGGCGGCATCATGGAGCATATAGAAGAAGCCGGAATTCATTCTGGTGACTCTGCCTGTTCGTTGCCACCACATTCGTTAAGTGAAGCGCAATGCGCTGCGCTCAGCGAACAAGTCACGAAAATGGGTAAAGCCTTAAACGTTATTGGCTTGATGAACACGCAATTTGCGATCAAGGGCGACGATGTGTATGTTCTCGAAGTTAACCCGCGAGCGTCGCGCACCGTGCCATTTGTTTCAAAGGCCACAGGCGTGCAGTTAGCGAAAATTGCTGCACGCTGTATGGCTGGGCAAAGCTTGGCACAACAGGGTATAACGTCCATGCCGCGACCGGATTTTTACAGCGTAAAAGAATCCGTATTCCCGTTTGCGAAGTTTCAGGGTGTGGACACTTTGCTTGGCCCGGAAATGAAATCAACCGGCGAGGTGATGGGCAGTGGTAAAACCTTTGGCGAGGCCTTCTTAAAAGCCACACTTGGTGCATCTGTACGTTTACCGCGCAGCGGACAAGCTTTTTTGAGTGTTCGTGATCAAGATAAGCCCGGCCTGGTTCAGGTAGCTAAAGATTTACTGGCGGCAGGTTTTACGCTGGTAGGAACTCGGGGTACCTGCGATGCTTTGGGTCAAGCCGGGTTGGAATGCCGCGCCGTGAACAAATTAGCCCAAGGCCAGCCGAATATTCTCGATGATATTAAAAATAATGGCATTAATTTGATCATAAACACGACAGATGGCAGGAATGCCATCTCAGATTCCTACTATATTCGTGAGGAGGCAATAGGACGTAAAATTCCTTATACCACCACACTGGCCGGTGCAGCTGCGATATGCTCAGCCTTGGGCGTGCCAGAAGATGGGCCTGTTTATCGTTTAAAAGATATCCATCAGGAGTCAGCATGAGTAAAGTCCCGCTAACAAAGCGCGGTGAGGACAATTTGCGAGCCGAATTGTCAGATTTAAAATCAAACCGGCGACCAAAAGTCATCGAAGCTATCGCCGAGGCTCGAGCCCACGGCGATCTGAAAGAGAACGCTGAGTACCACGCGGCACGTGATGAGCAGAGCTTTATAGAAGGTCGCATCAAAGAAATCGAAGGCAAGCTTGGCAATGCACAGGTAATTGACGTCACGACCATGGAGCCAACGGGTAAGGTCATATTCGGCTCAACCGTGACTTTGATGGACCTCGACTCTGAAGAAGAAATCACCTATCAAATCGTGGGTGACGATGAGGCTGACCTAAAGGCTAATCGCATCTCGTTTGGTTCACCTGTAGCCAAAGGTTTAATTGGCAAAATGGAAGGCGATGAAGTGGGTGTATCCACTCCTAAGGGTGTGATTGAGTACGAAATCCTGAAAGTCGAGTACATTTAAGCCATAACTTCCCATCCTCTTTAAGCCTTGCTGTTGATCAGTCTGAACTGCTATATAGCAAGGCTTTTTTCGCTAGACCTTTTCCAAATTGTCGGTAATCTTCAGCCGCGCCTCTTGATAGGATAACCACGTGGAAAACAGATCGCGCATTTGTCGATGGGCATCGAATTTCCTGACCGAATTGTAGCCACCAGTTCTCGAAATATTCATATGGATATGGCACAATGGTGTAAAGAAATTGACACGCAGTGCGTAATTTTTTGCAAAGTCAATCAAAACAGCATTTTACTCAGGGATTTTCATGAGCCAGATCAACTTTCAACCTGCCCGGCAATCAACTAAACGCCGGCAACTCAAGCGCCGACAATTTTTGCGTCAATCGCTTAAAACTGTGGCCGTAGTGGGTGCTGCCGCGACCGCTTCGAACACATTTGCCTCCGCTCTAACGGCCCCAATCTACGCTCCAGATCGAAAACTGCGCCTTATCAATGCCCACACCTGGGAAAAACTCGACCTTGTGTATTGGTCAGCCGGTGAGTATATCGACGAAAGTCTAGATCAGATCAACCACCTGATGCGTGACCATCGTGCTAATGAAAGTATCGCTATGGATGTGAATCTGTTGGACGATCTGCACAAGCTCTACGCCTTATTGGAAACTAAAGAGCGTGTACACATTTTGTCTGGTTACCGCACACAAGCCACCAACGCAAAGCTTCGAACCCGCTCCAACGGCGTCGCTAAATACAGCTTGCATATGGAAGGTCGTGCGCTTGATATTAGCGTTCCTGGCCGAAACGCAAAGAACGTTCAACAAGCTGCGATCAGCCTGCAATCAGGTGGCGTCGGCTATTACGGCTCCAGTGGTTTTGTGCACATCGACACAGGAAATATCAGACACTGGAACGGGTCTTAAGCGCGTTTTAACCAAGATACAACCTAGCCGACATTTCAGGTTCGGCTTCTGTGATTGGCGTCCCACCACAAACTTCCCCAATACGATGAAATACATCCATCGCGGCAAACCGTTAAAAAACGGCACCGCCAATGGAAGCAGTTGGGGAAAAAAGCATGAAAACAAGTTCAGGTATTTTTAGGCGAACAGCGAAGGCCGCCATGGCGGTTTCTGTTTTGGCTTTGTCATCGTTTGCACTGCCAGCACACGCGGCTAAATTTGGTGTACGCGTTGTTGATGACAACGGTGTAGCGATTGCAGGTGCGGCTGTGTGCATCGGTTTGCAGGGTAACTACAAGCAATTTGCAGCCACATTTACAGATGCTCAAGGTACGGTCATGGTTGATGTACCTAACGTACCCTTACTTGTAACGGTTTCTAAAGATCGTTTTACTGGCATGCGTACAACTGAGCCAGCTCGTTCTTTTAATTTAATAAAGCAAGTGCAGTTGATTGAAGGTGTGCCAGGGCCACGTTGCCGAGCAGGAAGCGCGCTTGCTGAACACAAGCCAGGTGTCCCATCGATTGTGGTTACCGACATAGCAATTTACGATGGTGCTTTTAGTAAAACACTATCGCCAACCGTAAGTGGTTCGCCTAATCAGTACCGTGTGAGCGCGTCGAAAGAGTTTGGTGATGCTAAATGGCAAAACTATGCCAACCAAATTGCATTAGCTGGTGCATTATCAGATTCTGAAAAAGTGTACTTGCAGATGCGTAAAGTACGCGGTAACTCTAAGGCGTGGCTTGAATCACGTTCTGCAGTGTTGACGGTACGTTTAGGTCAATAATTTTTTAAGCTACCCGCTGTTTGGGCGGGTAGCGCAAGTTCAAACCAGTTGCTCGTCTTTAATAGACGCAATCTCATCATTACTCAGGCTTCTCGCCTCGCTCTCTACCATTTGCGGTATGCCATCCTGAATAGGGTAGGCAAGCCCTGCGCTACGGCTCCATAGCTCATCGCCTTTAACGATCAACTTACCCTTGGTTGCGGGGCAGACCAAAATATCCAACAATCGTTTATCCATGCTTCTCTCTCGTTAGTCACTTAGACATTGGCTAAAGCTGTTCGCCAGTTCTAGCATAGTATTAGAATAATGTGCGGGCCCAGTATCGAAGCGACTGCCCATCGGGTCTAACATGCCGCGCTTAATCGACTGACCACTGGCAATCATGTCAACGATGGCGTCATCGTGTTGTTGTTCGGAAAAAATACAAGACGCTGCGGACACCTGTTTTTGAATCGCTTTGATTTTCGCGGCACTCGGTGCGCGCGCATCGCTCAGTGCTATGGCGATCGGTGTAGCCAGAGCGTAGCCTGTGGCAAAGTGTTGATAAGCATCGTGGTACACAAGGTATTTTTTGTCGGCCAAGTTGGCAAGTTGTGTTTGTATGCGTTGGTGCAGTGCCGTTAAGTCGGCTTTTGCCTTCGCGCTGTTTTCTTGGTAACGCGTTTGCGATTGCGCATCGGCCATGATGGCTGCTTTTTCGATGACATCAATCCACGCGATGGCATTTTCTACATTTAGCCAAGTGTGTTGGTCGTCTGTGTGTTTATCGTGCGCGTGATCATCATGCTCAGCATCTTGATGTTCAGAATATTCACGCTCTACATTGCGATTTTCATGTGCTTGCGCGGTGTCGGATAATTGCACAACCACCACATCATTGTTCAATGCGTCTGTATGGCGACTAAGCCCTGGGGTGAAATCATCACTCAACATTATCACGAGCTGGGCATTACTGATGGCCCGTACTTGAGATGGCTTTAAGCTAAAGCCATGGGGGGATTGGCTGGGTGGTACAAGCAAATCTATAGCGGCATCGTCGCCCACCACCATAGACACCAGCGAATGCACCGGAGCGATATCTGTGACAATGCGCAAGCGATCATCGGCTTGAGCGGTCGAAATGAGCGCTGTGCTTGCGAGCCAACAACTGAAGAAGAATGTGGCGAGTGATTGAAAATGCATGTGGAGCAGGGGGCTAGTTTTAATGTGTTATATTATAACATTAAGGTGGCGATTGCTGGTAGCAGACAATGGCAGATTCAAATTCGAACGTACTGGCATTTACAAAACACGACCATCGTCGCTGCAAGAACGCAGCGATAAAGGCCGTGGAGTTGTTGTGTGAAGAACGAAAATTGCGATTAACCCCCGTACGGCGCCGAACGTTGGAGATATTGCTCGAATCGCATATTGCACTGGGCGCATACGAGGTGCTGGAAAAACTAGCCAAAGCAGGTTTTGGTGAAAAACCGCCATTGGTTTATCGTGCATTGGGTTTTTTAATGGAGCAGGGCTTTGTACACAAGCTGGAGAAGCTTAATGCGTATGTGGCCTGTGTTGAACCTAACCGCTGTGCGCACCCGTGTTTTTTAGTGTGTAAACAGTGTGGACGAGTGGCCGAGCAATCGGTACCCAAGGTCAGTAAACAGTTAGCCGCAACCGCTCAACAGCTGGGCTTTTCAACCGCGACCTCGGTCATGGAGCTATCGGGAGTCTGTGCGCAGTGCCCGACAGAAAAATCATGACTACCAATAGCCTGATCAGCACCGAAAATGTTTGTCTGCACTATGGCAACGATGTTGTGTTGCACGATATCGACTTTGCTGTGCATCCACGCGAAATCGTAACCATATTGGGGCCGAATGGTTCGGGTAAGTCCAGCTTCTTGCGTATATTAATCGGTGCTTTGCAACCCAGTGGCGGTCGTATTATGCGCCAAAAACACTTACGCATCGGGTATGTGCCGCAACGCCTAAGTATCGATTCTAACTTACCCATGAGCGTTAACCGTTTCCTAAGCTTAGGCTCAAGAACCGATTCAATCTTAAAGCAAAAATGGATTGATCAAGTCGGCATTGAATCATTGTTGCCTATGCAAGTGTCACAGCTATCCGGTGGCCAGTTACAACGCGTTATGTTGGCGCAAGCGTTACTGAGCAATCCACAGGTACTCATTCTTGATGAAGCAACTCAAGGTTTAGATCAACAAGGCGAAGCGGCTTTTTATCGACTAATTGAACAGGTGCGTAATGAACAGGGGTGCGCCATTGTATTGGTAAGCCATGACCTGCATGTGGTCATGAGCGCATCGGACAGGGTCGTTTGTTTAAATGGCCATGTATGCTGCGAAGGTGCGCCCACCATCGTATCGGCCGCGCCCGAGTACAGAGCATTATTTGGTCTTGGAACTGAAGGCGCTTTGGCTTTGTATCGGCACGATCATGATCACTCGCACGACGATGGCCATGAGCATCATCATCACGATCACAAACACTGATTAAAGCCAAACATGTTAGATGATTTCTTAGTTCGTGCGTTTGTGGCAGGTGTGGGGCTGGCAATCGCCGCAGGACCTTTAGGCTGTTTTGTAGTATGGCGTCGCATGGCTTATTTTGGTGATGCGATTTCGCATGCGGCTATCCTTGGGGTTGCCTTGTCGTTAGCCTTTTCCCTCTCGCCAATTGTTGGTGTGCTGTTAGTTGTTCTTCTAATGAGTTTTGTGATCGCTCGCTATGCAGGAAAACTCTATGCGATCGATACCTTGCTCGGTGTAGCTGCTCATCTTTCACTGGCTTTAGGTCTGGTTGCCGTATCACAACTAACTGGTGTTCGGTTGGACTTACCCAGTTATCTATTTGGTGACATATTAGCGGTGAGTAAAACCGATATTGTTGTTGTTTGGATGGGTTCGCTGTTAGCGGTTGGTCTTTTGCTGTGGCGATGGGTGCCGCTACTAACCAGTACATTAAATCCAGATCTGGCGGTGTCCAAAGGCTTTAACGTTGATCGTGAAAGATTGGTGTTGATGGTGAGCCTGGCGTTGCTGATCGCGGTGTCTATCAAGTTGGTGGGGGCTTTGTTAATCAGCGCAATATTGATTGTTCCAGCTGCCGCAGCGCGTGTGTTTAGTCGCACGCCAGAGCAAATGGCATTGGTGGCCATTGTTATCGGTGTGGCATCGGTTGCCTTGGGCTTAGGTCTATCGCTTTATGCAGATACGCCTAGCGGGCCAAGCATTGTGGTTGGATCTGGTGTTTTCTTTATCATTGCTAATGTAGTTTCCACAGTTGTGAAGAACGCACAACAAAGAAAACACCAAACCTGAGCGCCGGCTTATGCAACGGCTTTTTTTACAAAATCGACGAGCGCGTCTGAGTCAACATGGAAATCGTTGAACACCACGTGCCCATCGGGAGCAACCAATATTAACCACGGTGTGCCGCCGGTACGGTAGTTGATCATGCTTAATGGATGATTCTCAGTTAGCTTGGTGCCAGGATCATGGCCCATCGTGATTGGCAAGTCGTAGCGAAGTTGCAGTTCTCGTACAGCTGATTTTGAATTTACGCTAAATCCTTCGAATACAGTTTGCACCGCGATAGTTTCAACGTCGGGGTGATCGTAAAACTCATCAGCAAATTTTTTCAACGTAGGGAAGCCAAACTTGTGGCAACCTGGGCACCAGTTTTGGAAAAACTTCATGAACAACCACTTTCCCTTCTGGGCATGCACAGAGAACTCAGTCGGTTTTCCGTTTTCATCTATCCAGTAGTCGAGCAGTAGCTCTGGTGCTGCGAATTGACGAATGCCGTATTTCTCCAACTCAGGTTGAGCAGCCTCACTAGTGGTAGCGGTGTTGGTTGCTTTAGCATCATCATTGGCCAGCGCCAATGATGGAATAACAAGTGTACTGGATGCAGCACCGAGCCCTTGTAACAGGGCTCGACGGTTAGGATTAGTATTCGTTTTCAAGATGGCAGCTCCACAAAATTTGCACGTATTTAAAATGCAGACCTTAGGCCATCAAATAAGTTCAGCCTAATTTTGAGAGTGGATAACTCGGTTGGTAGGTATGTTCAAAACGCGTTATTAATTGTTTCAATAGCGTTAAATCAGGCATGCTGATGCAATCAAATGCGTTTATGCCTGAACGCTGCATGAACGATATGTGATCTTCTCTGATATCACCCACTGCGCGTAGTTCACCTTTATAGCCAAAGCGTTGTCGCACCAGGCGTGCGTGGGAATAACCGCGCCCATCGGTATAAACGGGGAAGCTTATACAAATCAATTTTAATTGCGAAATATATGGCTTAAGTAGATGCACGTCATCGTCGGGCGCAACACGCACACCATCTGGCAGTTGTTCACCATCGGATGCGAGCTGTAAAAACCGCGCCGCTGTGACGATGGCATAGTCCCAATCGGAATGCAGCTCTTGTTCATCATCGAAAAACGTCCATGGGTCGTTTTCAATAATCTCGTTATTACGCAGCAATGGCATAGACATGCTCCTTAAAGGGCTCGACGCCAATTCGTTCAAAGGTGGTGTTGAAGTTTTCTTCTTCAGACCGGTATTCAATGAAAGTGGCTAGTATTTTTTCTATAGCATCAGCAACGCCTTCTTTGGGAATAGCTTTTCCTAAACGTTTACCAATAGCTGCCTTGTTACCAGCGTGACCACCTAAGGTGAGTTGATACCATTCGACACCGCCTTTCTCTACGCCAAGAATCCCAATGTCGCCGACATGATGATGGCCGCAGGCATTCATGCAGCCTGAGATTTTGATACTGATATCACCAAGTTCATGCTGATAGTCGATGTCGTCAAAGCGTGTATTGATTTGATCGTATATTGTGTGGGTTCCGGCATTTGCTAAAGAACAAAAGTCCAAACCCGGGCAGACGATCATGTCGCTGAGTTTGCCAATATTGGCAGTGGCCAGTTTTTGTTTGCCCAGTGCGCGCCACAGTTCGTACAACTGACTAATTTTTACATGCGGCAACACAAGGTTTTGTTCGTGCGTTGTGCGTATTTCAGATTCGCTGTATTGCGCCGCGATCTTTGCCACTGCTTGCATCTGCGCACCTGTTGCATCACCTGCTGGTGCATCTGCACTTTTTAGTGAAACAAACACAATACGTCGACCCGGATCGCGATGTTCGCGCGTGTTGCTTTGATACCACTGGTTAAACAGTGGGTTGCTGTGAATCTCACGCGGTTCTGTGATGGCAACATCATCGATTGCCGGTGCACTTGGAAACTGTGCTTTTAGTGCATCGATTTGTTCTGTAGTAAACGAATCATCTTCGTGCTTGGAATTAGCCCATTCGGTTTCCACTGCATCTTTGAATGCGCCTATACCCATCGCGTTAACCAGAATCTTGATCCGAGCTTTGTAGAGGTTGTCGCGACGTCCATACTGATTGTAAACACGTAATATCGCATTCAGGTAAGTCAGTAGATCAGCGCTTGGTAAAAATGAATTGATAACCGAACCGATATGAGGTGTGCGACCCAAGCCACCACCGACGAGCACTTCAAAACCCGTTTCATCGTTCTCGTTTTTTACCAAACGCAGGCCAATATCATGCACTTGCACGGCGGCTCTGTCGTTTTTTGAACCCGTGACCGCAATCTTGAACTTGCGTGGTAACCAATTAAATTCAGGATGCAGGGTTGACCATTGTCGAATCAATTCGCACCACGGTCTTGGGTCTTCAATTTCATCTGCTACAGCGCCTGCTAATGGGTCTGTGGTTGTGTTACGAATACAGTTGCCACTGGTTTGAATAGCATGCATATCCACATCGGCTAAATCTTGCAGAATTTTTGGCACATCTTGCAATTCCGGCCAGTTATATTGAATGTTCTGACGGGTAGTGAAGTGCCCGTAGCCTTTATCGTAGGTATCGGCAATGTGCCCAAGCTGGTGCAGCTGGTCTGCCGATAACACGCCGTATGGAATAGCCACGCGTAACATGTAAGCGTGCCGTTGATAATATAGCCCGTTGCGTAACCGCAATTGCTTAAATTCATCTTCGTCAAGCTTGCCCTGTTCGTAGCGTGCAACTTGATCGCTAAATTCATCTACGCGCGCCTGAACGAACGCCTTATCGTGTTCTGTATAGTGATACATGGTTATGCGGCCTCAATTTCGTCTTTGGCATACGGGTCGTCCACACCGAGTTTTTTATGCATACTTGGGCTGGTCGTGGTGTATTGCAGATGGACTTTTTCGCCAGGGTTCAATTGTTCTTTAATTGCGAAAGCGGCCAGGGCAGCTTCATGAAATCCACTTAATATGAGTTTCTTCTTACCCGGGTACCAGTTGATATCTCCAACAGCGTATATACCAGGTTCACTGGATTGGAATTTTTCGGTGTCTACAATAATCTGGTTTTTCTTTAAATCTAATCCCCATTGGCTAATTGGCCCAAGCTTTGGCGACAGGCCGTAAAACACCAGTAGGTGATCCAGATCAACCCGACGAGCAACACCGTCTTGCCCAGTGATTTCAATAAATTTCAATTCATCGTTGTCATCATTAATAATGCCGGTGACGTTACCGGTCATAAATTGCATTTCAAAGTCGTCGCACAGTTTGCGCATTTGGCTGACCGATGCTGGGGCTGCCTTAAATTTATCCGAGCGATGTACCAGCACCACACTGTTAGCATCTTTGTATAACTCCAATGCCCAATCCAATGCTGAATCGCCACCACCTAGAATGACAATGTCTTTGCCATGGTGAATGCTCGGGTCTTTAACGGAATAGAAAATCGACTTATCGGGGTAGGCAACGACGCCGGGAATTTTTAACGGCACTGGTGCAAACGAGCCAACACCACCAGCGACAATAATGGCACGCGTTATAAAGCTTGAGCCGGCACTGGTTTTTACAAAGAAGCGATCATCATCCAGACGCTCAATTTCAGTGACTTGTTGTGAGTAGTGAAACGTTGGCTCGAAGGGCGCAATTTGTTCTAACAGTCGATCGACAAGTTCCTGCGCACCGATGGTGGGGTAGGCGGGAATATCGTAGATCGGCTTAGATGGGTAGAGCTCAGCGCATTGCCCACCAGGACCCGGTAGGGACTCAATAACGTGCGCTTTAATGTCAAGCAGGCCTAGTTCAAATACTTGAAAAAGCCCGCAAGGCCCTGCCCCAATAATGACTGCATCGGTTTCAATCTGCATGTTCGTGTATCTCTAAAAATGCTGTTAATAGAGATTTGAGCAGGATTGAGTGAGTTTGTTTAAGGCTTTTTAGTTATAAGCTTATGCGGTGATGCTATATAACGAAAACGGGCCGCAAAAGCGGCCCGAATCGGTAACTTATGACAAATAGAACAAGGCGTTATTCTTCATCGCCTTTATCTACCCAGAAAGTGCGTCTGGTTAGGTTGTCAAATTTAGGGCTGAACGGTTGCTCGGGACCTGCCAACAAAGTCGGGCCATCTTCCGTGATCAGTACCGCAGGCTCTGGCGGAATACCACCGTGGGCAAGCTGCTTTTCCCGATCTTCTTCGTCGAGCACGCCGTCACCGTTCATATCGACCGCCGGTCCACCGGTTAAGATGTTGAGTGCGTAAACCGAACCGCCACCGATCGCCGTTGAACAATCACCTACCGCCAATTCAGGCCGGAAGCTGGTGAAAATTACCTGATTGTTTACCGTCACACTGGAGCCCAAGACCTTCTCACCTGGTGCACCCAAGTCGTACATCCAGCCGTACTGATTAGAGTCAGGGTCTATATCGTTGGTCACGTCAATCAAATCCGCTTCTGTGATCGGTGTCGATGTCACACAGTTATCGGTCGATTTGCCATAGCACGCCGGAGCACTGAATAGATCAGCACTTTTGATCATATAAAAACGATCATCAATATCTCTGTCGAGCGGGTGTGCTCTCCAGCCAGAACCAATGCTGATTGCCAAGAATCGATCGCCATTATTCGAGATAATCGCAACATCAGGCTCGTAGTAGAAACGACGTTCATTTTTAGGACCGGGCCCACTTAAGTCAGCAATGACACCACCTTTCAACAGGTCACCAGAATCGTGATACTGAGTAAGGTCGAATCGCCAGACTTGACCACCGGTATCTGAACCGTAGATTTGATCAGCGAAGCCATCAAAATCTGCATCAAGAATGCGTAAGTCGCCTGGCATTGAGTAGTTCATGTCGGCAAACTGTTGACTACCGCCAGCAACACCCAGTGCAGAGTAGAGCAGAGTACCCGTGCGCGCATCGACGATATAGATGCCACGGCCTTTGGTTGCTGTTACTCGAGGTAGACGCGCATTTGTAGCATCCATGGTTAGATCTTGCGTCTCATCATAACCGGCACCGAAGATAAGCACGTCACGATCGGCACCGTTAAAACGAATTTTTGTTGGCGCCATTTTCGACCAAGTCTGACCAAGCTCTTCAAACCCAGGTGTACCCGCTTCAATCACCCATGCTAATTTTGGGTCGGTGCGGCTAGCAACGTTGAATGCAAAATAGCTTGAACCACCGCGTCGCAAACCGGTATAGAGCATGGCTTCTTCGCCGGCATCGATGGTTACGTTTTCGTTGATGTCTGTTGTCCAAACAGACAGGGTACCGTCCATTCCATATGGGTGCGAGTCTGACGATTGGTTATTCCAGAACGTGTCGAAGTTCGGTAGAAAATCTTTCGGTACGAAAGAATATATTTCAGTACCACCATCGCGTTCAAACGCATGCAAATAGCCTTCGTTAGTACCAACGAATACAGCCGTTTCGGTACCGTTTGGCGAATCGTAGTTTAAGATAACGGGGCGTGCATGCATCGGGTCACCCATGTGCATGCGCCAGTCGGTAAAGTCACCGTCATCATCTACATCGCGACGGTCCATACCACGAGCCCATTTTAATAGCTCGTCCCTGTACGCATCCATATCACCGGGCTTGTTTTCCAGCCCCATCATTTCAAGCGTGATGCTTGAATTGTCTTCATGCAGTGATTGTGCAGTGGCCCGTAGATCTACTCCAGCAGCTGGTATTGCAGCGTAATCACCGGTATAGGTAAAGATTCTGCGTGCCATGTTGGTAAAGTCTAGCTGCATGGCGGCACCACCAGCTGAAACTATGTTGCCGTCGTTTTCGTCGCTATCTTCCAACCACCAACTTCTGGACGATTCGTGGAAGAAGCCACTGGTTGGATCAACGGCGGGGTTACCTTCGGAATCGTTGATGGTGATTTCACCATCTTTACCAGTACCTACTTCATAACGCTTCAAGTTACCTGACCAGGTTGGTCGTGGGTCGGGCTTGAAAAGGGCAAAGTAAATATCGTTTCTATGCGTTAGTCGATTGAACTGATTAACCGTGGCACCAGGGGCCACAAAACTGGTTTCTGTTGTTGCAACATCACCAAGGATATCTTCGAACACGCCAACCAGATCGGCAGCACTTTCAGCTTCGTGGTATTCGCCACCACCCGACGTTGCTAGGGAGCGCAGAAAACTACTGTTTATGTTAAAGCCAACGGTGTACGTGCTTATCTTTTGTGTTTCAGGTAGTGTGCTCGACTGATCATTGGTGTGCAGCCAAGCGGCCAGTTCAGCACCACAGTAGTCGTCTGGATCGGCTGTGGAAGCACAGTCACCACCGGTTAGGGCTTTGACTTTGTCTGCCGAACTATTCGACGTTGCCGCGCCATCGGATAAAAATACGATATGGTTTGATTGGCAGCTTGATTTAATCGGTGCTTTATAGACTGGGTTGCCATTGATCTTTTCGTCCCAGCAATAGGGATTACTCAGATCATTGTCAGTGCACGCACTTTGACGATAAACACTACCACCGGTGTAGCTCTCAGGGACGGATACGCGGTAGTGGCGGTAACCGCTTTGCCCGCGTTGGCGACCGTAGTCGACTGCGTCACCACGGAAATATCGTGCGGCTTCGTAATAGGCATCAACAATCGGTGTCCCACCGACCTCTCTAAAACCATTGACAACTTCCTTCATCTGATCGCGTGCTGTAATGACAACAGGCGCTGAGCCGTCGTTGACCGATTGGTAGTTGATACGAATTTTAGGTGCGTTGTGTGACTCACCGTCGATTGTCTCCACCTCTCGTCGGCCGTCTCCACCTGAGTGTTTAGCTATTAAAAATACCATGGCATTGCCTTGTTGCCATCCAGGACGATCGACAAGGGTTTGAACCAGTGGTGTTAAATCGCGTGTGACAAGCTTTGCATTTTGCGGCGGGTTTGGCACGTCCAACCAGTCAAGCCATGCTGTTGTGGGGCGATTGGAAATGTTACGCCATTTCGCAGAGAAGGTGGCTGGGTCATCTGCGGCTTGCGCTGCGATTTTTAAATCTACGCTACCCCATCGTTGCCGGTCTACCTCAAATTCAATGGTTGCGCCTGTGATCACTGAGTTTTTAGGTATTTTGATGTCGTCAAAACGAATACCAGAAATTTGTTGAGTGCTACCATCGTATGGTAATTCTAGATCTGAACTGCCGGTTTTAACTTCACCGCCATAAGATTTTTCTTCCGCATCATCAGAACTTTTCTTAACAGACGCTACTGTCGTCTTGTTCGCACAACCACCACCCACAGGTATGGCCGATGCATCATAGGAGAAACTTAACTTTGGTGCGTAGGTTGGCGAGTTGTCAAAAGATATAGCGTTGCGCGTTCCCGTGCCGCTGACAAATAACGAAATTGGATTACCACCACACCAGTCCGTCTGGTCAACAATTTCTTGTATAACAGCAGAGATGTCAGGACTTTGATAATCTATATTTGTTTTCCACGGCTTTGGTTTCCAGGCAACGGGTGGCACGGTTGTTTTAACGCGGTTGGCGGCATCGTTATCCGTATTCGTAAACGGTGCTGTCATGGCAGCGAGCTCGCCTTCAATCTGCAAATCGGCATCGGCTGAGTTGTCATCTACAGACGTAAATTCTAACCAGGCAGATGTAATTTGTGCGCCTTGAGGTACGTCGAACCTTCCGAATTGCAGCCCGACCAATTCTGCACCTCGCTCACTCTCACCAAGGCTTAGTACGTTGCCACCGAGCATCATGTCGCCATCTGAAATTCTCATTTCAATGTCAGCGCCACCACTGTTCACTCTTGGGGCTGCAATCTGTTCGCCACATTCCGCACCCGTGCAAATAATTTGATCGATTGGCGTCACGGGGTAGAGTACAGCGCCACCACCATTGGTACCATTGAAGTTCATAATACCGACATTGACATTCGTGGTGCCATCGAGAATGATTTCCATCGCATTCTTCATGCGTTCCATTCGCGTTAAGCTTGTGCCGTCAAATCCTCCCATTGAACCTGATGTATCGAGTACGAACATGACGTTCGGGCTCACGTTCAGGTCAGGATCGACTTGGCCGAAGAAGACTTCGGTGTCATCGGCCATTGCGGAAGACAAGCTCATTGAGCTTGCGCAAACCGCGGCAACCATGACGGGCAGCCCTGCGCTATATTTTCTGTGCTTTACCATAGGTATAAGCTCCTTCAGCGATTTCTTAAACATGATGAGTTATCGACCTGGTGCGATTCGATACGCACCCTGTGTGACTTCTGCCTGTGAGCGAACCGCATCCACCTTCGCGGTTGCGATGACTTCAAAACGATAGGCGACGAAATTACTACTACCAATGCCAGCTGAAAAGCCATAAGCAGGTCCGTCACCGACGTACTGCAATCTGGCCGTACTTTCCAAGCCGATGTTTTGCTGTAAATCCACTTCTATCGGTATAACGGCGGAATCACTGAGTTGTCCGATATTGACCGCAGCGACATTGGCAACGTTGATTGCCGCTGTCAAGTTTGCATCGTTGTTCAATACCATTTCGCTGGTTGACTCTGCAGCTTGGAACGTTGTGGCAGTTTGAATTGAATTAGTGGCCATTTGCCGTTCAAGCGTTGAGCCGCGCATGCTTGAAATGCCCATCACCGAGAGCAAAAAAATCAGAATCATGGCGACCAATAAAGCGCCGCCACGTTCAGCGCGATTGCTCTGTGCGTAGTTTGTTAATGCTTTGTTTGTAAGTGTGCTCATGACATACCTAAGTGACTACGTAAATGATTCGAAGGAAAAACCTAAGGACCAGGAGGAGGTGCAGGTGGTGCCTCTGCTTCGAATGCAATTCGTTCATCACGTCTGTTGCGAACCTTGACAGTTGTATTGAATACCAAACGGTAGCGGCCGTCTTCGGGATGTGTCAGCGCATTGATGGAAGAGGCTGACGGTAAAATAGATTGCCCGGCGATCACATAGGTGTTGGTATCGTTCTGTTCGGCGATGCGAGAAAAAGATGACATGATCAGGCCCACTTGTATCGCTTCCACTTCTTCGGGGTCAAACGCTGGGTCATCAGCTGTTACATAGCGCAAGGTGTCATTGTTTCGAATGCCGAAGGCAAGACGCATATTCTCAACACCTTGAACTAATTCTGATGGTGGATTGTTTGGGTCGTTGTATGGGTACGATTGCATATAGAGCGCACGTATCTGATCCCCGTTCTCGTTGACCAAGCCGGTATCACCAACATAGTAAACGCGCGATTCGAATCTCATCACTTTAGTGTGTCGAATGTTTCTGGGTACGCCGTACCGCGAGGTAAAGTTTCCATCGCGGTTTTGTGGTGCTGCATGGCCTAAAGACTGGCCGTTTGTACCAAACAAGTTAGCAGCGGTTACCGTAAACAAATCTACGCTTTCACAGTTACTAATAAGTGCAAGATCACCAACTGCTAAGGCCAGATTTCCAACCGTGTTTGCAGGACCTGCCAAATCTGGGATACCGCCGGTTTGCACAGGCCCGACAAGCGCCGATTGATTGCTGTTGCCGTATTGAACAGCCAAAGCATGTGTACCCGGAATGGCTTGGTTAATAGCCGGTGGCTGAAAACCACCGGGTATTGGTGGCCACCAATCGCCATTAGGTTGAATCACCGAACCCGTTGCAGCGGAGAGGTTAGAGTTGTAATTGGGTTGTCCGTTTGGCAGAACACCATCAATCGGAATAGGCGCAACTGCAGCTTTCACGCTCATGCGACCCCGTCGCGAATCCAGACAACCCTGATAGCCAGCCATGCGAATATCTTTACCCAGCGCACTAAGTGCGAAGCGAGCGTTCTCTTGGATGTTGGCCATCGCTGTATTGAGTTCGGAGCTACGCTGGTTACCCGAAAAAACAGCGATCATACCGGCAAGCAAAATCAAACCCAGTGTCATTGCTATCAGCAATTCCACCAGCGAAACACCGCGATGTTTGATTGGCGCCATATTGTCGGGATGCTTAACAATCATATCGATGATTTCTCTAGCGCAAAGTTTACAGACATGGACTCAGCTTTAACTTCTCCGTTTACGATCTCAGACCAAGTGAGTCGCACACTCCAGATGTCATCTGCAATAGATACGACGGTAGCGTTTGCTGTAATCGCATCAGAACTAGGTAGGGCAGGGATGAAGTTCACGGCGCCATCGCGGGAGTGAAAGTAACTTCCCCATTCATAAACATCTTGCAGCGCTATTTGAGCAGCATCACACGCTTGCGCGCCACAACCCGGGTCCATCGCTGATGCAGAAGTGGATATGTTGTCGTACTCGCCATTTTCCACACCTTCAGTATTGGTGCGCATGCGATTGATCATATCGCTGGCTAGAAAGTACGCTTGGGATTGGTAGTAAGCGCTTTGGCTAAAACGCATTCCCTCAACCTGCATGCGTGCGGCAGCTAAAAAACCAATTGATATTAGAATGACCGTGATTAAGATCTCGATCAGGCCAACACCTTTTTGTTTTCTATGAAGCGCTTTTATAGGGCTTGAGTACATAACTAGCAAGCCTCGCGATTGAATACGTCACGCGGTTTTTTCGTGCCACTGGGTCGACCAGGACGAACATCACCTGTTGGCGCTACATTGAGTACACGCGAAAGCTCCACGTCGTCTGCATTGCAAATTAAAAAGCTGCCGTTAGCCCAACTGGACTGGCCTTCGCTCTCGTAGGCGATATAGGTTTTAACGTGCGCTGTTTGCGCGGTTCGATCTGAGGAACCAATCGCTGTGATCGTATTTTTTGAGCGTTGCTTTGGGTGCACTGAAATGATTTCGTCTTCAGCATCGATACTGGCGGCAGCCGCGTTGGTTGCAAACACATTATCGACAAATACTAACCAACCATGCTCCCAATCGGTATTAACCGAGCCACACTGCATTGCATCTAATGCTTTCTTGGGGCAGACGGTCACACGGCTTCGCGATTTCACCGCTTCACTGCGCGCCATAAATAATGCTTGGGTAATTTCTGAGTAGTCCGCGCTTACACGGCTATTTTTAATCGCGCCTGAAAAACTAGGGATGCCAATGCCGAGAAGGATTGCGGCTACAGCCAGTGCCACAAGCAGTTCAATTAGCGTGAAGCCATTTTGGTTTTTAGTATCCATGCGGGGAATATCGACCGATATGCGCATGGCTTGAGTGATGGGCTGATAAATTGAGCCTAGGTTACATAAATTCGATTTTAACGGCTCTAATGGTGTGCAGCCGTTCTCATTTTCTTCTGTTTAAGTTGGTGTTGGGCACCTAGCCCAACACTATAATAGCCGGCTTAGTTCCAGCAACCATTTGCGTCAGTTCCAGCTGGACTTGGTGTTGACGTTCGGTTTCCAAGATGATCAATGGCCAATGAAGTGCATTCGGCGTCCGTCGAAAGCGATGCCCCCGGTGTGGCTACAATTCTAAACGTTGATGCGGTCGGAGCTGGGTCAAGAGCGATTGTGTAGTTCTTTTCAGGTGATATAGCGAGCTGCCCTGCAATCGTGCAGTTGGCGTAAGTGAATAGCGTTGATTTGCAGCGCTCCATAGCTTGAACAGCTTCAAGCAGTGCTAGCGCACCGTCTGATCGCTTGGCCTTGATAACATAAGACGTATAGGACGGGTAAGCAATAGCTGCCAATAGTCCGATTATCGCAATGACGATAAGCAACTCAATAAGCGAGAATCCTGAACGTTTGCGATTTTTTTTGCCTAAAACAAATTTTCTGGAATACTTGGTTGTCATTGTTATTGACCCTTACTCAGTTATCTTTTTGGGTTGCCTGGCTGCAATGCTGGGCAACGGTTCTCTAAACTAGTTAACGGCACACAACACGCCAGCTAGCGTCCACGTTGGCTTGCTAGCTTAGGAATTAGACGTATCTGTGGCTTGGTTCGCACTCCGTCTATAAATTCTCATCAATGTGTTCTTGCCAGAATGTACGGGTTTTTAATGTATCTATCTGAACCTCTTCAAGCTTGTCTCGACCAACAAATACGGTGGCGTTTCCAGTTTCTGGGAACAATAAGCTGGCTTCAGGTGGGATACCCGCTGCAGATAATTTTCGACGGCGGTCAGTCGCGTCCAGCTCCATTCCCGTTTCGTCTGTGCCATCTGTACCTGTGATTGGATCGGTCACATCGGTTTGTGAACCGGCATCACTTAAGTTTTTAACCGGATTGCCCGTGGCAAGATCGAGTAGGTACACAGCACCCGAACCTATAGCCGCGTCGCAGGTACCGGTTTCGGAGCTTGGCACATAAGTAGTAAAAACCAGACTACCGTCGATGGTGACGCTACTACTGAGAACTTTTTCACCAGGATCCAAAGGTAAGAACCAACCTTTTTCAGATTTGTCTGTATTGCGAACCGCATCAGGTGATTTCCCCAGATCGATCATACCCGTGGTATTTTCAGTTACCTCGGGATAGCGAATCTCGCCGTCATCGGTAGTGGGTGCACCATAAACCTGAGTCATACGGAAACTGTAGAAGCGATCTTCAACAACGTCATCCAGTGGGTGCGCACGCCAGCCAGAACCAAGCGATATCGATAATTGCTGTTCACCGTCGATCGCAAGTAAGGCTATATCTGGTGGGTAGTAGAAGCGACGCGCATTTTCGGGTGTATCGTCGGCGAAACGCGCAATGACATCACCAGTCATACGATCATCAATTGATTTAGTTGAGCCTATGTCATTGTTGTAGTCGAAGCGCCAAACTTGTCCGCCCATGTCACCAAAATAGATTTGATC
>CALHOU010000099.1 GCA_938035945.1 uncultured Granulosicoccaceae bacterium
CGAAAATTACTTTCGACAGGCGATAATTTTCATCTGCTTATACAATGATAGTTGATTTCAGCATACTCAATTGCTGACGTTCGTGAGGTTTGGCAAAACGCGTACTTTGTCCCCGCTGCAGACGGACACAAACTCATTAACCTAGCTTGTTATCTGGAGTTTCCCAGGCTCTCATCTAACTAGCGGTAATTGTCTGCTCCATATTTTAACGGTATGATTGAAGGATGGAAATACGTCGAGAACGTCCTGAGGATCGGCAAGCGATCCATCAGTTAACAACTGATGCCTTTGCACCAATGTCGTACAGTGATGGAACAGAACCTGCCATTATTGATGACCTCCGTGCAGCTGGTAATTTAACGCTTTCCCTGGTCACTATTAAGGACGACATGTTAGTTGCGCATGTTGCCTTTTCCCCAGTTACTATCGGTAACAACACTAATTCTTGGTATGGCCTTGGACCTGTTTCTGTGCATCCGAATCTGCAGCGTAGTGGTATCGGCACCGCTTTGATCAACGAAGGACTTCGGGTTCTTGAAGGAATGAATGCAGATGGGTGTGCGTTAATAGGCAATCCAAAATTTTATCGCAGATTTGGTTTTGTATCCAACGGGAGTATCCAATATCCAGGAGTGTCTGATGAGATTGTTCAGTGGAAAAGCTTTGGCAAGCAGCGTCCAGAAGGGTTGCTCGTCTTCAGTCCTGAATTTGGAAGTTGATTCCCCCCAGTTCTTGTAAAACCGGTATGGGCCGATATTTGCCGTCCAATTGAGTATAGCCGAACGGCAAAAAAGTCCCCAAAGCGGAATATCAGCTAGTACTTTTTCCTGACCCAATGTACGTAAAAGAAACCAGAAATACTCTCTCGCCCTTTCCATGCTTTGCAACTTTTAGAAGATCAACAAGACCCTGAAAGCCAGACTCTTTGGCCATGCTAGGCGTTACATCCCCAAGCGCTATTTCCTTTACTGTGTTAATTTCAATCCAGCCTTCGTCCAACCGGTATCTCTTTCCTTCTCGTACACGTTGTCTGATCCAAATGCGGATACTGGTTGTGATCTCACCACTTTTAATTCGTGGTCTTAATGATTTAGCAAACTGCATGTTTCAAATGCACGAAACTATGATTCGGGTGGGGAAGCAATACCTACGACATATCCGTCGGGATCTTGCAGCCAGAATTCACGATGATGCGCGTACGGATTCTCGCTTGGTTCCTCGAGGAAGTGAGCATCTATTTCACGTGCTCGATTGACTGCCTCGTCAAAATCATCGACTTCAAACCACAGAACGACGCCGTGGCCTACTGGGGTATTCTTTTTGCTCATCATATTTGGGTGGTCCTCGACGTCCCAACCGTGAAGTTGCAAGATGATCTGTTTTCCTTTTAAAAGTCGATTGTACGAATTGCCGTGTGTTTCTTCAGCAGTATTGCCGTGCGGTTTGATGTTTAGAATCATGGCGTACCAAGCACTGCTTGCAAGCACATCTTTGACCGCTATTAGCGGCTGCGATCTAGGAGCTTTAGCCTTGGACATCTACAATCCTCTTTTTCAGCTTCTGTTCATCGTAACTCTTGATTCTTCGACTAATGTCTGCAATGGGCCGAAATTTTCCGTCCAATTGAGTATAGCCGAACGGCAAAAAAGTCCCCAATGCGGAAGTACACCAGTGAAATCGACCGGCAGCTTCGCCAAAGGATTCATTCGTCTCAACTGCGAGAATCAAGTTATCAGAACGACTGATCGACTACTCCAAAGCGATAACAACTGCATTCGCTTCACCGTTTAATGGCCTGGCTCCGTGGCCTTTCCCAGTAGTGTCCTCCATTAACACGCAATCTCCTGCGCAAAAGATCCTTTTTTCACCTTTGCTAGTCCAACCTTCCACTTCACCTGAGAGTACAATGAATAACTGACGCCGTGGCGATGGATGTGCAGCATCATTCCAATCAGCGGGGAATCGAAACCAGGAGAATCGAGTTGCACTTACGGGTTCTGAAAGGTGTACCGCAGGCGCAGGTGGTGCGTACTGAATCGCGCTCATTGGAAATTTGATATCTTCGAAACAAGATTCACCAAACTCATCTGCATACAAACGGACACAACTTATCGGGGCTTCCATACGCGTTCTTCCCGGTGATAATGAAGCCTCACTATACTGGTGTATGAGCACACCAACAACTGTTCGCACTGACAACGGGCGGCGGAACACTTTGGTCCGGTCAAAAAAATAAGGAATCTCTATGAATTGGGAAGCTATCGGGGCGATCGGCAACGTTGTTGGTGCTGTCGCAGTGACGGTTACGCTTGTATATTTAATTATCCAAATAAAACAAAATAATAAGTTACTGCGGTTAAACACGGCCAATGTCGTCACAGAGGAATTGCAAGCGATGTTCAGTTTGCTGGCCGCGGATAAGGATCTCAGTGAGATTTTTATCGAAGCAGGGAAACGTGAGGTTCTCGAAGGAGTTAATCGAGTTCGCTACTATACGTTCACAAATAATGTAATGCGCATCTATGAAAACGCATATCTTCAAAGACAGGAGAGGTCAATTCCTGAGGCTCATTGGGTGGGATTGACGCGGCTCATGATCGACTACACCGATATGCCCGCATTCGCCTCATACTGGTTTGATCGGAAGCACTGGGGCTCGGATGAGTTTATCGAATATATGGAATCGGAAATCATATCATCGCCTGCCAAGCGTGACATACGTCAACCGGGCGCCATCTAACAGTATAATGAGTAAATGTAATCTTCCTGCGATCAAAAGCTATCGTTCATGATTTATTCTGGGAGTCAGGATTGGGGACTTTTCAGACATTAGAGTCCAGATCATTTCGCACACTTTATATCAGATTAAGTCCCAGCATTTAAAACTATTCAATCGGAATATTGAGTTGTGTGCAATTAACATGATCGGAGGAACGCCGATTAACACAACCTCTTGTTAATGGATTTTCCACAGCCCAACCGAACGGCTCAACCGATTCCCATTTACCATTACCGTCTACATCTATAAACGCACCAATAAAGTTCACATCAAATCGACGCTTTTCACCCGGTCCGTAAATATTGCTTAGCTTAAAGCGATATTCGTTTTGTCCGTTTATAACCGTATCGTTAGGATTAGCCTCTAATACCGCCGTGTTATCTTCTTGCACAATGAATGACACATCAATACTCTGAATGACCACACTGCATGTTTGGCCAAGCGATTCACAAATGTCACCACCATCCATCGCGGTATTCTCGCTTTGTTCTTCTGCCTTTATTGCCCAGACACCCAGCATTTTTTTGCCTTCATGAATTTCTGACAAAGAACCTTTTAGGCTAATCGTGCCTTCGGCTTTCAAAAACGTATCGCAAGCAGCACCTACGAACAACCAGCCGGTTACGAGCACAAAAAGCAGCTTTAACCTTAGATTGCGATTAGTCATACAGGCTCTGCCAATTTTTCAACAAGGTATTCTGCCAGCCGCTTACCCCAGACATCGGGATTCATCGACTCCTCCTCACCTATGTACGGCGGGAACTTGTTACTCTTAAATTCTACGGAAGTCTTCAATTATGTTGCCTCTGTCTTGCACTTGTACAAGCAGAATTTCTGCTCTGTCATCTGGATTCGCCAAATACTGTCCGATAGCGTGCGCAGTAACTTAGAGCCCAATCACACTCCATGCTTTCGATCGCATGGGAATACGTATAGCACTTCACAAACACAATGTTAACGGGTGCTGATATTCAACACAATTTGTTGCCCAGAACCCAAATTGCTCTAGTGCGGTAATTAATTTTCACAATAGGCCGAAAACAAGTAGGAGGAGAACGACGCAAGCTCTACCCATATTGCGGAAGTACTCGAGAAAACAATAAATCGCGAATCCAACGAAGAGACGGACAATATGAACTTTGTAAAAACTACGATAATCGCAACCGCCGCCTTAGTCACTGTAGGTTGTGCCACGGACGACCCTAATCGACGTGCTAAAACAGGTGCCGCTATAGGCGCAATCGCTGGTGGCATCATCGGCAACCAAACTAGCAGCAAAAACGGTAAATTTGTAGGTGCCGCAGTCGGTGCGTTAACAGGTGCAGCAGTTGGTAATTACATGGACAAGCAACAGCGTCGCATGGAACAACAGTTAGCAGCAGAACAAGCTAACCAGGAAATTACAATCACTCGCATTGACGAAGAAACCTTGAAAGTAAACGTCAGCAGCGAAGTGTCTTTCGATGTTAACCAAGCTTCAATCAAAAGCAGCTTCCGCGACAGCCTGGAAAAGGTAGCTGCGGTTGTTTCTGAATACGACAAAACAGCGATACACGTTATCGGCCACACAGACAGCACTGGTTCAAACAGCTATAACCAACAGCTTTCTGAAAAGCGTGCAAGTTCAGTTGCTCGTTACTTGAGTCAGAACGGTGTTCAGCGTGACCGCATGCGTATGAAAGGTAAAGGCGAGAACATGCCTGTTGCTGACAACGGTAGCAGCGCGGGTCGTAGTCAGAACCGTCGTGTTGAAATCTACTTAAAGCCATTTGTTGAAGGTCGCGAGAACGATGCGTTCCGTTCGCCAGTTTAAGCAATAGCTTTTAGGAAATTTAAGAAGAGGCCGCTTTTTTTAGCGGCCCTTTTTTATGCCCTATGCACTTTGTCGCCATTGAGGGTCTAAACGATCAAGCATGCGCAAATAAGCTGGCCACTCTGGCAACGCCACCTCAGCACCCGCTTGCGCAGCTCCGCTTTCAAACTGCTCTCGTGTTTTAAGCACTACTTCTGGACGCGGTTTTTTCAAGGTTCCACCACCAGCTACAGCAGCCATGGCTTTTAACTGTACACCTGCACAATCTTCAAAATGATATAAGCGCGTAAACGCTTGCGCAATGCTTTGACCGCAAATCAGTATGCCGTGGTTGTACAACAGCATCGTGTGTTTGTCTTTACCTAAATCCTTGACGATGGTTTCGCGCTCTGCCAAGTCTAAGGCTATACCTTCAAATTCATGGGTACCGATGCGCTCATGAAACATGCAGCCCATTTGTGTTAGCGGAATAAACCCCTCTTCCAAACAACAAATGGCGGTCGCGTTTTGCGAGTGCGTATGTAGTACGCACTGTAAATCTGGCCGCGCCGCATGAATGGCAGAATGAATGGTGTAGCCTGCAGCGTTTATTGGGAATGGATTGTCGTCAAGCTTATTTCCGTCGATGTCTATCTTGACTAAGTTGTCTGGGCGAATCTCGTCATAGCCATGGCCAAACGGATTGATAAGTAAATGCTCAGTGCCGGGAATACGCGCTGTGATGTGATTGTAAACCTGAGAAGTCCAGCCATGATGATGTACCAGTCGATAGGCCGCAGCCAAGTCAACACGGGTTTGCCACTCGGTCTCACTACAATCTGCTTGGCGCGTATTGAGCTGGTGGATATTGGATGCAAGCGTTGGCTTGGACATTGTGATCTCCGAACGGCATGAGTAGCCATACTAGCCAATTTCCAGTTACCCTGTAAAGATGATCGATGAGGATACAAACATGCGGATTGCCATATTAGGCGCAGGTGCCATGGGTTCTTGGTTTGGTGGGCTACTGGCGCTTCAAGGCCAGTCGGTGCAACTACTAACAACCAATGAAGATCATCGCACCGCAATTAAGCAAAATGGGCTTCTACTGAAAGCGCCAGAGGGTGACACAACCGTCAGTATCGATGTACATGCGCCCAATGAAATGACGGGCTCGGTTGATCTGGTGATGCTCATGACAAAAACGTTCCAAACAACACAAGCCTTGGCGAGCATTACCCATAATATTGACGACAATACTCACATTCTGAGTTTGCAAAACGGCCTTGGCAATGCGGAAAACATTGAACAGTTTGTAGCCCTGGACAGGGTGTGGGTAGGCGTATCGATGATGCCAATCGATAAAGTGGCCCCAGGCGTAGTAGCAGGTAAAGGACAGGGCAGCAGTTATTTTGGCAATGCGACGCATGCAAGTAAAACCAGTATGGCCACCGCTATTGAATCTACGTTCAATAGCGCAGGTATCGAACTACACCATGATGAGAACATCCATCAACGCATCTGGGAGAAAGTGGCATTTAACTCTGGCATGAATGCATTAAGTGCGCTCACCAACGGCAGGCCAGGAACGATAGGCCGTTACCAAGAGGCGAAAACGCTTGCCATAAATGTAGCAAAGGAAGTCGTTGAAGTTGCTTTAGCTTGTGACATCACTCTGGATTTTTCACGCATCAAAGAAATGATCGAGCTCTCGGTTTCAAAACATGCAGAACATATACCGTCAATGTTGCAAGACATGCATGCCAATAGACAAACAGAGGTAGATGCACTTAGTGGAGCGGTTACGCGAATGGCAAGCAAATCAGGTATTGCAACCCCTCTTAATCACACGCTAACGACATTGATTAAGCTAAAGGAGCTGTCTAACGAAGAATATGCATAACGACTTAGCAATGCGCAAATGGTCCCGTATATTTTCCGACCCGAGGATCTTGCACATATAGCGCTTTAGTGTTCGTTAAAACTACAAAGGCCAGAAAAACAAAATCAAAGGCACACTAATAGCCACGATAATAATTTCCAGCGGCAAGCCCATGCGCCAGTAGTCGTTAAATTTATATCCACCCGGCCCCATAACCAGGGTATTACATTGATGCCCTATCGGTGTTAAAAACGCACAAGATGCACCCACAGCCACGCACATCAAAAACGGATCGGCATTGACATTAAGCGCGGTTGCCATCGCAATACCCAGTGGCGCCATCACCAAAGCGGTGGCGGCGTTGTTAATCACATCCGATAACAACATAGTCACAACTAGCAACAGGGTTAACACAACCGGTATAGGAAACCCGCTGGTCCATTGAATTAGCGAATCAGCCACCAACTGCGTTGTACCAGTGGTTGTTAATGCGTTGCCCACTGGAATCATAGCCGCAAGCAACACGATAACAGGCCAATCAATATCATCGTATATTTGTCTGGGCGATAAAATACCGAACAACACATACGCCATAATCGCCAGCAAGAAAGCCGTGGTTAGTGATGTTACCCCAATGATGCCTAATCCAATTGCCGCTGCGAAAATAGCGGAGGCGGTAAGCACGCGCTTGGTTCGGTTCAAATCTATAGGGCGCTTCGCAAGCGGCCACATACCCAGTTTTCGAAAATGTTCATCAATTGATTCAGCATCGCCTTTTAATAGCAACACGTCGCCGGCTCTAAATATTTGCTGACGCAAACGCTGTGTTACTGACCGGCCGTTTCTGGCCAAACCAACCAATGCTACGGTTCTACCGGTTTCGGCACGAATAAAATCCACGCCCTGCTCGATCAATGGCGATACGTTTTTAACAACACCTTCAACCATGACTTCGTTATCTGGGTCTGGTTGTACAAAAGCCGGTGTGGCAGAGCTGAGCAACTCAAGCGAGTGTTTTTCTAAAAATTCGCGCAGCTCATCCGGGGCTGCACGCATGATCAAGATGTCTTCTTCGGCAATCACATAGCTTGCGCGTACCGCGCGGGCGAATCGACGCTTACCGGCAACACCAATAATCTCTACGCCTGTTCTCTCGCCATCGGCGTCACCCAAATCGGTTTCACCTAAAGTTTTGCCAACCAAGGGGGAATCTTTAGGCACTTTAGCTTCTGTTAAATATTGCCCAACTTCAAACAGTTTGTTGGCCGTGTTGTTTTGCATGCGCTCGCGCGGTATCAATCGCCACCCGATAAATGTGATGAACAAACCACCGATGATTGCAATGGGTAAGCCCACCGGTGTGAAAGAAAACATACCGAATGCCTCACCAGTATGATCAGCACGAATGGAGGCGACGATGATATTCGGCGGCGTACCGATCAAGGTCATCATGCCACCGAGCAAACTACCAAACGCCAATGGCATCAAGATTAATGCGGGCGATCGATTGCGTTCATCGCAAGTGGATAAAGCGATGGGAAGCAGCAAAGCCAATGCGCCAACGTTATTCATAAAAGCTGACGCCACAGTGATAACAGCCGTTAATGCAGCGATGTGCATGATCGGTGTTTCGGTTAGATGGCTGATACGGCTCGCTATCTCATCAACAACACCTGCATTTTTTAAGGCGCTACTAATAATGAGTACGGCAGCAACGGTAATTACCGCTGGGTGACCAAAGCCCAGAAACGCTTTGTCGGTTTCAACCAGGCCAAGCAACACACACGCAATCAGCGCCGACATGGCGACCAGGTCGTAGCGCCAGCGGCCCCAGCCAAACATAAGCATGGCTAAGCCCAATATCGCACTGATCAGAATCTGTTCTGTTGTCATGGTTTTAGTTTAATTCGCCCAGCTCTTTGCTGCCGCAACGGTTGCACGGCTTTTGCATTCTACTAGGGAGCGCCCGTCGGTTCAGGCACAAGGTCTAATCGACCCGTAAAACAGGATATATAGTTCATCTTATGAAAGCAGCCACCCTACAAATGAGATGTGCTGGCAGCACCATTGACATCAGTGTAGAAGGCAAGCAGCACGGTCATTTAAGCCTCCCTTGCGCTACCGCCCGATCAGCCCTGGGCACCGTGCAAATACCGGTGTGCGTCATACGCAATGGCGAAGGCCCAATCGTGACCCTGCTTGCGGGCGCAAGAGGCGACGAGTTCGATGGGCAAATTGCCCTGCATGAATTTATAAGCACTCTAAAAGTTGAAGACATTCGGGGTAGTTTAATTATTGTTCCAACCATGAACCCAATCGCGGCCCGCGAACGCATGCGCTTATCGCCTGTTGATTATAAAAACCTGGACGAATGTTTCCCCGGTGATGAAACAGGTTCTATCAGCGAGCAAATGGCTGCACTGATTTTTAAAACTGTTGTGGAACCGGCCGACCTAACCATTGAGTTGCAATCCGGCGGCAGAACAAGCGTGATCACAGCCCTAGCCGCTGTGCATTTTAATGAGCAAAATTCTGCGCTACAAAAGCGCAATGAAGAGCACATGATCGCATTCGGCGCACCTTACAGCGCGCGACTATTGCCACCACATGTGGGCAGCCTGGCGAACGCTGTTAACACACTTGAAAAAGAATTCATTGCGGTACAACTCGGGGGCGGCGGCAGCGCAAATACGCGCAGTATCGAAATTGCACAAACCGGCTGTAAAAACGTGTTAGTGCAACGGGGCATGCTCAGCAACGAACTAATACTTCGCTCTACCCGTATGCTGGAAGTCACTAGCGAAAAAAATTACGTCACCGCGCCAAGCACCGGTTTGCTAGAAATGTGCAAAGACGTTGGTGATGAAGTGTATATGGGCAGCCCAGTCGCAAAGATCATCGAACCAGGCCACACCGGCACCGCAGCGGTCGTCTTAAAAGCCGATCGCAACGGTATCTTGATGGCCCGCCATCATGGCGGGCACATTGAACAAGGTGATTGCGTTGCTATCGTTGCTGATGAGGTGCAGCGATAAAAAACTAAGATACCGACGATTCAAGTTCGCTAGCCAAGGCCGCATCAAGTTTCAAACCTTGAGCCAAGTCATCCATATACTTTCTCTCGTCGGCCTTATCTAAGTCGATCACCATCGCGGAGGCCAAATATATCTCTGCCGCCGCCTCTGGCGAATCAGCCGATGCGACAACGTCAGCAACATCGAGCGGTTTATTCAATTCCTTCATTAAAAAGGAGGTAATGTCTTGCTCCAAACCTAAGCTTTCAATTTTTGCTGTAATCAACTTTTGCTCATTGTCATCCACATGGCCATCTGATTTGGCCGCGCTAATCATGGCTTTCACAATCGCCTCACTGCGCACATTGGCTTCTGCGTCCGCCAACAGATCGATGGGGGTGCCCGTGTCTTGAATGGTTACGTTTTGATTCTGCTGCCAATCAGTAAAAGCCTTATAAGCCAGTCCACCCACAGCGGCCACACCGCCTACTTTCAATGCAGTTCCTGTGAGCTGTCGGCCACCTTTAGTGCCCAGCAGCAGCGCCACAGCACCAGCGGCTAATGCCCCCTTACCCAGCCCGTCGAGCATGGCATCTCTTTGTTCGCCTTCAGCCGGCAAGCCGATTTTATCCTCGGCCATTTCCAGACCTTTTTTGGTCGCTGTTTGCGAGGTTTCTAATAGGTTATCGAGTATCTTTTTCGCGTCCATCATGTCTTCCTTCATATTCAGTCGATTTAGCGATAGTATGAGCCCCAATCGACTTTTTCACTAGCATCACGCGCGCACGAGCTTAATACACCTTGTTTAACCAAACATTTACACCACCGTGCAAGCACCTGTAAGCGTCATTATTCCAACCCATAACCGATGCGCGTCCGTTTGCTTGGCGATTGATTCGGTGTTGGCTCAAACGCTAGCACCAACGCAAGTGATCGTTGTGGACGATGGCTCGTCTGACGACACTTGCGCCGTTATAAGGCAACGCTTCCCTAGGGTTGAGCTTATCCAACAACAAAACCACGGTGTGTCGCATGCACGCAATCGCGCGATAGAAATCGCAAGTTCAGACTGGGTGGCCTTTCTGGATTCAGATGATCTTTGGTTTGAAAACAAACTGCAGGTGCAAATGCATCATATAAACGCGCACCCAGAATATAGTTTATGTCATTGTGATGAGCATTGGATTCGTAATGGTAAGCGGGTTAACCCAATGAATAAACATCAAAAGCGTGGTGGCTATATTTTTGAACACTGCTTACCACTATGTGCCATCTCACCATCGGCAACCCTTATACATAAAAAACTCTTTGACGAGATAGGCGTATTCGACGAATCACTTCCCGCTTGCGAAGACTACGACCTGTGGCTACGCATTTGTGCGAAGCATCCAGTGTTGTATGTTGATCAGGCCTTACTTGCCAAAACCGGTGGGCATGAAGATCAGCTTTCACGAAAACATTGGGGCATGGATAGGTTCAGACTCCAAGCCTTAGCTAAACTATTGCGCAGCCAAACGCTCACCGATGAGCAATCAACATTAGCCACTCAAACGTTTAAACATAAATACGGCATCGTGCTCAATGGCGCGATCAAGCGTGGCAACACATCATTCGTTCAAGAGCTGGAAATGCACTACGCCGAACTTGCGCAATAGCATCAGTATAAAACCTGCGCGCATCTCGTATACTGCACCCAATAGCAACCCAAATTCGAGCCCACCATGTCGGCACTACTGTTTAGATTACGCAACGTTCCCGAGGACGAGGCAGATGATATTCGAGAATTAATGCAGCAACACCACATTGAAATCTATGAAACCAACGCAGGCAACTGGGGCATATCCATGCCCGGTATTTGGGTGCAAGATGAAACCGACCTGCCACGAGCTAAAGAGCTAGTCGCGCAATACCAGAAAGAACGGGCAATAGATGCGCGCAATGCCTACGAGGAAAACCGACGCCAAGGCACCGCGCCTAGTCTTATGCAAACCCTTAAACAGCGCCCATTGGCCATCGCCGGAATTTTTCTATTTTGCTTATTTGTGCTGTACGTGATGATCAGTCCGTTTGTAAAGCTTGCGATGAACGCGTAATCCAGCTGCTAACAACCTTAGGTCACGCCAGAGCTACACACCTGTAAGTCAATCAATTACACTGTGTATAAAGTACTAATCGCCCATTGAGAGTGTAGCGCCACAATATGAAAGCCATTCAAGTAGATAAAAACGACGACGGAAAAGTGAGTGCGGCCCTGGTTGATCTGGACCCTTCTAGTTTGCCTGACGGTGATGTGACCGTAGCCGTTGACTATTCCACTCTCAATTATAAGGACGGGCTTGTACTTAGTGGCTTGGGTGGTTTGGTTCGAAACTATCCACACATTCCAGGTATTGATTTCGCCGGCTCTGTTATCGAGAGTCAAAACGATGCTTATAAAGCAGGTGACAAAGTAGTTCTAACCGGTTGGCGTGTGGGTGAAACACATTGGGGTGGTTATGCTGAACAAGCGCGAGTGAACGCAGATTGGTTAACGCCATTGCCTGCTGGACTCGACCCACGTCAAGCCATGGCAATTGGCACAGCAGGCGTCGCTGCCATGCTTGGGGTGATGGCGCTCGAAGACGCCGGTATGAACAAAGACCAAGGACCCGTATTAGTCACCGGCGCCGCGGGTGGTGTTGGCTCAATCGCTTGTGCATTGCTTGCGGCAACGGGTTACGAAGTTGAAGCGGTGACGGGCCGAGAATCCAGTGCCGAACACCTGCGCTCTCTTGGGGTTGCTACCATCACATCCAGAGCAGATGTAGAAACGCCGAACGGCAAACCGTTGAACAAAGAACGCTGGGCAGGGTGTGTTGATTCGGTCGGTGGCGGTATGTTGGCAAACGTGCTCACGCAAATGAAATACGGCTCTTCGGTGGCAGCAATTGGTCTTGCCGGTGGTGCGGGATTGGACACTACCGTGATTCCGTTCCTTTTAAGAGGCGTTAATTTGCTAGGTATCGATTCTGTCATGTGCCCCGCACCTAGGCGTGCCATTGCATGGCAACGACTGGCATCTGAGCTGCCCATAAATAAGCTAGAGGCCATGGTTGATGAGGTTGCGTTGGCCGACCTACCGAGCTTGGCGTCGGCTATATTGGCAGGGCAAATACAAGGTAGAACGGTGGTTCGAGTGAGTTGAGCGGCCTCGCTTTGCAATCGCGTAACCAAATCTTCGGCTCAGGATTCTGCAATAGGTCCGATTCTAGCTATAACTCCAGCGTGTCACATTGAGTAACACATGAGCTAATGCTAGGGGTTAGTAATAGGTGGTTTGACGCCCCTATTCCTACGAAATGATTCACAAAATTAAGGTTTGTTTAAGGTTGTCAAGCTACAGTACTTTGATGTGATGCACTTGTAAATTTTCGTGCCAACACATTTTTAGCTCCTTGGTAGCTGTAGCGGAGCTCGCTGACTGACAACCGGCTTCAATATCTTCTAGAGAAAATAATGCGAACAACATTCATCGGCCTGTTTCTTCTGTCCATCGCGGCTATGCCGGTTGCAGCTGATAACCAGAAACCTACCGCTGTAAACGGCGTATCTGCCACAGCGATATCAAGTAGCTCCATCCGAGTGACATGGAACAAGCCCTGGGACAACGTCGGTATTCGTGGCTACAACGTTTACCGAAACGGCGCTTACTACGCCACCGTATTCGATACCAACTTTGTAGACACAAAAGTGTCCGCGAACAACACATACCGTTATGGCATTGTTGCTTTCGATGAAGCGAGAAATTTCAACAGCGTATCGCAAGAGTCATCAGCAACGCCCAGCGGTGGTTCAAACGATGATCAAGGCAGCGCACCTCCACCCCCGGCACCCAGCAACGGCGCTGTTAACAGCCCCGATGGTTTGTATGCCGAAGTGCAAGGTGGCAATAAAGCCAAAATTAAATGGCGTGCTCCAAGCGGTAACATCCGTGCGTATAACGTTTATAAAAACGACAGTTATATCGCAACCGTGTTTACACCTGAGTACATTGCCGACAACCTGACGTGGGGTCAGGACTATACGTTTTTCGTCACCGCCATCTCTCACGATAAACGTTTTTCACAGAAGTCAGAAAGACTAACAGTTAACACAGCCAACGGCTCTTCGCAGCCGCAGGTCAGGCTAAACGACCAGCCGCAAAATGATCAGCCTGCTGACGATCAGTCGGTTAACAACAGCAGCTCGGTGCCTGATGGCTATAAGCTGGTGTTCTCTGACGAATTTAATAATTACAGCCTTGACTCATCTAAGTGGAATTCAAAATACCGCTGGGGACCAGGCTGGACGATAAACGGTGAAAAACAATACTACGTTGACCGTATCAACAACCCAGACTTTGGTCATTCACCGTTTGAGTTTGATGGCAATCATATGACCATCACAGCGGTTAAAACACCTGAGCATTTACGCTCAAGTGCGAACTGGAAGCCTTATCTTTCCGGTGCGCTAACCACGTATAACAAATTTAAGATGAAGTACGGCTATGTTGAAATGCGGGCCAAATTACCAAAGGGTCGTGGCTTGTGGTCTGCATTTTGGTTGTTACACCAGAAAGACAACGACCGTCGTCCTGAAATCGATGTAGTGGAATACATTGGTAGTAAGCCCGATCGTGTTTACAACACGTATCACCACTATGAAAATTGGAATTTAAAATCAACGCCGTCGTTTGAAGCGAAGGGCCCAGACTACTCACAAGACTTCCACACCTACGCAGTAAAATGGGAGCCTGGCAAAATCACCTGGTATGTTGATGGCAAAGAACGTAACTCACACAGCAATGGCAATGTGTCATGGGAAGACATGTATTTGCTAGTGAATCTGGCGGTTGGCGGCTGGTGGCCGGGTGACCCCGATGGCAATACCAATTTTCCGGCTCGATTCAAAATCGACTACATACGGGCCTATCAGAAGAACTAGGCACGGTAGCCTTATCTAAAGTAAACCTACGGGCGGCTCACGAAGCCGCCTTTTTTTTGGCCGACTGCCCAACACTTTGGCCCTAAGCCACTCCCCGCAGCATCTTTAGCTCGGTAGACTGCAAGGCATTACTTATTGCCACGCGGCCGAGCCATGCCACAGTCAACAACCGCAGTATCCGCCACTCAGAACCCGTTTGGGGCCTCTGTGAAGGCTTATCGCGCGGGTATCGCCAGCTTGGCTCTTATCGTCCTTCTAGGCTGCCAAAGCCCTTCAACACCAAACAGTTTGGTGGTTGCATCCGACCCACTACCCATTGTTGTGACGAAGTACGCATCTTACGGTGGTGCGGCTGATTTGGATTGGAACGTGCGCATGCCAGAGCTGTTTGTCCGTGCTCGCACATTGGTACAACAACATACCGGTGTTGATCTTTCTGATGTAACTTTGAACATCGCGAGCGACGATGTCATTACTAAAGAAGTGGCGCATGAAACAGGGCGCTTGGTGCACAATCAATTTAGTAACCGCGAATTCGCCAGCCGCTTTTTAGATTCGGTTGTTAACCAACAAAGCGGAACCTATGCAGCGGTTTACGCGGTGCGCAAGAATGAAGTCATGGTCAGTTCCACCGTGATGGAAGCGTATCGGCGATCATTACCTACGGAATTAGCTACTCAAGAAGCGGCTATTCTAACCTTGCTTATCCACGAACTCGTCCACGCCGCTGACGACAAGCGTTATAACATTCATAAAAATCGCGACTTGAATTTTCGCGCATCATTCGCACAATCTGCCGCATTCGAAGGTCACGCCCAGTTTGTTACGCGAAAAATATGTGCACAAGCAGGCTGCTTACCCGGATTAGCCGCACTTGAACATTTTATGTTTGGCGATAGAAACCCACCAAACGATCTAACGCAAAGCGTACAAGCGATCAGTCGAAACGTGCTTGAATATTCTTACATAGAAGGCGAACGTTTTATTTCCGAACTCGCAAAGCGCAACAACGGGCAGCAACTGATAGCGCAGCTACTTCACAGCCCACCAAAGGACCCCATCCAGATTATCGATCCGGATAGTTACCCCAACACTCAGCGCGAACGCCGCAACCAACAACTGATTGCCGCGAGCAATAGTTTTGATCACCCTTGGTTAAAAGTGCCATGGACAACCGTGCAAACCTCGCCGCTAAAAGGGGTGAACTTAAGAACAGACCCAAGCCGTCGCAACGCAGCGGTAGAAGGTTTTACAAAACTGATTACATCCATGGTTGCGCTGCAAATCTATAACGAAGCACAACCGAGTTTAATGCCCATTGAATTAACGCTAATGCGAGCAAAATCTGATGACATGGCAAAATTCATGGCCAGAACCCTACACGACAATTTACAGGCCCAAGGCACGCAAACCACGAACGACGGTAAGTTAGCCAAGGTGAACGGCGATGTGAATAGACAACCGGCATTGTTATACGTCACGCGAGAAGCCAGGCCGAACAACGAGACCTATTACACATTGGTTGGTGTAAGCGGGATGAGCGTAGTACAAATTGCGGGTGCTGGAAACTCAGACAACGAGGGCTTGTTTGTTGACTATATTGACCAAATTCTACTGAGTTTAAGTGGCTTACCGATTGAACCGCTTGCGAAAGTAAACTACCAGCGCTAACACCAGCTCACGCGTTTGGAAAATCGCGTTTTTAGAAAGTCCATTTGATCAGCCAACACATCGCGGTTGGACAAATAGAAGAACTCGTATCGGTTTGGAGCGAACGGTATGGCAAGTAGTTCCATGTTTGCTTCTTCCGGCGTTTTGCTGCCCTTTCGATTATTGCAACGACGACAGGCCGTCACGCAATTAGTCCATCGATCACGGCCACCTCTGGAAGTTGGTATAACGTGATCGCGCGATAAATCACGCATCGGAAAATCGACACCGCAATACATGCAAACTTGTTGATCGCGCGCAAACAATAAAGAATTGGTTAAAGGTGGCGTGAAGGTTGTGGCATCAACCCGCCCGTCGCAGGCGATGATGCTCGGTAGTTCGAGAACAGAACGAGCCCCGACACTATTGTAGCCACCGCGTATGGTATGGATAGTTTCACCGAGACTCCAGATCACTTGATCTTTGACCATAAGCGTTGCAGTTTCCTGCCAGGTCAGCCAAGCGATTGGTGTACCGGCCTTATTCAGACGTAGTACTTTGGCATTCATGACTTGTTCTTTTTGCTTGTAATACACAGCCTCCTCACCCATGTATAACACATAAAACCGGTAACGTTAACCAGCAAAGCAATAACAAGATGTAAAACAGTTAGAAAAGTGCCTGCTCCCAATGCTTGCGAACTCCACGTATTAAGTTGGTCGCAGCAAGGTCCGCCGAAATCGCAATTTTGCGGAATCTACGCCATGGATGATGGGCTTCCATATGGCGACGCTCCTGTAACAACCAAGCCAAGGACTCACCAACGGTATCGAACATGACCTCAGGCGCATAAGCCGTTTCCCATGCACAGCGAGCGGCTTTTCCTCGATCGGCAGACTCATCAGAGATTGAACGCAGAATCGATGGTATGGATTTGATATCACGCTCATCGACTCGCACCGCGAAATCCCAATTGACATGCGGCGTTGGTACCCACTGATTGGCGATAATTACTGGTGCAACACCTGCCTCCATGGTCTCAAACAGTCGATAAGATGATGTACCTATCCCGCGTGGGCAAAGCATGAAATGACTCTCTGCCATGGTTTTCGCAAAGTTAGCGCCTTGTGCCGCTTTCGTATCAACCGTGCAATCCCACACATTGAATTCAGATGTATCTTGAACACCCTTGCTGGCATCCATCAACGCCATCACATCACGACGACAACGATGACTAGCTGAACCCACAAAAGAAAACAACCAACGTTTTTCAAGGTTCCATGTGTGCACGTCTTTTATAAAGTCGTTTGGTGTTTCGAGGTATGGAAAAGCCACTTGCTTAGTGTGTTGAAAAAAACGTCGAGGCATTGAACAATACAAACCTGGTAAAGCCGACCAAGGCTTATCTGATTCGTTATACATGAACGTTTTTTCGGGGTATTGCAAAGTCAGTGGGTGCTGACGAACTTTTTTATATAAGTAGTCATCAAAGTGTGTGTTCTCTACAAACACTATGATGTCCGCTTCTTCAGCAGAATCACACAAGCTATGGTTGCCCAACTGATCCATGGCAGCCATGCTGCACAAGGCATCGAGCATCTCGTGTGTTTCGTATGCAGATGTCGCCAGAATTTTCATAACAACAGGACGTCCCGTTTGTGAATGTCGATGAACACTAAGCTCACCTTCCTTAACTGAAGTTATCGTCCAATAAGTAGACTTCAACAGGCAATGAAAGTGCCGTAGTGAAACACCTCACACTCTTTATAGCAGGAGGCCTTAAGCCGTGTGAAATGAACGGGAAAATTACCCAAAAGGGTGTGTTTACACCCCCAGAAAACCGCCTGACTGGCGCTCCCAGAGCTTTGCATACAAACCATCGCTACTCAGTAAATCTGTATGACTTCCAGTCTCAACGATTTTTCCACCGTCTAAAACCACCAATCTATCCAGCGCAGCAATGGTTGATAGCCTGTGTGCAACCGCTAACACCGTTTTATTCTGCATAAGGTTTTTGAGTTGCTCTTGTATTGCAGACTCTACTTCCGAATCCAGTGCCGAGGTCGCTTCATCGAGAATTAATATGGGCGCATCCTTAAGAATCACGCGCGCGATCGCTATACGCTGCCTTTGCCCGCCAGAGAGCTTTACACCGCGTTCTCCAACCGTTGCATCTAATCCTGCACGACCCTGCAAATCGACCAATTCAGGAATAAATTGCATGGCCTCGGCGCGTTGTGCAGCTTGAATAATCTCTTCATCGCTTGCATCGGCTTTACCGTAGCGAATGTTGTCGCGAACGCTGCGGTGTAACAAGGAGGTGTCTTGCGTCACCACTGCAATGTTCCGACGCAAACTCTCTTGTGTGATTTTACTAATGTCTTGTCCATCAATCGTTACGCTGCCGTGTTCAATATCATGAAAACGCATTAAAAGATTGATAAGCGTCGACTTACCCGCACCCGAGCGTCCGACCAAACCGATTTTTTCGCCAGCCTCTATGGTTAAACTGCACTGATCCAGTATCGGCAAAGCTACTCCGGTAGTGCTTTCTGCGCCAGCGACTTCCACCTCTTTGTCATAATTAAAAGACACGTTGTTAAAGCTGATCAATCCACGACTAACGTTCAATTCGGGCGCGGCTGATTCATCAATAATCGATGTTGACTGACTAATGGTTTCAATACCGTTTTCAACCGTTCCGATGTGTTCAAACAAAGACGTAATAGTTCTAAGTATCCAGCCCGACATTTGATTGATACGCAGGATTAACCCATTGGCAATGGCAACTTCACCCACGCTTACACTGCCCTGCATCCATAACCAGACAGACAAGGCAGCCGTGCTAAACATAAGGGCGGTATTCATCACCGACATGGTGATTGTCATGTTCATGATTGCGCCCATCAAAGCGATAAAAGCGCGAAAGTGTTTCCTTATTGCATCTGCGGCGAACTGTTCCTCGAGCTCATTGTGAGCGAACAACTTCACAGATTGAATGTTGGTATAGCTATCAACAACTCTACCAGTGATGGCCGACGTCGCCTCTGACACACGAGCCGACTTTAATCGGACCGGTGGCACCATAAACAAAATGACACAGGTGTAGCTCACCAACCAGATCATGAGCGGAACGAGCAAGATCGGTTTTATATCAATCAGTAAAATCGAAATACCAAAAACATAGATGACTAACAACCACAAACCATCGAGCACATTGACCACAACTTCGCGCACAGAGTGTCCGGTTTGCATTACTTTTTGTGCAACACGACCGGCAAAATCGTTTTGAAAAAAGTTCATACTTTGACGCAAAACATATCGATGGTTTTGCCATCGTGTAGCGGCAACCAAACCAGGCGAGATGGTGAAATTGAGCAAACAGCGGGTTGCTATCGTTGCAATTGGCCGAATGATGAAGGCCACCAGAATCATGCCGAGGATGGCCCATTTATGCGTCGCCCAGAACACGCTCGGCTCAGTGGTGTTCATCCAATCGACTATATGGCCGATGAACACGAACAGGGATATTTCACACAGAGCGGTAATCCCTGAAACGATTAACGTGATCAACACTATTTTTTGAATCGGCTTGACGTAATGCCAAATGAAACGCAAGGGACGCAATGGTGGGCGCGCGACCGGGTTTTCCGGCAATGGCTCGACAAGCTTTTCAAAGAATGAGTACAGGGACATTATTCGCCGGTGCCAGGGTGTTTGCGGTGAAAACGCTGAATTTTCATGATTCCGACCCAGCATATAACGCTATAACCCAAGTTTGTGAGATAGATCTGTTATTTATATTTGTTATTCTTAAGCTCATAATATATGCTCTCCCACCATAAATAGTGAAAGTACAGCACTAATACGATGGACAAATACACAGAAATGCTGGTGTTCTCGAAAGCGGCCGACATGGGCAGTTTTTCAGCCGCCGCGCGCGATCTCGATTTAACACCCTCAGCGGTCAGCAAATTGATCACCCGCCTCGAAGACCGGCTGGGTGCTCGCTTGTTTCAACGCACAACACGAAAACTAAGCTTGACTGCGGAAGGTCATGCGTTTCAGGACCGCTGCGGCGCCATTTTGCAAGAAATCCAGCAAGCTGAAGACGCCGTTATGGCTTTGCACGACCGCGTTACCGGTACGTTGCGCATTACCACCATTTCAGCATTTGCGCGTATTCAAATGATTAAGCTCATGCCTGAATTTATGGCCAATTTTCCTGAACTGCGGGTGGAGCTTGAATTAAGCGAACGCGAAGTGGATTTGGTTGGCGAAGGTGTCGACGTTGCGATTGTACTTAGCGATGGGTTAACGGATGAGTCATTGGTTGCTCGGCGCTTAGCGGTGAACAAACGAGTGATATGTGCATCTCCTGAATATTTATCGACACACGGTACGCCAAAGTTGCCAGAAGACTTGATGAACCACAACTGCTTAACGCATTCGTCGATTCAGCATTTTAATGACTGGGAGTTTCAAACCCCGGACGGCATCCGTGCCCAGCGTGTAAAAGGAAACTTCCATACAAACAGTGCTTCTGCGCTGCACGAGGCCGTTAAGTCAGGGATTGGTATTGCCAGATTGGCAAGTTATGTGGTTCAACCCTCTTTGGAAAAAGGCCTGGTTGTACCCCTGTTGCAAGAACATGCGGTAGATAGTTCGTCTATCCAATTGGTGTATCCGCACCGCAGACACTTGAGCAACAAGGTGCGTGTGTTCACCGACTTTATGGTTAGCAAGTTCACGCCTCATCCACCTTGGGAAGTGAACTAACACTTGAAAAAGACGCTGCAACTACAACGCAGCGTCGCCCTCCTCCTGTGTGCGTATACGAATGACACGCTGCACATCATCTACAAAGATTTTTCCGTCACCAATTTTGCCTGTATTTGCTGAGCGGATAATGCCATCGATACAAGCATCAAGAATATCGTCGCTCACAACAACTTCTAGTTTTACTTTCGGAATGAAGTCGATGACATACTCCGCGCCACGGTAAAGCTCGGTGTGGCCCTTCTGGCGACCAAAACCTTTTACCTCTGTGACCGTAATACCAGCCACACCAGCTGTGGCAAGTTCTTCACGCACAGCATCCAACTTAAACGGTTTTATAATTGCGGTTATTCGTTTCACTATAGATTCCTTACGCGCTAGTTCAGTTATTTTTGAGATGCTGAAATATGATGGATACTTAAATCAGCCCCGTTATATTCTTCCTCTTCGCTCAAGCGAATGCCAGACGTTGCCTTGAGCACCCCGTACACAACAAAACCAACGACCGTTGCAAACACGATACCAGCGAGGGTTCCGATTATCTGTGCGCTCAAGCTTACACCGCCCAGGCCTTTGAAAGCTTCTTGCCCAAAAATACCACAAGCGATAGCGCCCCAAGCACCACAAATACCGTGCAATGGCCATACACCCAATACGTCATCAATTTTCCACTTATTTTGGGCAAGCGTGAAAAACCAGACGAACAATAAACCTGCAACTGCACCAACCACCAAAGAGCCCATGGGGTGCATCACATCAGAACCGGCACACACGGCAACTAAACCTGCCAACGGGCCATTGTGTAGAAAGCCAGGGTCGTTCTTACCGGCCACTAACGCCGCCAACAGACCACCGACCATAGCCATCAGTGAGTTCATGGCAACCAATCCACTGATGTCTGCAACAGCTTGTGCTGACATCACGTTAAAACCAAACCATCCCACCGTGAGTATCCATGCTCCCAAGGCGAGAAATGGGATGCTCGACGGCGCAAATGACGCCCCAATTGACCCATCGCTACGGTACCGGCCATTTCTCGCACCGAGCAATACCACTGCGCCCAATGCAATCCAACCACCCATACCGTGCACAACAATGGAACCGGCAAAGTCATGAAACTCAGCACCGGCGACGCTCGCCACCCAACTTTGAAAACCGTAGTTGCCGTTCCAGATTAAACCTTCAAAGAACGGGTAAGCTAAGGCCACAATAATCAAGGATGCAATCATTTGCGGATAAAATTTTGCGCGCTCGGCGATACCACCTGAGATGATGGCAGGAATCGCAGCTGCAAATGTTAATAAGAAAAAGAACTTAACCAACTCATAGCCATTGTTGCCAGTGAGATCGCTGGCAGCGGCAAAGAAGTCCATACCGTAGGCAATTTGATAACCGATAAAAAAATACGCGATGGTGGAAATGGCGAAGTCGGCGAATATTTTTGATAGTGCATTAACCTGGTTCTTTTCACGCACTGTCCCAACTTCTAAGAAGGCAAAGCCTGCGTGCATGAACAAAACTAATATTGCGCCCAGTAAAACAAATAAGGTATCGCTACCCGTTTGCAAAGCTTCCATAGATTCCTACCTGATGATCAGTTCTGGTTAAACAAGCTGTTTTTAGAAAGTTGACACAAACAGCTTTTGATAACGACTTGTTATGTCGGACCTGATACTAACAAAGTAAAAACGCAGATTACAGCCTGTCAATTCACAGCTGAATTATTTTAGGAAAAATCGATGAAAATGCGCTAATTCGCGCTGCATGATGGGGCAGACGCACCAGTTCGGTGCATCTTTTAATGCGTTTTTTATTTAATCAGGTTCAAGGTCTTGCTCGATGGTTTGCGAGACAAACGTTCGCGACACTTCAAGACCATCAGCAATGTCATTCAACACATTATATTCAATATCTGCAACATCGCCATCGGCCATGGCTATAACGCACAGGTCTCGAACCACCTGCATACGTTGTGTATCGGTACAGTTATCATTGGCGCGTTGAATACGTTGAGGCAGCTGTTCTTCAATCCGTTCAGGGTTTAACTTGTCGCTAAACTCACCTTTTTCAAAGTACTTTTCAAAGGCTTCGATTTCTTTTGCTGAAATGCCATTGGCTGCATTCGCAACAACGATTGACCCTGCGAACAACAGCTGTCGCATGGCATTCGCCGCATCGGTTTTAGCATCAAGATAGCTCGGCTCCATCAAGCTCATGATGCGCCCTACACCAACATCCAGTTCATCAAGCGACGTGCCGTTTTTATCCATTAGATTCGATGCGAAAAACAAACGTAAAGCTTTAACACGCAAAGGACTAAACGGATGGGTTGAAAACCAATCGCCCTCCGGCGCACCCTGACCTGGCTCTTCATCAACAGCCTGCATATCGTCTACTTGTTGCAAGAATTCTTCTAAATCGAACTTTACGGTGTCACCGGTTAAACCCGATGCGAGCTTAAACAAGGCACTGGCTACGCTTTGTAAGTCTTGTGCGCAATAGGCGCCAGCTCGGTCAGCTGATATCTCAGCATTGCGAGACCACGCAAACAATCGCAGTGCCAATTTTGGATCGGGTCGCTGACGGCCTTTCACGATATAACCTATGGGTATAGCGTGATGGTTATACACATGGTGGCCAAACTCGTGCCCCATGACAAATTGCAGCTCTTTTGGCGTGAAGCTCTCAAGCAGCGCCGAAGAAAACATGACAAACAGGCGCCCTTCCTCAGGTTTAAAGCACATCGCATTGAATTGCGGGCTTGCGTAGACATAGAGCTCCAACGGGATGTTCATCGACAAACGTTCAACACATTCATCCGATAACGCATAGATATCTGGCGCCATCTTGCGACTCAAGCGAACGGATGTGGACAGCAACCGCCGCCTTAAACCAGTTGGTCCATCAGCTTCGTGCTCGGCCAATGCCTCGTTAACGCGCTTAACTGTTTTTTCCTCCAGCAGGGCATCAGACTGGTCTTTGTCGTTCCGGTAGCGAAGATCGTCAGCGTGCACGTTAATTCCTCTATTGTTCAATATTGAATGGGGTGCGCAATTTCAGCGAGTTAGTACGTAGTTTAGCCAAACTAGTTCCCTCGGGCACTGCGCTTTTTAGCGCCGTACGATCAGGCGTTCTGCTTGAGTAAAAGCGCGCTTTCCAGTGCGTGCAATAAGGATACAACTTGATTTACCAATGAGTCCATACGCGACAAGGCTGCAGCCTGCATTTGTACCGCATTGTGTACAGACTCGCGGTGCAAAATTTCCTGACTAAGCTTATGTAGCTCTCGTATAGGTTGCTCCAAAGAATCAAACGGCACCATGCCACTAAGCTGTTGCCCCACACCAAAATACCAGCCGCCTAGTCGCGAATTTTCCAATGAATCTGTGATAGCGGGATTCACCACTGATGGCAAACACGCTTTAGCCCCAACGTGATCGCAATACACGACGTCGAACAGACATTTACGGTGATACAGCACATTGTGCACCGTCTGGTGTACATGCCCAATGTGAGAGCCACCAAATTGATTCTCTGCATTAGCGAAGCTAACAAGATCGTGCAAGGCCAGCGGGTGGGAAATATAAAAGCCCTGTGCCTCTTCACAGCCATTCGCCATTAAAAAGTGATAAGTGGCACTGGATTCAATACCTTCTGCAACCGATGTCATACGCAGTTCGCGCGCCATGGAAATCGATGCCTTAACCACATTCAGGTTTTGTTCACTGGTGCCCATGCGTCTGACGACACCCTGATCTAACTTAAGCGCTGTAAATGGCAATTGACTCAGCCGATCGATGGATGAATACCCAGTACCAAAATCATCCATAAGCACATGAATCCCCAATTCAGTTAGTCTGATAATGTCTTCACGTATTTGTTCAAAGTTACCCATCACCGCACTTTCGGTAATTTCGATTTGCAAATCTTGCGGGCGGATTGCGTTCTTGGAAAGATAGAGTTCAATACGCTGACTAATCGTTTGTGATTGCAAATCATTGGGCGCAACATTCATCGACAAGGCCAAATCAATATCCATGTTTCTTAATTGATTTGAAGCATCCACTACTTGATCGAGCAGACGAATGGTGATGTCGTGCAGTAGCCCACTGCTCTCTGCCAATGGAATAAACACGCTGGGTGGGATGATGTCGCCTTCTCCGACGTTCCAACGAACCAAAGCTTCAGCGCCGATAACATCGCCACTGAGCAAACTCACCTTAGGCTGGTAATAGAGAATGAGCTCATCGTTCTCAATAGCACGTTCCAGCGCTTGTTGAGTCAATCCGGTTTGCATAGACATAACTACTGATTAGTTACAGTGAGATAACGTGAATGCAACGAATCCTTCACACGCTGGCTAGCAGGTGCCATTGCGTGCCACTGAGCAACCAACTTCTTAAGTTCAGCCCGCTTATCCACCACAGCAGATGAGGTCATACCTTCGCGTAAATTCTCTAACTGATATTGCATACGCAAAGCCTTGTCCTCAGCCGGCGTGTCTTTGTCAGCAAGTATTTCCATCTGAATAAGCAACTGACGACGTTGAGCTTCGTTTTTGTCGTAGTCGTATTTCGTGCCCGCGTCTAAATGCTTTAAAGCAGCGTCACGACGTTTAATCAAATGACTTAATGTCTCTTTTGCTACGCTTGCTTGTGAATTTTCCCAAGCATGCGCAACATCATCTCGCAAAGTCGCACTCGCCGCATCAGGAGACTCAACTGCCACCTCCAGTTGATCACACAAATCGACAAGCCGACCAATTTCGCTCACTTCTGCCTGCGCGCGTTTTTTAGAGGCGGTCTCTTGCATTTTTGAGCACGCATCCAGCGCACCACGAAAATCGCGCAGTAAAAACTTTTTGTCTTTATCCGGAAAGTCTTCAAGCGCTTGGAATTCGGTTTGTAAGGCTTGTACCTGTACTTCGTCCTGCTCGCCACTTTTCGAAATTTTACGCAAGGTTTTTATAATCTCACGCGCCCGGAATACATGGCTCATGCTGGCCTGGTACTTTTCCCTTTGAGCTTCATGTTGATGTTTATAAATAACTTTCGCGTGTGCATTAAATTCTTCCCACAAGGCTTGATCGTCTTTGCGACGAACAATCCCAACCTGCTTCCACGCACTTTGTAAACGTTTTGCCTGATTCGCGGAGTGCTGATTGATTTCACCTTCTGCAAGCTTCTGAATTTTTTCTATCAGATCGCGTTTCTCAAGAACGTTGGCATCGTACTGCTCAGCTAACTTTGCTTCGATGGGTTTGAGTGCATCGGAGAAACGGTTCTCAACAGCTCGATCTGGTTTTCTATCCGTTACACGATTGCGCCCCCACTCTCGCTTGGCATTATTAACGCTGCGTTGAATGGTTTTCCAATCTGGCTCTTCCCAGTTGGTGTCTTTGAATTGTTGCTCGAGATCGCTAACGAGTTTAATTTTTGCTTCTTGCTTGGCTACACGCTCTTCTTGCTTTTGCGCAAAAAACGCCTTACAGGGCTCGTATGCTGTGTCACCCGCTGTTTTAAACCGAGTCCATAATTCGTTCGATGCGCGGCTTGCACCCAGTGCTTTCCATTGTGCCTGCATCGACTTAATTTCTTTAGCTAAGCTTTCAGGCTTTAACTCTTGCTCAGGCAAGGCTTCCATAGATACACACAAGGCTTCAAGCTTTGGCCTGGCGGCAAAGTCTTGCCAGTCCGCCATTTCCGCAAGCTGCTTTTCAGCTCGCGTCATTTTCTCGTTAAATTGATTTCGCTCCGCTGGCTCCATCGCATCAACTTTCTTTTGTAATCGACGGAACATGCTGCTGGCCGGACCCCACTTGCCATCGGCAATGGTCGCTGCAAGTGCTCCAAATTGACGATGTGTTGCTTTGGCTCTATCCACCGACTCTTGTTTGGCTTTATCTAAACGCTGCGCAAGTGCGTCGGCATGTTCATTCAGTTCCGCCATATACGCACACTCTTTAACCGCGATACCGGGCAAAATCGATTCGGTATCCAGCAGCGCTTTAGTACGTTTAATGCGTTCGGTTATTGCACCAGGTCGACCCTTTGCAATATCGAACGGCGGGTTAAACAAAACGGCAATAGATTGTGCGTGCGCAATTAACTTTTCGCTATCAGAACCTGACTCCACATCATTGGGTTTATCGAATGCCTCGAGTTGCGCAATTGTGAGTGGCTTAAGCTTTTCGAGTAGCGCATCGCGTGCCGGGTCGTCTTTGGCAACAACAGTTTCAACGGCAGCGCTGGTCTGTTCTTCTATCGACCGCTCTTTAGGTTGCTCACTACTGACTTGTACACGCTGCACAGTCGCTGCTTCATCAGCTATTTTTTTATCGTGCTCGTCTACCGTTATCGAAGCGGCACTGCATGCAGCATCGAATGCAGTTTGCGAATCTGCCCGCATTGATGAGTCGATGGAATCCCACTTCGCTTTCAAGGCTGCCAAGCGAGCCGCATATTGCGGTGACCACACGCTTTCGCTTAATGCCTGCATAGCACTGAGTGTGCTAGACACCGCTTCTTCTTGTGCTTGCGCTTTGGCTTGATCAGCTGCTTTTTCATCTACACGCGATTGCAATAGCTTGGCAACAACTTTGTCGCGCGATCGACATGCACTCAAGGCCAACTTCACATTGTCATCGGTGGTGATTCGATTCGCACAAGCCAGACGCACATCGTGAAAACGCGATTGTTCAAGTACGTTAACCAGTAAGGATTCATTTTCGATTTTTTCTAATGCCGAAAGTCGAATGGTTTCGTTGGCACAGTTAATCGCTAACAACGGAGCATAGGTTGCGGCTTGTGTTGTTAAAAGTGCGTTCGCTTCGTCTTCAGAAACGTCATTATCTGATAACAATTGCACGATACGGTTTTCAACCGACTTAGCCACTGCCAGGTTATTCGACTGATCACCGATAACTCGTTGCAACACAGTCACGCTCGCGACTTTGTCTACGGCGGCTACACGCACAGCCTCATCTTCATCAGATGTGGCCATGCGTTCTATGACCTGCTGATTTTCGGGTGTGCTGACATCCATGGAATCCAGGCTTGCAATTCTGACTTGTGGATCTTTATGGGTGTGCCGATCGGGCTTAAGAAAGTTTTTCACGCTGATAGGACTGGCAAACTGAGGACTCTAGAAGTCTCACAGTATAACAACTGCTCTGCACAGGTTTCGTTAAACAGGCCTCGTGTGGCGCAAAATTGGCACTATCAGAGCCAAAAACAGCAGTACAGCTAAAAATAAATGTGTGACAGAACCGCCACCTGTCCGTACCGGACCAGTACCAAGCGCTGGAGTCGTGCCAGGTGGCGAAGCTGTGATTGGCTCAATTGGCTCCGGACTCGCTGGCACTGTGGGGGTTTGCGGTGGATTTGACGTGGGTGGCTCCACCCCAGTACCGCCAGTGAAAACGCCGGTATTGCTGTCGTTGTATACCAAAGTATAGTTGGAACGGGTTGTTCCATTTACGCTTAAATGCACTTGTGTTCCCAAGGGCACATCAACCTCGCAAACCGCCGCAGCTAAACGTGATACCTGCGCTGTGCACAGTATGCCTGTCTGATTTGCAGAGCGAACAGGGGTTTGCGCTGAGACATATAACGCGGTGGAACTAACACCGCTTAACTCGATTCGCAAACGGCCATTGGCCGGACTGGTGACGTAGGTGTCCCATACACCCGCTTCATTCGTAGACTTAACCAACTGATCAGACGCAAGCAGTGGTTGCCCCAACTTTACCATCGCACTTTCAGAAGGCACACCATCACTATCAACAACAAACAACATGTAGTGACCCGGAGGCGCAACGTTTCTCGATGCAGGCATGATGATGTCTAAGGTGCTTGAGGTTTGCGTAAACGCCACTGGCACTAAGCGTTGATCTTGATTTTGCGCGTGTGTGACAGAACCTAATTTTATTAAATGTGCTTTTTCAATCGGCTTATCATGGATCACATTCACCACCACTCGCTCAGCGTAATTAATATCAGTTTCAAGCGAACCTAACTGCGGACGTTGCGCGAAGGAGCCGTCTTCATTAAATAGATACGGTGGTGCAAACAACTCACCGCTGCGCTCTTCATAACCGAGCCGATAACAGTCACCACAAATGCCACCACCGGCTGATAGCACTTGACCATCAGGCAACAACAAAGCAATAGAATGGTATTGCCGATCGGTTGGCATGATATTTTGCTCTGTCCATAAGCCAGTTTGCGGGTCCCAAATTTCAGGTGTTAACACCTTTGCGGTAGGGCTATAGTATTGCGAGCCATCGTCATTACCACCCGTTGCCAACACTGTACCGTCTGCAAGTATCGTTAGATTGCCCTGTCTACGCCCGTGATTTAGCGGCGCTGTGTCGGTTGTCTGGTGCGTTGCTGTATCGATGATCACAGACGACGTCAATCCAACTGCACCACCTGCGACGAGGATCTTTCCAACGTCATACATGGCATAGCTACCATAGTCGCGCTCTTCGATGTCGTCGCGCGCGGTTTGCGGTGTAAACACACCTAAGCCTTTGGTATCGATATCAAGCAATAAATTTGAAGGGCCAAATGAAATAACACTGCCTTCAGGTGTTTGCTGCAACCATTGATAATCAATCGTGAGATCGATCGGATACGTACTGACCAGCGCTCGCCAAGTTTGATCAAACTGAAACACTTCACCTAGGGGTGAGGGTTCATAACGACCACCCAGTGTAAGCATTTCACCGTTAGATAATGCTGCTACCGATGAATACCAACGCGGCGCATTCATGTTTTCGGTGCGGTGCCAAGTGTTTGATACAGGATTATAAATATTGCTATTAGCCAACGGGCCATTTGCGCCAGCGCGAGCACCATCACCACCGGCAAATACGATTCGCCCATCCCATAAATGCGCAGAGCCTGCGCAAAATAAATCCGTATCGGTATCGTTGTTAGTTTCTACATGAATGTCCGTAACTGGATCCCACAGCGTGACGCGGGTGGTGTAATTATCTGTGGTATGCGGGTCATCATCGGCATCATCAGGCGTTGCATCCCACGCCAATACTTTTCCGTTAGGCAACAGGGCCGCATGTATGGCTACCAGCGGCCAATCATAGACATCGCCCCACTTACCGCCCACGGCAGGATTGATCAGTGGCTCTGGTGCCGTGCGAACCACATCGGCATGGCTTGGCGTTAAACCAAAGACACATAACGCAAGTGGCGCCAAGCTAGGTAGTTTCTTAAAAGTCATTAATTTTGAGAACCATGTCCGATATTAAACAAGTACAGGCTGGTCGCGCAGGCGATAGCTTAACCCGAGACGCCTGTTTAGCTGCGTTCTATTGATAGGTATCGACTGCATTGACACAAGGTTTTGCGCAACTGTCCACAAAGCCAATAAGCGTAAAACATCGAGCTTGTGTCTAAGTACGTTTGCGGCGTTAGCGTAGCCAGAATTGGCCGATAAACCCTGTAAGCGACATCACCTATTATTGGCTAATATGATCAACACAGCACAAACGCTTCCCGTGGATAACCAGGGCGACATTTCATTGGTTTTGGCGCAGTTGGAAACCATTTTAATGGGCAAGCGCGAGCAGTTGGAACTTTCTGTTGCCTGTATGTTAGCCAAAGGCCATTTATTAATTGAAGATGTGCCCGGTACCGGCAAAACCACCCTGGCCCAAGCCTTGGGTGTCAGCATGGGGCTAAAATGGAATCGCGTGCAGTTTACCAGCGACTTACTCCCTGCCGACATTGTTGGCGTGTCGATATTTAATTCACAGACGCAAGCATTTGATTTTCGCGAAGGGCCTATTTTTACATCGGTACTGTTGGCTGATGAAATTAATCGCGCACCTCCAAAAGCACAAAGTGCTTTGCTTGAAGCAATGGAAGAACGGCAAATCTCGGTCGATGGTCATACCTATGACTTACCCCAAGAGTTCTTCGTTATTGCAACCCAGAATCCGGTTGAACAACTCGGCGCCTACCCACTACCAGAATCACAGCTTGATCGTTTTTTGGTAGGAATTGCCCTAGGTTATCCTGACCCTGCAACCGAACGCGCCTTAATGCAAGCCGGTGATAAACGTTCTTTAATCAGCAAACTAAAGCCTGTAGCCAGCGCTGAACAAATTGAACAATGGAGTGCTGATTCCCAGCAAACACATATATCGGATTCAATCTACGACTACATTCAAGCACTGCTGTTACGTTCACGTGAGGGTGGTTCGGGTTTAAGCTCACGTGCCGGTTTAAGCCTTGTGCGATTGAGTAAATCGATCGCTTATATTGACAACCGAAACCATGTGCTCCCAGATGATGTTCAACGTGCTTTCCCCGCTCTGGCAGGCCATCGCCTAACCGGACGCGTTAGTACAGGCAATGCAGCCGCAATGGAAATCCTAAACAGCGTTCCATCGCCTTAAGAGCTGCTATAGCCACACGGACGCGACACTCAAACATGAGCACTATAAGCGCAACGCCGCAACCTTCATCGTTCAAGCAACGATTGTTTCGCACGCGCCCAGAAGATATTCTACCGCTGGATATCGAACATCAGCGTATTTATATACTGCCCACCAGACGTGGACTGGCGTTTATATGTTCGCTGCTCATTATGCTTATCGCGTCGGTAAACTATGCATTAAGCTTAGGCTATGCCTTGTGCTTCTTATTGACCGGCTTATTTGCCGCATCGCTGTTGCACACGTATCGAAACGTTGCTGGTATTACTTGCGCAAAGATTAGCTCTGAAAATGCATTTGCCGGTGAGCGCGTGCATTTTAATGTGTCGGTTAAGAACAATTCAAAGCTTGATCGCGTCGGCATATTGCTTAAAGCGAACGATGCATCAGATGTTGTAGATGTAAAGTCCGGTGAAAGCACGCAAGCCTTGCTGATTAAATCCACAGCAGAGCGTGGCTGGCGAAAGCTTGGACGCATCACGATCACATCCACTTACCCACTCGGATTATGGCGTACGTGGTGTTATGTGCACAGTGGTGAACAAGCGATCGTGTACCCCAAACCTGAAAGCTCACCACCGCCATTACCATCAAGAAGCATGGATGCACCTGGAGAGAACGTCCATAAATCAAATCAAGGTGATATCTCGGGCGTGCGCGAATACCATGCTGGGGATTCGATTTCATCTATCGCATGGAAAGCTGCCGCTCGCGGGCAAGGTTTGTACGTCAAAACATTTGAAGATGAGAACGCCGGTGGTGAAACCCACTTCAGTTTAAGCCAAACCGGACTGCAGGAAACCGAGCAGCAGCTTTCCAGACTTACCGCTTGGGTCATGCTGGCAGAGAAAACTGGTGCGGATTACTCGTTCGATTTAGAAACAACACAATTGGAACTGGGTTCAGGCCCAACCCATAAGCAACGCGCGCTTATTGCTTTGGGTCAATACGGGCTAAGCTCGTGAGAAAGTTGTGGCAAAAACGCCAGAAAGACAATATACCCGTACGTTTGGACAAGCGCGCTTTGTATGCATTGGCCGCTTTGCTATTCCTTTCGCAACTGCCACACGTGTTGCATTTACCGATCTGGGTCAGCGCAATAGGCGTTGGTATAGTTGCCTTAAAACTGGTTGCGCACCATAAAAATTCAGCCGCCATTAATGCTGTGTTATCACCCATCGGCATGACCGCCATTGCACTCGGTGGTGCCATATTGGTACGCATGCACTACGGCTATTTTCTTGGTCGAGATCCGTGCGTTGCGTTTTTGTTTATCTTGGTATCAGCCAAATTCGCCGAAGTAAGGAAATCATCCGATTCAACTTTATTGTTATGCCTGGCAGGATTTCTGTTACTAACGCAGTACTTTTACTCGCAGTCTATTCTGTCTGCTTTAATCACACTGCCTGCGGTATTAGCCTTGGGCAATGCACTGGCCGTGATTCGCGACTCGACTAACGCACCGAGCACGAAAAACAATATCCGCATGGTTGGAAAATTACTGTTACAAGGTGCACCGCTGGCGGCATTGTTGTTTGTTGTGTTTCCTCGACTACCGGGTCCGTTGTGGTCTTTACCCGATGATGCGGCTGGCACAACAGGATTATCGGATTCAATGGCGCCGGGGTCGATCGGAAACTTATCGCGATCAGACGCCGTGGCATTTCGTGTTGAATTCAACGGGCCACCTCCACCGGCTGCAGAACGCTATTGGCGCGGACCGGTGATGAGTCAATTCGACGGCCGCGAATGGACTATCGAAAAACACTCAAGAAAAATTCGTGTCTCTAACACCTTTGCCAAAGAGGATATCCACTACACGGTGATGATGCAGCCAACACAACAGCGTTGGTTATTTGCGCTTGATCATCCTGCATCTTTACCCATGTCCGATACCGCAGACCCAGCAGATGGCCGAACGCTTGCGCACCTAACTTACGATTTACAGTTAAAAAGCGCAGAGCCGGTTACGCAGGTCATGCGATACGTTCAAAAATCATCGCTATCGCGTGAGTTTGAACCACCAAGCCGACCCAGCGCCAAGCTGACACTACTCAGCGGCAAAAACCCACAAACCGTTGCGTTTGCAACCAAACTTCGAGCAAATTCGCGTAGCAACAAAGACTACGCCGATGCGGTACTACGGCACTTTAACAAAGAGAATTTCCACTATACCTTGCAACCAAGTTTACTCGGTGACAATCCGGTCGATGAGTTTTTATTCTCAACACGAAACGGCTTTTGCGAACACTACGCATCGGCCTATGTCGTGTTGCTACGTGCCGCCGGAATCCCTGCACGTGTTGTAACAGGCTACCTTGGTGGTGAAATGAATGGCAACTATATGATTGTTCGCCAATCCGATGCGCATGCCTGGGCCGAAGCGTATTTAAATGGCCGCTGGGTGCGTTACGACCCAACCGGCGCGGTAGCACCTGCCAGAGTAGATACAAATATGGCAGCAGCCTTAGGCGCTGGCGAGCCCATACCACTGATGGCGCGTCAGGGTAACGCCTGGTTGAAGCGGCTCAAGCTCAGCATTGATGAAATGAACCACGACTGGCAACGACTGGTGGTTAACTTTAACAACGAGTCGCAATATAAAATCTGGGAAAAGCTGGGTTTGCCAAAATTAAAACTGTGGCAAATTACCATTGCCGTATTATTTATAACCGCACTTTGGTGCCTAGCGGTTCTTGGCTTTCCGCTCGTTGGCAGCGGTGCGAAAACACTGGAAGATAAACTGTGGTACCGCTACGTAAAAATGCTTGGCCGCTTAGGTGTGAGCCGTAAGCCTACCGAAACACCTAATGAGTTTATTGATCGCGCATCGATACAGCTGGCTCATGTGCCTATGATTCGCACACTCGGTGATGACCTGGTTCGCCTGCGCTTTGAAAAACCCGATAAAAAAACATCGGGTTTAATCAGCGTGATAAAACGCGGACTGCATAAGTTGTATTTCTACAGCATGATGCATCGCTATAGCGCATCACGACCTTAGTGGACTTTCTAAGCGTTTAAGGCCTTAGCGTTTAAGGCCTAAGCATTCAAGGCAAAATCGGCTCTTCTGCCATATTCAAATGCAATTTCGTTCCGGTATAGGGATGAGCTAGAGCTACGTCAATATTAAGTTCTGCACCTATACCAGGCTCGGTCGATGGAATCACATAGCCCTCTTCCCACTGCATGGGTGAGCGCAGAATCTTTGCATGAAATCCACCCCAGCGTTCGATGCTTTCCAATATCAAAAAGTTGGGCGTGCAGGTTGCGAGCTGAGCATTGGCTGCTCCTTCTATCGGTCCACAATAAAGATGAGGTGCTATCAGTGCATGATAGGTCTCTGCCATACTGGCGATTTTCTTCCCTTCAAGTAAACCACCAACACGGCCTAATGCCATTTGCAGGATGGATGCTGCCTCATTCTCCAGCACACGAGCAAATTCATACTTGGTGGTTAAGCGCTCGCCCGTTGCGATTGGTATCGAGGTTTGTCGCGCTACGCGTGCCATCTCCTTCGGGTTATCAGGCGGTATTGGCTCTTCAAACCATAAAGGGTCACTGCTTTCTAAACGCTTAGCTAAACGAATGGCTCCGGATGCAGTAAATTGACCGTGCGTGCCAAACAAAAGATCGGCCCGAGTACCTACCGCCTTACGCAAGGTTTTGATAAAACGCTCTGAACGGTCAAGCTCAGTTAAGGAAGGTTGCCGACCATCGTATACAGAGTATGGTCCGGCCGGGTCAAACTTCAATGCGGTAAAACCCATTTCTATATATTCTAAAGCGCGTTCAGCTGCCAGATCAGGATCGCTATAAACGGATTCATCTTCACCTTCACGTGGATAGATGTATGTGTAGCTGCGCAGTCGATCATGGACCTTACCTCCCAACAATTCATACACTGGTTTATTAACCGACTTACCGACAATATCCCAGCACGCTGTTTCCAAACCACTAAGCACACTTATTAACGATATATCTGGCCTTAGCGTATAGCCACGACCATACACACGGCGCCATAGACGTTCGATATGGAACGGGTCTGCATCAAGAAAATGATGCTCAAACACATCACGAATCATCGATTCCACAACTTGAGGACTAAACGTTGCCGTGTAGACTTCGCCAAACCCCTCAATACCATCATCGGTCACTAAGCGCACGAAGATAAAATACTGCCCACCATAGTGCGGTGGTGGATTACCCACGACATATGTATCGAGCGATTGGATTTTCATAGTGTTATTCCATGTAACGGTTAAGGCAGGTTGACGCTAACAGCTCGATCACCGAGTCCAATCACGGACACGCAGAGTTCTGGTCGCGACGCACCCGACCAAGTCTCACTGACATCCACGCTAACGTTTTTTTGATCGGTGTTCACGACCAATTGCAACAGAGACGCATCTTGCGACTGATAAGCCCATGACTCGCCATCGTCATAGAATAATTGGGACGAAAGCATATTACTTGTTTCATCTAAAAACGCGGTGAGTTCAATCTGTTTTGCATCGTGTGGCGATAACGCATCCCATGTTTTGGCCATTGGAAGAATGGAACCGGCTCTTACAAACAGTGGGAACCGTCCCAATGGCGCATCAACATGAACTGTTTGTGCACCCAGGTAGTGTGAAGCTTTACCCGTATGCGCATCGTATTCGTACCAACCACCATCGACGTGCGGCAAATAAACATCACGACTCAGCGCACCTTGTTCGGTAATTGGTGCAACCAATACTTGTTTGCCGAGCATAAACTGCGTGTGATCATTAATACACGCCTCATCTTTAAAATACAACATCATCGGCGCGATGCAGGCTTCAGCATTTGCATGCGAGCACCAACTGAGGTGATACAACCAAGGCAAAAAGCGATAACGCAAATTAAGCACATCGATAATATGTTGCTCTACGGCCTCATGCATCCACGGCAAGGTTGCCGGGTTGATCTCTTCTGGCTTCCATGAATTCATCACAGCGCGAGGGTGTAGGCACATCATCTCTACCCAACGACACAACAATTCAGCTGAGGGTTTCGGGCCATCAAACCCACCAATGTCATGGCCAACAAAGGGCAAACCTGACAAAGTCATCGACAATCCATTCGCTAGATTCCAATGCAGGGTATGCCACGAAGTGTAGTTATCACCACTCCAAGTTTGTGCATAGCGAGCAATACCCACAGGACCTGCTCTTGAAATCGTATAGGGTCGTTTTGCAGGCGCAAGCTTGAGCGCTGCTTCAAAGCTTGCGCGTAACATAAGTAGAGCATGCACCGGTCGCACGTCCATCGCTTTTATCGGTTTACCAAACCCATGAACCGTGGCTTGCTCGTCCCAGATTTCACACTCGTTATTGTCGTTCCATGTTGAACTGAATCCAGCTTTTAAGACTTGTTCAGTCACTCCGGCTTGCCACCAGGCAACAGTTTGAGGATTGGTAAAATCCAAGCTTGCGCCCAAGCCACCCCAAAACATTTCGATGGCGGGTTGCGCGTTTGCGTCTTTTATAAAGCCACCAAACTGTGCCACCTCATCAAACAGTGGGTGTTCCTTGAGTAAAACTGGTTTAATGTTTGCGCAAGTGTGCAGGCCGGCTTTTTCTATCGCATCAAAAAATGCATCACGATCGGGAAACTTTTTCGTGTTCCAGGTAAACACATAACGTCGTCCATCATCGCGCGTGGTGTAACCAGACCCTGAGTGCAGAGCACTCAGCGGTACCGAGCGCTGTTGGCACTGATCAACAAAATTCAACATGGCCGCCTGCGCATCGTCTGCATCAGCTAAATGCATGGAGGTGTGAGCAAAACCCATTGACCAACGCGGCTGCAAATGGGGCTTACCGACTAACAACTGAAAACGACGGGTTAGTTCTTCTAAAGAAGGGCCATCGACAAGGTAATACACTAATGCGTTTTCGAACACTTCTACATGGCGATAGTGTTTGTGGTAGTTCGAGTGTTCGGCTCCTAGATCTATATTCAGTTCAGCAAACGAATCATAGAAAATACCACAGTAGCCTTTTTCATTGTTGCCAGTGATTACCCACGGAACATGCTTGTATAGAGGGTCGGAGTCTTGCGCGTTATACCCAAGCGCATCGGTTTGCAGCACACGAAAGCGTTTTCCGGTTCGATCTAAATTACCCGCCTTGTCCCCAAGCCCAAGATGCAAGCTATCAAGCTCTCTGGTTTGCGCATGTTGAATCAAACCTCGACCACTGAGCATGCGGTAAGCGGCAATGGGCCGATCATGCGCCAGAGCTTGTATGCTCTCACCATGGCGACGGTCGATATTAATCGCAAAAGGTGTGGCTTGCACATGAATGTTGAAGCTCTCGCTACGAAGGCACAGCTCATCGGCGCAGAGCGACACGTCGGGGCAACCAAAACCATCAGTAGCGAGCCGACGCCTACCTTCCCATGCAAACTCGTGATCAGGCGGACCAATCATCCACGTGTTGGGTAGAAATTTTTCTGTGGCAGGCGTAATCGCCACCCTGCACAACCAAGGCTCTAATACGTCGATCTGCAAGTGATAGTCGTTACTCAGATCAGCTTTAAGGCCAGTACCAGTTTGATGTAAAGCAGAACTGAGTTGCAACACACTCATAGTTTATACAGTCGGTTGTTAAGAAATTGGCAACGCTTTTGCCGATAGGGCAAATAGTGCCTCAATTCATCGTTATACTGCAATGGACGAAGCTTAAATAATAACGACACATGTTCTACACCCACGCCCAGCTTGACCGCGCCGACCACCTCAGAAAAGACCAGGCAAAGCAAAACGAGCTCTACGCGCAAAGCAATGCCCAATTACTACCGGTTTGGAATGGCAAACTGCTTGTGGGTGAAGGCCGTGACGCAATTCCGGAAAAATTAAGCATTCCAAGCTCACACAGCTTGACCGGCAAAGACAACACTATCTTTCTTGGCTTGATCGGTGAACAACCGTTTTTCGCCTTGAGCATTTCCTCAATTGATGAAAATGATCTAACGCAGTGGACGACGCTGGCACAAAGTATTTACCCCGAACACAACAATATCCGTTTCGACGACCTGCGCATTATCGGCCCCACCCTGTTAGCCGATGAAGGCGCGTTAATGGCATACGCCAGAGGCATTGTGTATTGGCATGACACGGTTAAATTTTGCAGTAGCTGCTCACGACCTTTACACAGTATCAATGCCGGGCACATAAAAGTATGCGATAACGATAATTGTAAGCACCAAGCGTTTCCACGCACCGACCCAGCCGTGATTATGCTAGTGACACTGCCGGCAACAACAGATTCACCAGCGCTGTGCTTACTTGGTAGAAATCAAGCCTGGCCACCGGGTGTATTTTCAACCCTTGCAGGTTTTGTTGAAACAGGCGAAAGCCTTGAACAAGCGGTGCAACGTGAAGTTTTTGAGGAAGCGAATATTCGCACAGAAGATGTTCGCTACATTGCATCGCAACCTTGGCCATTCCCGCGCTCAATCATGTTAGGTTTTGAAGCGACAGCAACAACAAAGGATATAACGATCGATCCAGATGAGCTTGAAGACGCTCAATGGTTTAATGCCGAGCAGCTAAAAACGTTTGGCACCTGGGGAGATGAGAACTATGAATTTCAACTTCCGCGCCCGGATTCTATTGCGCGTTTTTTAATAGATCGATGGGTGAATGCGCAATAATCCAAAGGGTGTATGTATTCGGGGTGTTAGGAAATCTTCGACGGGCTATTGACGTAACCAATCATTAAATGCATCAGGCAATTTCGTTAGCTCCCCCATTTCCGACCAGCCATTGTGCAAAGCAAGGCTTTTTATCGCCGCCACACGATCTTTACTCAATGGGTGCGTGACCGATATACGTTCCAGCCAATCCGGCACTGCATCACTATCAGCTTTAATATCACCAATCAGTTCAAACAACACTCCAGCGCCATTAACATGGCCGTAGAGTTGATTCACCGCTGAAAGCGCTGCTGTATCGGCTGCACTCTCCATTTGCCGAGTGAATTGCATGCCTGCTAACAAGCTCGTTTGACTAAACGCCTGTTCGGCCATACCCGAACGCCCGGTAACCATGGCAACGCCAATCGCGCTGACCACACCACCGCCTAAACCGGAAATCGGATCCCGGTGATTAATGTGCGCCATTTCGTGTGCCATGACCATCGCCAATGCGTTTTCATGCGGCATTTGCCTTAACAATTCACGATAGAACAGCAAATTGCCACCAAGGGTTGCAAAGGCGTTAAACACATCCTCTTCGCGATAATGCACTTGCACGTCAAAATCATCAATCAAATCCAAACCCGGCGCCAGCCGGTCCGCCAGATCATTAAGGTAGGTGACGATTTCTTCTGGTGCATCAGGTGTGGAAAGTGCGATATCAAATTTTTGCGATAACTGGACTTCGTACTTGAATGGGATACGTTTGGCCACCGCGCTACCAGCAAACTGAAGCACCAAAACCAGAGCCAATAGTAGAGCGACAGACGCTATAACCAAGATAGCAAACTGTTTAAGTGGATGGACTTTAGAGACATTTATCCCTTCTGGCGCTTGTTTGTTTTCGTAGCGCATAATCCGCTACGCTCCTGGAGTTGCTGAGGGTTGATCCTGCTCCGCAGAGATTGGGTTTATCGCTGGAATCATCGCCGTACCGTAAGCCAATACTTCAATGGCCCCTAGACGTCCGGTGGCGATTCGGCTGGTTTCCAGCTTTACATTAAATACATAATTCGCGTTGTGGGCTTGCGCGTTTTGTTTCATGCGCAAAATCGCTTCGCGTCGACCTCTATCCAACATCGATTCGAACGGTGTTACACGGCCACCAAAAACATTAATCAAACCAGCAACAAATGATTTGAAGTAATCGGATGCAATCACCACCCCTCCACTGACCAACTGCTGCTGATAGACCTGATCTTGCGGCGGGTACTTCGTGGCAATGGCTGGCAATTGATTAAATTGCTCTTCCCGTTTGATGATGCTTTTATAGTGTCGTTTTTCAAAATACTTACCGAACAAGTACCCAACGACAAGCAGCAGTACAAATCCGATTACATTAATCATCGGCGACAATCTCTACAGCTGTGCCGTAAACGAATATCTCCGCTGCACCCGCGGCAATACTTGATGTGCTGTAACGTACATTCAACACCGCATTCGCGCCAATTTTTTGTGCTTGCGCAAGCAATCGTTCGGTAGCTTCCTCACGAGATTCTTGCAGCAACTCGGTATATCCCAACAATTCGCCACCGAAAATATTTTTCAACGAGGCCATGATGTCGCGCCCGACGTGTTTGGAGCGCACAGAACTGCCCTGCACCAGGCCCAAATGGCGCACGATGCGGTGATTAGGCAAAATTTCTAAATTACTGATAAGCATGTTTAATGTCTTCCACGTTTGATTCTCACAGTGTAACGGTAACGCGCGCAGCCGCCAAACCGTTACAATAGCCGAATGCCATCAATTTGTTTAATCACAGCGCTCCCAGCTGAAGCCCGTCCGCTAATTACCTACTTTGGTATGCGGGCCATTGGGCACTCGCATTTGCGGCTTCATCAGGGCGAATCTGCATACCTACTGCAATGTGGCGTTGGCAAACTCAATGCCGCAGCACGCACCGCGGCCATGTTGCAAAGTTTGCCAGACGTTGTTGCAATCATTAACGTTGGCATAGCCGGTAGTGACCGGACCTTGGGCGAGACGCTGCTTGCCCACGGGGTTCAGGACCAAGCTAGCGCTCAACAATGGTTCCCTCATTTGCCAGCGGTGAACCGCTTGCCGGATGTGGCGTCAATTCAGGTGTGCACTGTCGACAAACCGTCTAGCAACTATACGCAAGAGCTTGCATTCGATATGGAAGCCTCCGGTATTTTCAACGCGGCTAGCAAAGTACTCGATTTAGCATTTGTGCACTGTGTAAAAGTGGTTTCAGATAATGCTGAATCGACGCTAGACACCATTACAGCCAAAAGCGCATCAGCCAGTATAAAAGAGGCAATTCCTACAGTGGAAAAGCTGATGCATGCTTTGCCTTTCGATGCATTGCCAAGCACAAGCGCTGTTGAGGCATTAAGCCACGCACTCACTAACCGAGTGCATTACACCGCTACCGAGCGCCATAGTCTCAAGCAACTGTTGCATCGATACAATGCCTTGTTTAACGAAGTACCAAATGCCCAAGCGTTGGAGAAATACAACAATGCGAAAGATATAAGAAAAATGTTGCTATCTAAAATAGACAGCGCAGCTGTGACTTACTAACGGCGCAAGGATAGCTCGCATACTAATGGACACGATTTACATAGAGCGCGACGTACTTTCACTTTCCCGCACACAAAACATTCTGAGTCGCTATCCGAATGCACGACATGTGTTGGTTGATCGTTACACCGATGTGTTTAACGCGCCTGCACAAAACTTTAGAGTACAAAAAAGAAATCCTGCGTTAATACTTGCGCACAAACACGGCAATCGAGTGATCGAAACGCCACCGGGTTATCACATTGGTGGTGAAAACAACTACTACTTTTCACACATGCTCAATTGCATCTATGACTGCCGTTATTGTTTTTTGCAAGGCATGTATCGCTCTGCAAACTACGTTGTGTTTGTTAACTACGACGACTTCTTCGAGGACATCAAACGCACAACCGATCTCAATTCATCGCCAAGCTGGTTTTTTTCAGGCTACGACTGCGACTCACTCGCACTGGAACCCATGACTCGATTCATCGAAACTTGCCTGGACAATTTCAGTATGACGCCCAAGGCCAATTTGGAAATTCGAACCAAAAGTACGCAAATTAGAAACTTGCTCGCACGACCCGCGCTAGACAACTGTGTTATTGCTTACAGCCTATCGCCAGAAGAAGTTGTGAGCGCCGAAGAACACAAAACGCCAAGCTTAGCGAAGCGAATTTCTGCGCTTAAATCCTTACAGGATCATGGTTGGCATATAGGCTTACGATTCGACCCGTTATTAAAAGCTGACAACTACCAACAACTCTACAGTGACTTATTTGAGCAAGTATTTAAAGAACTCAACCGATCCGCCATCCACTCGGTTAGCCTAGGTCCGTTTCGATTACCGAAACAGTTTTTCAAAAAAATGATCAGGCTGTATCCAGAGTCAAAGTTGCTGGCGGCGAGCACTAACATGCGCGATAACATGTTGTCCTACGATGAACAAACCGAATCCAGCTTGTTAAATTTTTGCGAGACTCGGTTGCAAGACTACATAACCCCCGACCAGTACTTCCCCTGCGTTAGCGTGTCATGAGAACGGTTCTTGTCACCGGACATTCGAAAGGCATAGGCTTGGCAGCCACAAAAACCTTACTCAGTGCAGGGCATAGCGTTATCGGCGTGTCACGTTCACGCATCGATACGCAATCAAACCTGTATCAGCACAGTGCCGATCTATCAGAGCTCGCCACAACCAGCGATCTTGCAAAGCAAATGCAAACTGATTCAGCTTTGGCAGCACCTTTTGCCAAGCTCGATGCAGTTGTTTGCAATGCCGGTTCCGGTCAATTTGGCGCTTTGGAAAATTTCTCAGCCTTGCAAATTGAACAAAGCATTCACCTTAACCTTATAAGCCCATTGATCCTGCTTAGGTCACTTATTCCATCGCTGCGCAAACAGGCCAGAAGCGACATCATTTTTATTGCATCTGAATCCGCCGTGCAAGCCGGTCGATTCGGCAGCGTGTACAGCGCGGCCAAATTTGGACTACGTGGAGCCGCTCAGGCGCTACGTGCTGAGTGCGCCAGTGCTAATTGTCATGTTGGTATTATCAACCCTGGCATGGTCAGGACCGACTTTTTCAATGAGCTTGCGTTCGAACCAGGCAACGCTGAACAACACGCTCTGCAAGCAGACGATGTTGCCAACGCGGTTATGAGTATGTTGCATTCTCCTGATAACGCTGTGCTGGAAGAAATTAACCTCCGGCCACTGCAACATGTTGTACAAAAGAAATCATGAGCAATATCCTGCCGTTTAAAAAGAAGAAGCCGAGCGGCGGCAATATCATGTGCAAAAACAATCACCATAAATGGAAGATTATAAAAGAACAACAGTTCGATGTTAAGTTGGGACACCTAGTAACCGTGGAGCAATGCACACGGTGCAAAAAGAAACGTAATCGTTTGACTTAGCCAACTGGCAAAAATACTACGTAACTGAGCACAACATTAATGAAAGGGAACTGATTTGGGCATTCTAACAATAGAGCCATTTCCAACTCTCACAACCAACAGACTAGTGTTGCGCAAGGCAACACTCAAAGACGCAGCCGACTATCACAAAATTCTATCTTGCCCAGAAACATCACAGTACTCTGACGTACCGCACCAACCTACCGTAAAGCGCAGTGAACGTTTTGTTAGCTACATGTCAAAGTTGCACCCTCGTAAAACCGGTGTTGGCTGGATCATTACATCGCGTGAAGATCAATCCATTCTTGGCGGTATTCGTATAAACAGTATTGAAAAGAAAACCAAATGCGGTGTGATCGGCTATGAATTGCATCCTGATCACTGGAATAAAGGGTACGCCACTGACGCCCTGCACACTGTGGTTGATTATGCGCATAACGTACTGGCATTAAACCGATTAGAAGCTTGGGCAAACGAGGAAAATGTAGCGTCCGAAAAAGTGTTGTTAAAAAACGGCTTTCAGCATGAAGGGACTCAGCGTGACAAAGTGTGGTTTAGAGATCAATTTTGGACGGTTCGGTTATATGGACGATTAGCCAGCGATGAAGTACCGAACCGCTAAGCGCGGCGCACCCTATAACGATGCAACTTACCCAAAACAGGTTGAATAAACAGCAATTAATATTATCTGTGCTCGATTTCGCATCTCGAAATCGGTACTATCATTGGAAAGGTCAGAAATGCACCTACATTGTGTATCACCCAACAGCGTTCCTATATATGACCCATTCTGAGCAGCGATGACAGTTAAAGACTTACCTATATTGCAAGATGCCGACAAAAGTGGACTGCACCGCAACGCCGACGTAGAAGACGGCGCACAGGTGTTCGAACAGGGCAAGAAGCAGCGCGAGGCGGCGGTACTTTTGCCGCTTGTCAGAACAGACGATCAATGGCATTTGCTGTTTATTCGTCGCGCAACAAACGATCAAGACCGGCATAGCGGACAAGTTGCATTTCCGGGCGGTGCAAAAGAAGCGGGGGATGCGAGCGCCACAGCCACAGCACTCAGAGAGACCACCGAAGAGATTGGCGTATCGACTGAGCGTATAAAAATCATCGCAGAGCTTAATCCATATTTCACCATCAGCCATTACCGCGTAACGCCTGTGGTTGGCCTTATGCAATGGCCGTCAAATTTAAGCTTGGAAGAGTCTGAAGTGGCGCGCGCGTTTCTAATTCCAATTGCGTGGTTACGCGACTCCAATAACTACACAATGCGTGCGCGCAAAGATATCGATAAACAATCTGCGCTTAGGCACCCAATCATTGTCTACAACGAATATGACGGCGAAACTCTGTGGGGTGCGACCGCCAGAATGACCATGAATTTATTCAAAGCGCTAGATGACAAAGAATTGCTGTTGCCCGTATAGATTAAGCAACACACAGCTTATAAACTAGCAACCGCGTTACGAATTCGTGACAAACCGTCGCGCAGAACAGACGCCGGGCAAGCAAAATTCAAACGGACATAGTGCGGTTGACCAAACTGCTCACCGCTGGACAAACCAACACCATGTTGTTCAAAGTACTCGGCCGTATTTTTCAGGCCCAGCTCCGTAGCATCTATCCATGCAAGATAAGTCGCTTGCAATGGCTCTAATTTCAAGCCAGGAATGGATTCCAATTCTTCTTCGATGATCTTGTAGTTGTCGAGCAAGTATTCAAGCAAGGCCTTACGCCATGGACCACCCTGAGTTAATGCAGCTTCAGTTGCAACCATAGCAAGTGGTGGCGTGGGCGCCACAATTGACTGAGCAGCCTGGGTAAACTTTTCTCTTAGCTCTGGATTCGATATAACCGCGAACGATGCGTTGAGCCCAGCCAGGTTCCAGGTTTTACTGGCGCTCATGAGAGTCACTATACGGTCAGCCTGTTCAGGACAGGCAACAGCGGTTGGTACGTGCTGTGATTTCCCGTCAATCACCAGGTCACAGTGAATTTCATCAGAAATGATGGTCATATTGTTCTGTGCACACATTTCGCCAACTTGAGCCAGTTCTTCTCGCGTAAATACCGTGCCAGTTGGGTTATGTGGCGTGCACATCATGATCATGCTTAGGTCTTTACCGCACGCAGCCTTCATGCGTTCAAAGTCGTAAGTCCATCTTTCATCTACTTTATGTAAGGGCACCTTTGTTAGGCTCTGTCGCTTACCTTCATGCGAATCGTAAAAGTGATGGTAGATGGGGGGGTTAACCATCACCTTATCGTTGTCTTCACAAAAAGCGCGGCAACTAACAGCCAACCCCGTAACAACACCCGGTATAAAGACAAGCCAATCCGCATCGATGGCCCAGTTATATTCTTTTTTTAGGTGGTCGCAAATAGCAGCTTTGAACGCATCGCTTTGCTTGGTGTAGCCAAAGATAGGATGCGCCAAACGTTCGACCAATGCTTTATGAATAGGTTCCGCTATAGCGAAATCCATGTCGGCCACCCACATAGGCAGGACGTCTTTACCCGCATACTTGTCCCATTTCAGGCTACCGGTATGTTCGCGCTCAATGACTTTATCAAAAATAGATTTGTCGATTGATTTTGATTGTGAAAGTGTATCGTTCATGTTGCATTCTATTCCGTGGGTGCCTGATATAATTGAGAGCACGGGACACATACCGTGTCCTTACTTTAATTCATTTGTTATAGAGGATGTTGTTATGTCAGTTGCTAAAGTCACCGAAATTATTGCTTCATCTACCAAAGGCTTCGATGACGCGGTAGAAGAAGGTGTTAAGCGTGCCGATAAAACCCTAAAGAATATTAAAAGTGTTTGGGTTAAAGACCAAAAAGCCATTGTTGACGGTGGCAAGATCAAAGAATACCGCGTCACTATGAAAGTATCTTTTGTATTAAAAGACTAGACTTGCATTCCAACCGACTAGCACGGCTTACGCTAGTCGGTTGCTCACCCAGAGCATAAGACGAACTAAATAGCACCTTCCCGCCCTGTTTTGAAAAATTGCGAAATTTGTCGCCCACCGATAACAGCAACATTTCCGATAACCACCAAACCAACACCAACTAACGCTAACGGTGTCCAGATAAAACCTTCGAAAACCGTACTGATAAGTAGCGCAACAATAGGAAATAACACCATTGCATAAGCGGCTTTATCAGCACCAATTTGCCCGACCAAGCTTAAATAGGCACCGAACGCGATGATAGTGCCAAACACCGCCAGATACACCAACGACAAGGTATAAGGCATGGTCCATTCAATATTGAAATCGGCGCCTAAGAACAAACCATAAATCAGCATAATCAAACATCCATACAAGGTACCAAAGGCGTTGGTTTGAATAACTGATAATCCTTTACTTTGATTTCTTGCGGATATGATATTTCCCAGTGATGCGCTGTAGGCCGCAGCCAGCACCAGTAACAAACCGATCACGACTTCGTTGGTGTTCGCATTTTCTTTTGCTGCAACAAATTCATCACCAAACACAAAAGTGATACCAAGCAACCCAATCACAGCACCCGCTAGCACGGTTCGCCTGACCGGACGTTTTAAAAATAACGCACCATTAAAGATATTCCAAATAGCTAAAGTCGAAAATGCGACGGCGACCAAACCGGATGAAATATAGGCAGTGCCATAGTAAATAAGCACATAGTTAAAGCAGAACAAACAAAAGCCTTGAATAGCGACGAACAGATGATCAGACAGGCCCATGTGTAATTTGCGACGCGTGAGCAAACAAAAAACCAACAGGATTATAGAGGCCAACAGGAAGCGATAAAAAACGGATACCGATTCGTTCACCACACCAATCTGAAACGTGATAACAAACCAGGATGAGCCCCAAATGAGAATGGTGGCAAGATAGAGCCCGATAAATTTCATATGCGCATAGTGTCGAGTGTGTCGAACATTGTGTTGCATTTAAGACAAGTTGACACCTGCAATAATGCGATCTGTTGCAATCAAGGTTACACTATCAATCATGAAGCGAATCAGCTTTACAACGCGATGTCGCGGTTTCAACAAAGTCTGGGTTAGTTTGTTAGCTTGCTTTGTTCTAAGTGCCTGCCAAGGTGCGGTGCAGCTATGCGGCCAATATGTCTGTGTCGCTTACCGGAGCGACGACAATTGCTCAAACTCGTACAACTGCAACCGAGAACGTATTTGCGAATCCGCCAGCAGCATCCGTGATCGGGCTCCACGCATAATCGATGAGCTTCGCACGGCACGACGGGCCTGTGCGACCAGCATCAGCAACCCGCAAGCTTACAACCCAACGCCTCTAACGTGGGATCCACAATTGGCGAGTATCAGCGTCTCCCACGCACGCGATATGGCAAGAAATAGTTTCGAATCTTTTGTTGGTAGTGACGGCCTGTCAACGAGCGATAGAATCATGGCCGCCAACATCAACTCTGACAAGGTTATCGAGAGCATCGGTGTTGGACCTCAAACCGCGGCCGAAATTATTAACTATTGGCTAGATATCGATACAGATTGTCAGCAGCTACTCAACCCCGAAACAACTCGCATCGGCATGGCTTGCGAGGTAGCTGACGAGGCGGGCAAAGGCCCCTACTGGTCATTGCTTCTCTCCAGCCCAGAACCCGAGAGTTTGCTCGCAGAATAACCACAGAACTGAGCAAAACCGATAAACTAGCACCATCTTTTCCATTCAAAGTTCTAAGCCAGTGATCACTACTGCCAATCTCACCATTCAATTTGGTGCCAAGCCCTTATTTGAAAACGTTTCTATCAAATTCGGTGAAGGCAATCGTTACGGCCTCATTGGCGCCAACGGTAGCGGTAAGTCCACCTTCATGAAGATTCTTGGCGGCGATCTTGAACCATCCCACGGCAACGTCGCCTTCGAACCCAACACTCGCTATGCAACTTTGAAGCAAGATCAATTTGCGTTCGAAGATCAAACGGTGCTCGATACCGTCATCATGGGTTATGAAGAACTCTGGAAGATAAAGCAAGAACGGGAACGCATTTACTCCCTCCCAGAGATGAGCGAAGAAGAAGGCATGCAAGTGGCCGAATTGGAAGTTCAGTTTGCTGAATTGGACGGATATTCGGCTGAAGCTAAGGCTGGTGAATTATTGCTCGGCGCAGGAATTGAGTTGGGCTTGCACGCAGGCCCTATGAGCGAGGTAGCGCCGGGTGAAAAACTGCGTGTATTACTGGCACAGGCCCTATTCGCTGACCCAGACATACTGTTGCTCGATGAACCTACCAACAACCTCGATATCAATACCATTCGCTGGTTGGAAGATGTGCTGAACGAACGCAACAGCACGATGATTATCATTTCGCACGATCGGCACTTTCTTAATAGTGTGTGCACACACATGGCAGATTTGGATTACGGTGGCATTCAGGTATATCCAGGCAACTATGACGACTTTATGTTGGCCTCTACTCAAGCTCGCGAACGTCTATACGCTGACAACGCCAAGAAGAAAGCGCAAATTGGTGAACTGCAAGCATTCGTACAGCGCTTTAAAGCGAACAAGTCCAAAGCGCGCCAAGCTACATCGCGACAAAAACAAATAGAAAAACTACAGATAGAAAAGATCAAACCATCGAGTCGGCAAAATCCGTACATTCGGTTTGAAGTGGGTAAGAAACTTTTTAGAAACGCGATTGAATTGGAGAATGTTAGCGCAGGCTACGGCGATGGCCTGGTGTTAAAAGATCTTAACCTGATGATAGAGGCTGGTGAAAAAGTTGGCATCATCGGGCCTAATGGAATTGGCAAAACCACTCTACTCAAACTATTGGTTGGCGATTTAGATCCTAAATCTGGCAATGTGAAACTAACCGAGAACGCCAACACTGGATACTTCGCACAAGACCACGCGGAAGACTTCTCCACGAATGTAACAATCATCGACTGGATGACGCGCTGGGGCAAAGAAGATCAAGATGAAGAAACCATACGGGGTATTTTGGGCCGGCTATTGTTCAACAAAGACGACATTAAAAAGCCGGTCAACGTGGTTTCAGGCGGTGAGCAGGGGCGATTGTTGTTTGGCAAGCTCATGCTGCAATCGCCAAACATTATGATCCTCGACGAACCAACCAATCACTTGGATATGGAATCGATAGAATCGCTAAACTTGGCAATGGATATGTACGAAGGTACCGTTATATTCGTGAGCCACGATCGCGAATTCGTTAGCTCACTGGCAAACAGAATTGTGGAACTGAGTGAAGATAAATACACTGACTATCGCGGTAACTACGAAGACTATTTAGAAAGCCAGGGAATCGTGTAATACCCAACTCGGCTATTTGCAACTGACTACAACCGAGTTGGGCTAAGAAATACTACCAACAACTCTCAGCTGTTGAGGTTCCACTGACTGTGCGTTGCGCTGACGAATTTAACGTAAAGTTTGCACACTCCACGTCCTTTAGCTGAGGACTACCCGCCATCGGCGCCGCTGTTGCTGAGTAACGACTGTTATTATCAGCAGTGGTTATAGTAACCGTATAAAAACCCTCATCTGACTCAGCTGTGTCTGCTGCGCCAAAGCCCAACTCAGACATTTTATCGCTATAGCGATTGTACTCCGAATAAAATCGTACCTGCTCACTGGCCACTTCAATTAAAAACGACGTTGCATCAACGCGACGCGATTGCAACATATAGCTGTTATAACTTGGTATAGCCACAGCCGCCAATAGGCCAATAATCGCTATAACAATGATGAGCTCGACGAGTGAAAATCCCTTAGTTCGTTTTGTGTGTTTTTTTAATATCATTATGTTTGTGCACCCATGCATCAAGACTTGTTTAACTTAGCTAAATTCAGGCTCAGCCTATGAACCTGGGGTTACGCATTTGCCAATTGAATAGAATCGTGGCGTGGAGCTGGACACACGCAAAACATGGTCAGCTCTGGCTTTACTGTTAGCGATGTTCGATACAGCGCGTATATCGTATTCTGCTCCGGTATTAGGATTACCACTTTCATCGGCTGTCATATCCGAACCAAATTTTGCTTTCTCTAAGCAGAATTGAATACTGGCTTCGGCACTCACATCAACAGATGTACCTAGTGTGTTTGTCTGGTCGAGTTGTGCATTTATCAAATCAGTTTCATCAGTAAATACAACCGGGTCGGGCTCTAAGTTAGTGGTACGTGAATCGAGCAACATCTGCTCGTAGTCGTCAGAAGAGGTAATACTATTGATAACCGACTCAGACGTTTCGAACACAATGGCTTTTTGCTGTGCATTGCTCGATACTTTTTCCGCCAATCGGGAGCTGTTTAAGGTCGCTACACCAAGAATTGTCATCGCCACTAACAGTATTAAACTGACAGCAAGCGCAGCTCCGTTTTGTTTTTTTATATTATTCATCATGACTTGGTTTCAATTGCAATTCGCTTGGGCTTATCTATTACGCAACATGACAGTATTGGTGAACACATTACGCGCAATCTTGTCGTCGGTTGTGACCTCTTGGTCAAACAGCACATGCTTTTCCTCGCCACGCCGAGAACGAATCGCATCACCTGAACTAACCAGTATTGCCACGCGCATGGCAACGACTTCATTTGCATCAATGGTTGCGCTGTAAGGTATGTATTGTTCAGGGATTTCATCACCATCAGAATCTATGCCCCAAAGCATGGCCATTGCTTCAACACCTTCAACAATGGGCATCGCGGTGTTACCGATATTGCCTGTGCAAGTAATCGTGTCATTAACCGTATCGAGTGCGTAGGTGTTCTGAGCAATACCCCCAACCGGCGCAGTTGCCTGTCCATTGCAATCGTATAGTGCGGTCATGCGCACGACAAAACGCTCTGGACCACTGGCTGCAATATCAAACGGCTCTAGGTCACCATCGGGTGCGTAACCAGCGAGCCGAATCCCGCGTTGTAATGTTGAAATACCGTAGCGACCGTTCTCTTGCATTTGCTGCAAGCCTTGGCTAAACCTTGAAGATCGTGTTGACCCCACGTACGTGTTAAACACCGCACTGATAACTATCAATCCAAGTACCAGCGCAATCATCAATTCAACCATGGAAAAACCAGATTGCCGTGAGCGTCTGTAAGCTTTGTTCATGTTCATGGCTTCAACCTCACTTGAACGCGTCGCGACACCATTTCATCAGCATTGGTTCTAGCTCTACCTTCTGTCCAGGTCACTGATATTTGGTAGGTTGAGCCCGCAGGGCAATTAAGATCCATGCATGACACCGTAAGTTGGCCGTTCGGCAAAGTACCGATCACGCCCTTATTCGCACCTTGATCACCCAAGTCACCACATGACACAGTGAACATATCGAATGCAGCTAATTCGGTGGTGCTGCAGCTAGGTGTAGCGCTAACACCTTTACGCGCCTGACAATAAGTTGGTGGTGGAATATTGCAGTCAACGGCAGCGGAATCAAAACCTGCGTAATCTGCGTCGATAACGCCTTGCGTATTTAGCCGAATACGTGTTGCCGCGCTTTGCGCAAACAGTAAGGCTTTAGAACGATTAAAGCCACCCGAGCTATGCTTCATACCAGTTAGTTGCAAACTTGCCATCCCTAAAACACCAAAGGACACAACAACCAGTGCAACCAGCACTTCAATTATTCCTACGCCGCCTTGCCTAGTGCGAGATACGCGATTAGATTTTCTATCTATGATCATGGTGGTGTCACCGTTGTCACTCTGCCATTGGCTGAAACAGTAATTTCTCTTACTTGCGTTCCATCGCCGTAGTCAATGCCCACTATTCCAGAAATCGGAATCTGAGCCACATTCACACTAGCGCCTGAATCGTTGAAGTAAATTTGAGTGCCGAACACAGCTTCGGGTGTGAACTGAAATGCGGGACCAAGCGGCTCTACACGATGCAAAATATCTTCACCTACATCAAGTGCACCGTTTCGATTCGAGTCCGCGTAGACCAACCAACCTTGGTTATAGTTTGTACCGGCCTGACAATCAGCATCATCTGCCATCGGGTCGTCAGATATGCACAAGCCAACAGGTTCCAAGCGTTCCATCGATGCCGACCTGGCTAGTTGCAGTGAATGAACCAACGCGTTATTCGCCTTGGTCATCTCACTGTGCGCCATAAAATCTTTGAACGAAGGTATGCCAACAGCGAGTAACACGCCAGCAATAGCCATCGCCACGAGCATCTCGATGAGTGAAAAACCACTCGATATTTTCAATTTACGGTGCATTGCCGATGAATTCCTGTTTCAGCCCCACGGATTATTCACGGGTGCTACCGTAGAAATATCGGCCGAGTAGTCGATGTGTTTAGTCTGACCAGCTTGAGAGGCTAAATCTAAAATAAAAAAAGTGGCTGTAGGAATAACCTACAGCCCATTATGTGAAGAGGCGAGTTTGGACCAAACTGTGAATCTGTTCCTACACTCACTACCGTTGACGGCGTCTACACGAACCACTGAACGGTATTAAATCGAAATTGGATTAGAAGTGCGAATCTGATCACATTTTGTGAGTCAAAAAATGTCACAAGGACACCGCAGATTTTTCGGACAACCCAAATGCACTAAAAGCCCAAAAATGTGAAGTCAACGCATAGTGACAAGCTCTTCTGAACTGGTTGGATGAATGGCCACTGTATCGTCAAAGTCTTTCTTGGTGGCACCCATGCTGATCGCGACCGCGAAACCCTGCATCATTTCATCAACTGCCAGCCCGATCATGTGGCAACCCACCACTCGCTCATCCTTTCCAACAACGACCAGCTTCATTGTCGTTTTAACCTTGTGCTCAGTGAATGCCATATACATTGGATTAAAGCTGGCTTCATACGTATTTACATCATCACCGTATTGCTCTCTGGCCTGTGCTTCAGTCAAACCAATCGTAGCAATCGGTGGGTGACTAAACACCACGGTCGCAATATTTTCGTAGTTCAAATGCCGATCAGTTTGGTTGTTGTAAATTCGATCTGCCATACGACGCCCAGCGGCAATAGCGACTGGCGTGAGCTCTGCCTGACCAGTTACATCACCTAACGCGAATATATTCGGTACGTTAGTTTGCTGAAATTTATCGACCGGAATATAACCACGTTCATCTACTTCAACGCCGGCTTCCTGTAGTCCAATACCTTTGGTTAAAGGTGTGCGGCCGATGGCGAATATCACCTGATCAAAACCATCGAGTGTTTGCCCAGACTCGCCGTGAACACGAAGCTTGCCATTGTGCTGCTCAATTTTTGCAGCCGTAAACTCGGTATTAATAGTAACGCCATCAGCTTGCATGGCTTCGCTGAGTCGCTCTGAAAGCACGCTTTCAAATTCACGAAGAAAGGTTTTCTTGCGCACAGCTAGCGACACATCGGCACCCAGTGCTTGCAACATCCCGGCTAACTCCACCGCAATATAGCCTGCACCGAGTACCAATACTTTTTCCGGCAGGCTCTGCAATTCAAAAAAACCGTCTGAAGTAATGGCTAGTTCTTTACCTTCGATATTTGGCACGGTGGGGGTACCACCTGGCGCTAGGGCGATGCGTTCGGCGGTATATTGTTTACCGTTTACCTCAACTGTATTCTTATCCACAAGCTTGGCCAGCCCGTAGGCTGTGTCCACACCGTTCTTTTCGAAAGCACTAACGTAGTACTTATTGATGTTACTGATATAGTTTTCGCGTTTAGTAACAAATTCAGACCAATTAAACGGCGCATTGCGAGTGATGTCGTAGCCATAGCCGGGGGCATCACGCAGCGCGTGCGCCATGTCGGCGGCATACCACATGGCCTTTTTAGGTACACAGCCACGGTTCACGCAGGTACCACCCATCTCAGGATCTTTTTCAATGATTAAACAGCGTGCGCCATAGCTCGCCGCTCGGTTTGATAAGGCGATGCCGCCACTGCCGCCGCCAATTGCTATGAGATCGTAATCGTAAGCCATTAAAAAATTTCCAATAATTTTGTGTTGTTAAACGCTACTATACCGAGGTCATGAAAATTACGCCGAGACCCTTTTGATCGCCTACCCTATACGCGAGAAACTGCCGCATATTATTGCCTTAACACGGCTTAATAGCCCTATCGGTATATACCTATTGCTGTGGCCGATGCTGTGGGCCTTGTGGTTTGCTGCAGAGGGGATACCCGATCTGTCAAACCTGATTATATTCGTTCTGGGCACAATACTGACACGCTCAGCTGGGTGTGCAATCAATGACTATGCCGATCGCGACCTTGATGCCCATGTTGAGCGAACCAAAGCCCGACCTCTCGCCACCGGTGCGCTGTCACCAACGGATGCGCTCATTATCACAGCCGTGCTCATGCTATTGGCGTTTTGTTTGGTTTTATTTACCAATCAACTCACCATCATGATGTCCTTTGTGGCTTTGGTGCTGGCCGTCATTTACCCGTTTACCAAACGCATTACCTATTGGCCTCAGGCTTTTCTGGGCCTGGCTTTTGCGTTTGCTGTACCTATGGCTTTTGCAGCACAAATCAATAGTGTGCCAAGCATCGCCTGGTTGATCTTTATCGCCGCTGTTATATTAGCGATCGCTTACGACACGCTTTACGCCGTCGCTGATCGAGAATTCGATATCAAAATGGGCATGAAGTCCACGGCGATTTTGTTTGGCGATAAAGAGCTGATTATTGTAGCGTTCTTGCAATTGCTGGTGTTGACCATATTGTTCGTTGTTGGTGTGATGGCCGAACGTGGATTGACCTATAACCTAACTCTACTTGCGTCTATCCTCTTTATTGTCTACCAAAACCGAATAACGCAAACGCGCGACCCAGAGCAATGCATTAAAGCTTTCCTGAATAATCACTATTTGGGTATGACCATATTTGCAGGGATAGTACTTGATTACTTTATTAAACCAAGCGGTGTCGCATGAACCAGCAAATAGCTGATCTACTTGCGCGCTACGCTCGAGCAATCGCTGGTGATTCTCAACCCAGCGATGAGCTTGTAGATAGTTACAACACACTACGCTTAGCCGACGCAGCCCTCGACAAGCAACGGCTAAATCGTGCGCACCCAGATCATCCGCTTCAAGTTGTGATCCTAGGTCCAACCCAAGCCGGTAAGAGCACCCTGTGCAACTTACTTCTCGACACCAACGCTGCAGGAATTAGCGCCTTGGCTGGCTATACCGTCCATGCACAGGGCTTTGCAAGTAATGTGAACGAGTCCGCCTTAGAACCACTTGAAGATTTAATGAGTCCATTAACGCGTGTTTCATTGAATCATTTGAATGCACAGATGCTCGATCACTATGTACTCGAATCAGTCATAGCTGGCCCGAACGCATTGGTAAGCCAAGGTGTAGTTTGGGATTCACCCGACTTCGACTCTATCGAATCCGGTGGGTATCGTGGTGCCGTTTTACAAGCCGTTGCCATGGCTGATGTACTGATTCTGATGGTCAGTAAGGATAAATACGCAGATAAAAGCGTTTGGGATATGCTGCAATTGGTGGGTCGCTTAGGCAAGCCACTGTTTGTGTGCATCAATAAGCTTGACGATCAAGATAAAGACACTGTCATTAGATCGTTTCAGCAGCGCCATCTAGAACAATTCAATAGCGAAGCACCCGACATCATCGCCCTACCCTTCATACGCAATACCGATGCGAGTGCGTCTGATTCGGGCCATCAAATGGCAACGGATTACACCATTTCGATTGATCCAACTACGCGCGCAGCCTTCGCACAATTATTAGATAAAGTAAAAAGCCAAGTTGACCGCACGGGGCAAGATCAACACACGGACAACTACGTCAAACACCATTGGCCACAATGGATGGAGCCATTGGAGCGCGAACAAAATGCGCTAAACAATTGGAACACCGCGGTTGAGGACGCCATAGCTGAGGCAAAAGAACGATATGCCACTCGCTACTTAAACAACCCAGAAAAGTATGAGACGTTTAATAAAGCGATAGCCGAGTTACTTACGCTATTGGAAGTGCCTGGCCTTGCAGGTGCACTATCAAAAACAAGAAACCTGGTCACATGGCCTGCACGCAAACTGTTTGGCATGGGTAAAAGCATCGCCCAACGCGATTCGCAACCGGCCGATCAGGAATTGGAAATTTTGGATCAAATCCTCGATCAAACGCTCACCAGCTTGCAAGGTCATGTATTAGTCGAACAACAAGAGGCAGATACAAACCAGGCTTATTGGCCAAGCTTGCAAGCCGCGTTGCTGGAACAAAAAACTGCGCTGCGCACGCGCTACAAAACACGTGCGCAAGAATTGCAAAACGAATTTGAACCCCGTATTGATGAAGCTGCTCAGCAACTCTACAGCCAACTGCAAGACCAACCGGCATTGCTAAACACACTGCGCGCAGCCCGCGTCACCACCGATGCAGCAGCGGTTGTATTAGCCGTAAAATCAGGTGGGTTAGCGGCAGCCGATTTAGTTATAGCGCCAGCCATGTTGTCGCTAACCACGCTTCTAACAGAAAGCGCACTTGGTCAATATATGGAACGCTCCAAAAAACAATTAAAGCAAGAACAACAAGCGTTAATAGATGAACAGTTATTCGAACGAGAATTGGGTGATCGACTTAGCGCGCTTAGTGATGAGCTGAACAACGAGCAACTACTGCTTGCAGGCTACGGACCACTACCTGAGCTATCGCGAAACAATTCATTAAGCTGAGCCAACATCGCTCGACCTAATTTTTTCACATCATAAATAGTTATTGACCGATCGTAATAAACAGACACATCATGGCCAATACCAATAGCCACCAATTCCACTTGACCGGTTTGCTTTATATCACCAATCACTTTATGCAAATGGGCAACCAGATAATTTTCTGGATTGGCTGACATCGTACTGGTATCGATAGGCTCTCCATCCGAAATCATCATAATGATTTTGCGCTGTTCAGGTCGCTTAACAATACGCGAATGCGCCCACATTAACGCCTCACCATCAATGTTCTGTTTTAGGATGTCACCACGTAACATCAAGCCCAAACCCTTACGCGCGGAACGATACGGCATGTCGGCCGCTTTATAGATAATATGCCGCAGAGCGTTTAAACGACCGGGATTTGTAACGCCACCGTTCTTTTGCCATTGCTCCACTGAAGATCCGCCATGCAATTCGGTGGTGGTAAATCCTAAAATTTCTACCGTAACACCACAACGTTCTAAGGTTTGCGCTAACAAATCTGCACACGATGCGGCAATGGTGATGGGCTTGCCCAGCATTGACTTGGAATTATCGAGCAACAACGTAATACTTGTGTCTTTAAACTTCAATTCGCTTTCAGCTTTAAACGACAATGCCGACAATGGCTGGGTTACAACTCGGGTTAAACGTGATGTATCCAAATGCCCTTCATCCAAGTCGAATATCCAGTGCCTACGTTGTTCAGCCATAAGCAATCGTTGCAATCGACCCGACAAACGCCCAACCAGGGAAGAGTGTCTTTCAATTTGTTGATCAAGCTTGCCACGCAGCTCCGTCAGTTCTTCATCGCAGCTTAAGTCTATTGCGTGTACCACTTCATCGAAGTCGGTTGAGAACACAGCGTAGCCACCAAGGCCTTGCGTTTCAATGTCGCCGTTGGATTCAGAAGCACCCTCTACCGGTGCGTCTTTTTGATCTTGTGATAAGGCCTGACTATCAGCATCATCAGCCGCGCTTTGAATGGCTTCTTCCTGCCGCTCAAGCTCTTCCTTCATGACATCAGCAGCCGCTTGCTCCATCATAGCTTCTTGTTCTTGATCAGGTGCCTCGCTTTGCACCGATTCTTCTTCTGATGCGCCCTCTTGCACATCGATCGGCTTGGCAGTAGCGCCGTCGTCCTCGCTGTTTTTTGCAACCAGAGATTCGATATCCAGGGTTTGAATAAGATCTAATGCGAGCTGCGCAAATTTTTGCTGATCTTCTTGCACGCCAGCTAACTGGGCGAAACCACCGGATAAGCGACTTTCTATATTGGCTCGCCAGTGATTAACCAATGCGCGTAATGATGTTTGTGTGGGCTCTCCGGTTAATGCTTCCTGAGTAAGACAGCCAAGCACTAAGGAGAGTTGGTCGATTCCGCTATAGGTTTTAATCGCAGCACTCGAATGCGATTGAGCTTGCAGCCATGCAAGATTTTTGGCCACACCTTTGTAAGTATTAGCGCCCAACGCTTCGCAGCGCGTGCGCTCTAGCGCATTGAACAGTTGCTGCTCGTGCCGGCCACCGGGTAGCAGCTGCTGATGCAGTTGCGCATCATGATGCGCCCCGAGCAAAGCAATGGTATCGCCCACGCCACGTAGCACAGCCTGCTGCAAGTGCTGTTCTGGGCTATCAACGACCGGTGCAACGACACCAAGCTGCATGGCCACACTTGAATCGCTTAGCTCAATATCAAGCATGGCATCACTGGCAATAGATCGCATGCAAGCCGCGTTAGACGTTCGAAATACGTCGACCGACTTATCGTCTTGTTGTTCAGTGTTTGCATTCACATCACGCATACTTCTATTATCCGTGTATCCTGACTAAATTGCTGCATCCCTTTTCACAACTGCAATAACGTACGATGCCTGATCTGCTAAAACACCTGCAACAAGACTTGAAAAACTGGGCCAATGAGGCGCACGACAAAGGCTGGTTAAACAAACGCGCAGCACACGCGATCGATGCCACTACCACTGCCACCCCCGGCTCCTTGTTCGACAAACCCAATCGCCCATTGGTGGTTGGCTTCTTTGGTGGCACAGGTGTTGGTAAAAGCACGTTGATGAATCGTTTTGCTGGCGAGGCAGTTGCCCGCGCCAGTGCTGAGCGCCCTACTTCCAGGGAAATCACTTTGTACGTTCATGAATCGGTATCGGTTGCGAACCTACCGGATGAATTCCCGCTGCAACGTATGCGCACGCAAACCCACCAGAACAATCAATACCGTTCCGTGCTGTGGATTGATATGCCTGATTTTGACAGCGTCGAACAATCCAACCGTGAATTGGTTGAGCACTGGCTCCCGCATATCGATGTGGTTATTTATGTGGTTAGCCCCGATCGTTATAAAGACGATCAGGGATGGCGATTGCTGCTCGATCATGGCACTCAACACGCGTGGTTATTTGTGATCAACCATTGGGATAGAGGTGATGAACGTCAGCGTACTGATTTCGCAGCCATGCTGGCTGAGGCCGGGTTGAACAATCCGCATCTGTTCTGCACCGACAGCAGCGACTCGACTAATAAAACCCGCGATGAGTTCGAACAGTTTCGTGAAACGGTCAATACGCTAGCCGATCAACAACTCATTGAACAATTGGAGTCGCGCGGCGTGGTACAACGAATCAAACAAATTCGCACGGTCACCGATGAATTGCGTGCGCAAATGAGCACACCTGAACAGCTGGCTGAGCTTAACCCTTTGTGGGAACACCATTGGCGCAATAGTACGAATGAAATAGAACAGTCGGTCGACTGGAAAGTGCCTACACTTGCCGCCCTTTACGCCGATCAAGAGCAAGGCTTGTTAAGTAGCTTTTATGCACGTATTCGCGGAAAAGAAGCTCTAGCACAAGAAACCATAGAGGCACGCGCAGGTGTGGATAACATGCTTGACGATGCTTTCTTTGATCGTATCGATGAATCGGTTGACGACTTTGCCCAACAAGCCACGAGTGCCGGAATTGCAATCACCGCAATACATGAACCTTTGAAGGCACTAAAACCTGAATGGCGTTCTCGCGCCAAAAGCGAGATGGAAAATGCGATACAACAATCCTTAGCACTGCCTGGAACAAAAACACAAAGATCCTTACACCGCTTTCTTGGTTGGCTATGTTGGTTGTTACCACTAGCAGCGATGGGTTGGATTGGTTACCGTGTCGTCAATGTGTTTAGACTTGGTGCTAATGACCCCGCTGCCTATTTGAGTGCAAACTTTGCCGTGCACAGCCTGTTATTGCTGGGCCTTGCCTGGTTAGTACCTACTTTTTTATATATCAAACTCAAACCATCCCGAGAAAAAGCCGCGGCGCGTGGTGTGCGCGCAGGCCTTGATCGAATCGCAAATGAAATCAGCCAACAAGTGCAAGGCAGCTTGGCGCAGCTAAGCCAAGATCGCTTAATGCGCGTTAATGAACTCGACTCGATTATGTCGTCTGGCGTGCAAATTGATGAAGGCCAGCTGCCCGAAGCATTGCAACGTATGCTGATTCAAGAACCAGCAGTACTGCCCGTCATCAATGCCCAGTCATAGCAATCGTCGCTAACCGGTTTTAACATCGTGCAATTTACCAGGCGTTCGCGCCAGCACCCACAACTGCACTTCTTCCACACCACTGTCCAACAACTCGGTGCTGAGCTCGCCTGCGGTCGCGCCCGTGGTCAACACATCATCAACAATGGCCACCCGACGTCCGCCTAAGCTTTCCTCGCAGCCAAACGCTCCGCGAATGCGCAAACCTCGCTCTGCACGCGAAAGTCCTACCAACGACTCCGTATCAAACCGTCGCATAGTCATGTCTGGCAATGATTCAATCCCGAGCGCCCGACCGCACCACTTGGCAATCTCGGCTGCATGGTTAAATCCACGTGATCGATAACGAGCCCTACTCAATGGAACGGGTAATAGGCAATCCGGCAATTGGTCAATATTTATACGATTGCCGACCTCCTCTGCTAGCAGAGAACCCAATAAGCGACCAGTCGATAATTTTTCTTGGTACTTCAATCGATGAATTAAGCCATCGATGGGGAAATCGTAACGATATGGACAGATAATGCGCAGGATGCACGTCCGATGGTTGACGCAGTGTGCGCAGAGTTGTCGGTTATCATTGTCTGGCCAGTTAAAACCGCACCTCAAACACAGTGTTGAAGGCCCTTTTGGACCTGAACATTGACTGATCGTGGGTATATGGACTCTGCAAAACTGACACAGATCGTACGCTGTGTTGGTTTTTTGGTGACAAAAACAACAAAATCGCGGCAATCGAGCTGAAAATCGACTCAACAGTTGCTGCAAATGGGGCCATCCGTGCCCGATTTCCATGGCTTTTCCTCTATTTTTCCTTCCTTTGACTGCAAGATAGCCTACACTTCATTCACGCAAAGCGCTTGTATCCAATCTGGTCTTGTTGTATTTTTCACACACATATTGACCTGTTTGTGTTTACAATTCGTCTTACAGCAGCTATACAAGACAAAAATACAACAAGTTTCGGCCACCGATTCGGTATCCGAGACATGCGTGTCGATTGTCGGCAGCGGTGGGCGAGATCAGGTATCCGGTGGATGCAGCGTAACGTCGAGTGAATCAGCAATAGCTGGTGAGCTCAAAGCAGGTCAGAATTAAATACGAAAATCTGTCAACTAGTGGGAGCTAGAGATGAATAAAAATGTCATAGTGGTCGGTTCAGTCGCAGCCTTGCTGTTGGGCAGCAGCGCCGTTTTTGCACACGAAAAAGCAATTGATGGTGATATTGCAATTGAAGGTGCAGCAGGTAATGGTCTAGCTACAGCTGGTGGTAACGCAATCCTTACCGGTTTAGGTGAGTGCCTGCAACTCGGTGGTTATTCCGAAGAAAACACAAACCTAGGTTGTGAAGGTAAGGACAGTGAGCCAGAGCCTGAGCCAGAGCCAACTGTAGAAGCAACACCAGAACCAGAGCCAGAGCCACCTAAAGAAATCGTATCTATTGCCACATTGGGTGGTAAAGCACTATTTGATACGAATGCTGACACATTGAACGGTGAAGGTGAGCAAGCACTTGCTGATCTACTGGTTCAATTGGAGAAGTATCAAGAAATCACAGCCATGTACGTAACAGGCCATACCGATAGCCGTGGTTCTGAAGCTTACAATCAGGCATTGTCAGAGCGTCGTGCTGCAACTGTTGCTGCATACCTCGAAGCTGCATACCCAGACGTGAACGTAAGCTCACAGGGCATGGGTGAGTCAGTGCCTCGTGAAACAAACTCTACTGCGGAAGGCCGTCAAGCTAACCGTCGCGTAGAAGTTCAAGTTACAGCGAAAAGCGTAACTCAAAACTAAGTAGTATCCATCGGGGAGCATCACGCTCCCCGATGAGTTTGTAGTTCCTCTCCTTGTAGTACCTCAGCAGTAACTTCCAAATAAATTTATAAACCCAATTGCGCGCACGCACATCAACAAGCTCAGACGCTACCACCCCGACTCATCCTCACACCACTTTTTATATTGCTTTATCCACAGAAGATCTCGCCATGTGGCCTGACCATCATCATCTATAGCGTTTGTTCAACCAAGCAAAATTGTGTCGCAGAATTCAGCATAAAACCACTCTACAAGCCCAAAATATTCAGATGTTGCTTCGTAGTCTAATGTTTTTGTAGGCACAAATATCTATTCTGCCTTTCGTAAAAGGGAAGAACAGAAATTATTCAAATGGATACGCACTATTTATTACAGATGCAATTGCTGCGCGATAAGGTGGATTCATTTGATCGATACCCCTACTTGTTGCCGGTGATCAAAAACTTTGAGAGCATAAATTTTCATCCACAAGTTACCTTTATCGTCGGTGAAAACGGCTCTGGCAAATCAACCTTACTAGAGGCCGTTGCAAGCGCCTGGGGGTTTAACCCTGAAGGTGGTACTCGTAATATTGAATTTTCCACAAGATCATCACACTCAGATCTTTGGCAAAACATTCGTTTATCCAGAAGTTTTCGACGACCGAAAGATGGTTTCTTTCTCAGAGCTGAGAGCTTTTATAACGTAGCCAGCCATATTGATGAATTAGATGAAGAACCGTTCGGTGGTCCACCAATAATTGATGCCTATGGCGGCACATCTTTACATCAACAATCTCATGGAGAATCTTTTTTCGCATTAATGATGAATAGATTCAGCGGTAAAGGCCTCTACATATTAGACGAGCCCGAGGCAGCGTTGTCACCAACACGACAAATGGCCATGGTTTCCCGTATAAGCGACCTTACTAAAGATGACTCTCAATTTATTGTTGCTACGCACTCGCCCATATTAATGTCATTTCCTAACGCCGAGAATTACGAAAAAGATGATGGGCGACTTAAATCTGTCGACTATGAAGAGACTGAACATTATCAAGTTACGAAAGATTATTTATGTAACTATCAAAGCTATTTGAAAACACTAATTGAAGACTAAGGAATTCTGCGTTATAACGAAAGGAACACTTTGTCAACAAACTCAGTAAGAGCTTCATAGATGACCCAGGCTTTTGAGCGCCTTAACCTTGCCGCTGTCTGTTCTGTTTCTAGTTGTTCTTGTAATTTATTTGCTAGTTGGACATTGATCACACCCATTTCGGCCAAATTGAATTAAAGCCACCGAACTAATACTCACAACCTTGTCTAAACCCTAATGAATCGGCTTTTTTGGAAAATGCGCCACCATGATCAAAATCCTGACCATTGCCTCCACACTGCTGTTCAGCAGCAGCCTTTTTGCCCTCTCCGAAGGCTTTCTTCCCAAAGGTGAGTTCCCAAAGACCGACTTCGAAAATGCATCGGTTGAATTCAGCAGTATTCTCTCCGGCGGACCGCCAAAGGATGGCATCCCACCAATCGACGTCCCAAACTTCTCAACCGCCGATGAAGTGATGGAGTGGCTTGGTGATGAAGAGCCAGTGGTGGCCTATGTAAACGGTGATGATGCTCGCGCCTACCCATTGCAAATACTGATCTATCATGAAATTGTGAATGACGTGGTAGGCAATACACCGGTAAGCGTAACCTTCTGCCCGCTGTGCAATGCATCGATTGTGTTCGACCGAACGGTGGAAGGCGAGGTACTTGATTTTGGTACGACCGGCAGACTACGCAATAGCGACTTGATTATGTACGACCGACAAACCCAATCGTGGTGGCAGCAGTTTACTGGTCGCGGCATTATCGGCGACTATAACGAAACCAAGTTAAAACAATTGGCATCGCAAATCGTTTCATTTGAAACGTTTTATAAGCATTATCCAAGAGGCAAAGTCCTGAATCGACAGACCGGGCACGCTCGACCCTACGGCAACAACCCCTACAGTGGTTACGACAACATCAACAACAGCCCGTTTTTATATAACGGGCCTAAAGACAAACGCTTACCACCCATGGAGCGCATATTAAGTTTAAGCGCATCTGATCAACCATCATTATTAATTCCAACATCGAAGCTTGAAACCAAACCGGTGCTCAACCTTAGCTACAACGACAAACCCGTCGTGGTTATTGCTACGTCATCGGCAACGTCTGCGCTGGATAAAAGCAGTATTGGCGACTCACGTAAAGTACCGGCAGCAGCGGCGTTTTCATCAGAGCTTGATGGAGATACATTGGAGTTTGAAGTGAAAGCCGGTGATCTGGTTGACAAGGCTACGGGTAGCGTATGGAATGCGTTTGGTCAGGCTGTTAGCGGCCCTTTAAAATCCAAACAGCTAGAACAAGTGGACGGTGGTGTGCACTTTGCGTTTGCATGGCTAGCGTTTGAACCAGAGTCGGTTGTGCACGAAATCCCAGACGCCGATTAATTAAATAGCTTATCAAACGCTTCAAACACGCCATCGAAGTCAGCGTTGTAAGTCGTTCTCGCCACGGATACACCATCGGGTGATGGCGTGTGCTGCGCACCATACCAATGAGAATTGCTTGAGCGTAGGCACGCACTAAACGTTGGCCAGTCATTACCATTGCACACCAACACCGACCCATTCATTCCGAACAATGGGTTATCGGGTGCGATAATAACGCCTTGATGCGATTGGTTAATTACGCGTAAATCAGGGTATTCACTTTTTCGGTACTCGATGTATTGAGAATTTTGGCGTTCAGGATCATTGGTGTAGATAAGCAGGCGCTTGTTGTTCGAGTCGAAGCGCTGGTTAAAGACCTTGATGAAATAATCAACATCCACAACAGAGTCATCAGTAGAAGCTACAGCCAGCACCGGCATGCTGAGTTTTTGTCGGCCCCATTTTTTCTTCAGCACCTTGGTTAAATTGTAGTATTGCGCGGCACCGTTGATAGGAATGGAATTGTATTTAGATGGATTATCCTCGATGATCATGCCACCAAATACCCACGGCTTAAAGCGCGAGTAAATACCCGACCAACGCAAGTAGTGATTCAATTTGCTTTGATACGCAGGAGAGAACAACAATAAGCCTGCGATGTCTTTGTTTTCCAAAGCTAAAATACTTGCCAAAACGGCACCCATGGAAAATCCGCTTAAATACACTGGCGCATCACTTTCGGCTTTTAAGATTTGGAGTTGCGCACGAGCGACCTTAAGCCAACGCTGGTATGTCATATTCAACTGCGCCTTTGGCGTATTGCCATGCCCGGGCAGTAGAATCGCTCTTACATCGTAGCCACGCTCGGTAAGCGCATTGGCTACATCGATAAACACGTACGGCGAATCGTTGAGCCCGTGTATTAATAAAAATCGCCCTCGATAATCTATCTCCGGGTTAGCATTTTGTTCGAACGGCAAGTTGAATTCCACATCGGATGTTTTCCGATGTGGCATCTGAGTTTCCAGTAAGTATTCACGCACCTCGTTGATGTGGGCTTGAAAGTCGGCCTGAGGCTCAGGAAAATTAGCGTATGGGTCGTTTGCTTTCGCTGCGAGTGGCAGTAGTATGAGCAACAACAATATAAATGCCTTCATGTTCATCATATACTGTGCAGGGTTGTTGAATTATTTTTGACCTATGAACAGCGATAAGTTCAATTGAGCAAGATCAATACGCTCACGACAATAAACGTCATCCCAATATACTCACGCAAGGTAATTTTTTCTTTGAAAAATAGCGTGGTTATTAGCAAGGTGAAAATAAATTCTACCTGACCGACTGATTTAACCAAGGCTGGGTTTTCCAAGGTCATCGCGGTAAACCAACCGATAGATCCCAAAGCACTGGTGAGCCCTACAAAAGTTGCTAGGCTAGTGCGTTTGAACATCAATCTAACCTGACCAGCTTCCTTAATGGCACTATAAACTAAGCAAATGAGTGTTTGCACAAAGACCATGCAGAATAAGGTCATGGCCGCACTGTGAGTCGCTGGCAACGATAGGCTCAAACTTGCCTCGCGCAGCCAAACGGCGGTGAATGAAAACGCAGTTCCAGATAAGGTACCCAGCACAACGTTTGTTAGCTCCCAAGGCTGTTTAGACTTAGGCACACTCACAATCAAGATACCGATAAAACCGACAAACACGGCTAACCAACCCGAGGCACTTAAGGCGGTACCAAAAAAAACCAAACCAAAAACAGCCGTTTGCAATGCCTCGGTTTTGGCAAAGCTTGTACCGACGGCAAAATTTCTAAAACTAAATACTTTAACCAATAAAATAGTTGCAACAATCTGCGCAACACCTGCGAGCACCGCAAACACCACGAATCTTGTGTTAGAAACCGCATTAAACAGCTCTGGAACACTTTGCTGTCCAAACAGAATAAGCAGATAAATAATAACAAAGGGTAGGCCAAACAAGTACCGTACAAGCGTGACGGTCATTGGTGTGAGCGAACTGGTTAATTGCTTTTGACCAGCTGTACGCACCGACTGCATCAGTGCTGCAAAAATAGAGAATGCTATCCAGGCGCTCACTGACTTATCCTTCGACTTTTAATGCGGGCATACGCATTCTGAAAAAACCTGAAAAGATGATTAATGCTAACCCCATACTGGCGACCATGCTTAGAGATTCGTTAAAAAACAACAGCCCAATAATGGTGGCAGCAACCACTTGCATATAGACCACTGGAGCCAAAGCGGCTGCAGTAACTCGGCCCAAGGCTTGAATAGAAAAATAGTTTGCCAACACAGATGACAAACTCGATGCTATTAGCAATGGTACTGAGACTAAGCCAACGCTAATTAAATTGGCAATTGCAAACGGTGTGATTAATAAAGCCGCAACTGCAAACTGCACAGCCACCTGTGACAGAGGCGGCCCAACGCTTGCAGCCCAACGCGTGGCAACAAGGAACGAACCATAGAATACACCGGCAAGAAGTGCCCAATATAAGCCACTCCGGTCTACGTCTTGCGTATTTGATGTGGCTTCAAACCCAAGAAAACCAGGTTGGACAACCAGCAATACGCCAATAAACCCCAAGACCACCGATACCCACTGCGCAAGACTTGCCTTTTCGTTCAATACGAAAATTGATAGCACTACCGACAGTACCGGGCCGATAAAAAAACAACCAAACACTTCAGCAATGGGACTAAGGCTAACTGCTTTTATAATTGTGACGACAGTTAAAGCGATTAACAATCCTCTGAGCGACTGCTTTAGGAAAAACGTTTTCGGTAGTTGTCTGGATTCAGCAGTTCGAAATGCGAGGGGTAGCAATACACAAGCACCTAAGCCGAACCGCGCCCAGGCTAAAAAAGGCGCGGAGTATGCCGTGGTATTGGACAATTGCTTTGCTATGGCATCGCCAACCGGTATCAGCGACATACCCATAGCCATAAACCCAATCGCAATCCAAAGGTTGCGATTCATGCAAAAAGGCTCATGTTAAATTTCACGCGCAATGATACTAAACGCAGCGCCACCCATAGCAACAGCAGCGGTTCTGTGCAAGCGTCTTTGCGCACTGGCACTGGACAATGATTTACGCACTGAGATAGCGCCCAGTATGTAAACACTACCCACAATCAATAACACGCCCATTGTTACCGGCAGCAATACACTGACCAATACTGATGTTGAAATCGTATCCAGATCGAGCACCAAAGGCACCAAGGCCAAATAGAAGGCAATCGCTTTGGGGTTGCTTAAGGTTATGGTAAAACCCGATAACGCAGCCATGAATAGTGTTTTTTGCGTGTTGTCTTTTACGGTAACATCGTGCCGTTCGGCAAACCAGAACTGCCAAGACAAATAAAGCAGGTATGCAACCGAAAACCAACGAATTAAGTCGAACACTGAACTGTATTGATTAGCCACGACGCTTAAACCAAATACAGCAAAGCTCAGAAACACAAAGTCGCCTAATATAAGGCCTACTAACATGGCATACCCTGCGATCGTACCGCCACTGATGCTACGCGCAACCAATGCGGTGATGCCAGGGCCAGGTATACCGGCCGCAACGCCAAGCGCAATGGCATAGGCCAAGACGTCTGTCATCAATATCATTGGCTTACAGTGATGGTGTAGAACACGCTGTGCGGGTCCGGAAAATAGTCTGCGAATGGCTCAGTTTTTATAAACCCTTTGTCTTCATAGAATTTTTGCGCCGCGTGAAAATGCTCAGTATGGCCTGTTTCTAAACTCAATCGCTGAATACCTTGATTTCTTGCAAATTCTATTATTGTCGACAATACAGTATCGGCAACACCTTGGCGTAAGAAATTAGCTTTAGTGCGCATAGTTTTTATTTCGCCCAGGTGTTCACCGTTAAGAACACCATGATCCTTTAGCGCACCGCAACCAGCCAATTCATCGTTACTCCAGACTGTCCATAAATGTAGATCAGGAGATTCATACGCGGTTAAATCCAAGGCATGAACACTTTCAGGCGGCGTTTGCGCTTGCATGGCGCTCAAGTGATCTTCCAGCAAGTCAATAACCGCAGGCGAACTGACATCATCGTATTTAACTTTAAACATCATACTAGCCACACAACTCACTTATGGTTGATATCATCTTGGGACCTATACCTTTAATGCCTTTTAGCTTTCCTGCCTTAGCGTGCTTGCACAATGACTTCATGCTATCAATGCCGTGATCTTGATACAGCATACGCGCAGTTTTCGCACCAAGACGTTCAATGTTGGTAAGCTCCAGCACTGATCGGGGTGGCGGCTTGCCATATTGATCGTCATTAAACTTCTCAGTAGTGCCTGTGTTAACAATTTCTTCCAAATAACCTGTTATCACCCCACCAACTCCGGGCAAAGAGTCGAGCGCTTGGGCCTTGGCTATTTTATCTATCGATTCTGGCCAACGAGAAATGGTGTGCGCCAGCTGGGCGTATCGCTTTGCATGCTCCTCTGGATAACCTCCAATGATTAAATAGTCACCCAGTTGCTTTACAATGGCGGCGACCTCGTCATTACGAACCCAGCGCGTTCGACCTTTTGCATCGGTGTATTTAACTTTTGCCATGATATTGCTCCAGCTGCTTAGAGACCGTATACCTTAGAGACTGTAGATACGAATGGCGTTCGACCGTAATAACTTGTCTCTTTGCTTGGCGGTCAATTTTTCACATGCATCGATATAATTTGACCATAGCCGATCATACAAAGGATTGTCGAGCTTGTTATTGAATCCGCTGCCAAACATTATTCTGTCGAATCCAAATAGATCAAATATCCCTCGCAGCCCGTTGGCCTGTTGCTCAATTCGCTCAATTTGTAAATCGCTTGGCGCGCAAAATGTTATGTTTATATTTTCGCATACAGATAGCTCGCGCAATTGACTCTCGTCCTGTCTGCTAGCCATGCCAGCGGCCCTGTTGCCAACTTGATCAAAAATTACTACGATTTGTAATTCAGGCTGTGCGTTTGCAAGCTCAGCCGCCAGGGCTACGTTAGTAGAATTAACATTAAGCACCAGGGATAGACTGCTTTCTTTCAGTAACGCCAGTGACGGCAAATAATCTTCGTAGCTGTGTGATGCATCCAAGCCAACGCTAACACCACGCAAGTTTGGAAAACCTTCATTGCCAACTAAGGCTTGAATATCCTCTGACTTAACCAAATCAACCGTTGCAATAATCGCATTGGGCAACCCACCCGAGCCGCGCGTTTGCGCCTGTGATTGTAAATACTGTAAACCGGACAAATTTGGGGAAAATTTAAAGTCCTGTTTGGCAACCATACGCAGCACATGAAACTGTGAGGTAGCGTTGAGGTAGTCACTGAGCTCATACGTGTTCTGCTTTAGATACACACAAGCATCTACAATCGGCATCATGATGTTTTATATGATCTATTTCAGAGTAAGCGGCAGGTTCAGTGGCCCACGAAATCCAAAACCACTCCATACAACATCCTCGGGTGTTTTTAGCTCCATGTTCGGAAAACGCTCAAAAAGTTTAGGCAAGGCAACGTCAGCCAGCATCCGCCGGGATAAGTGCGTACCCATACAAAAATGCGGTCCGCTACCAAACGCTTGATGGCGAGATGTTTTACGTGTGATATCGAATAGATGCCCGTTTTCGAACATATCTTCATCGTGATTAGCTGAGGCTTGACTGGTCATCACAACCACACCTGCGGGAATATCATAACCACGAATGTTCGTATCCTCTTTAACCAAACGAGAACTCACTTGGATGGGCGCAACCCAACGCACCGCTTCTTCAAATGCTTGCAACCACAACTCACCACTCTCAACCACGGCGCTCTTCTGATCAGGGTTAGTGAGTAGTCCATAGAGCACAGTCATCAACGCATCACGTGGTTCATTGATACCACCACCAATGGCAATTTTGATGTTCGAGATGATGTGCTCCATCTCAATCGGCTCTTGCGCATTTACTTGCACGGCTAATGCATTTCTCATGTCGGTGCCTTCACAGGTTTTCACCGCATCCGCAATGCATGCATTTATCTCACGGTTTGCCACTTCGGCTTTAGCAAACGGTTCTGGAAAACCACCAAAGTTTCCAGCACCGTCAATCAAGGTTTGCGACCAACGTTGAATATCATCATCACTTGCCTTGGGTATGCCAAGCACTTCTGCAACACATCGAGCGGCAAATGGGCCTGCGAATGCGGTAAAGAAATCTACCGTTTCACCCATCGGTAGTCGGTCGATGTACTCATCACAAATGTCGTTGATACGATCTGCCCACGAGTGCTTAACCGTTTGCGGTGTCATAGCAGGCATCATCGCCGAGCGCAATCGGTTGTGATCATCGCCATCTCGGCGCATGAGCGTTTTAGCCTCAAAGGCTCGCTCCATTGGGGTATTCGGATCATCTGAGCTAAACACTTCAGGATGGAGTTTGACATGACGCGTATCGGCCGCTTTGGTTAGCAATATTCGTCCAACAGCGGATACTTTTAGTACGGGACTCTGCGCTCTGCACTGCGCATAAATCGAGTAAGGATCTTTTGTTAGCTGAGCTATGGTTATTGCGTCATCCACAGGTACTGAGCGAGCTGCCGTCATGGTGTCAATCCTTTATCTCGGGTGGCATTGTTCTAAGGTACATCAGGAAATTCTAAAGAGTGAGATTCAAGTCTATAATTTTAGTGCAAATACCGTGTTAGCCCAGATTTATCGGCTGGATTGAGTGAACTTCCATTACTCAGTGTGTCTACTAAATTAATCAACAATCACTGACCTCGGGTAACTCATTGTGAAAGCGATCATAGTTCGAAACACCAAAAAGCTCGCACTGCTGATAGGCACGATAGTACTTTCATCTCAAACCTATGCGGCGAGCGTGGGCATAGGGTTGGCACGCGCACCTGAATTCTCTGGAAGCTCAGACTACAGCTTCTTTCCAACAGCCTCGTTTGAATACGAGACCCGATTCGGCATTTTTAAGAATGAACAAATCGGATTCCAGTTAGACCTTATTAAAAGTGGGTCGGTCGACACCGGTCCAATCCTACGAATAAACACTGGCCGTGACGACTCGGTCACAGACGACGCCGTGGCCGCGCTTCCAGAAATTGAAGCAACCCCAGAAGTCGGATGGTTTGTAGGCTCTGGATTCAAATTAGCATCGCTTGGTTTAACCAGTAATGCCATAGTGATTGGTCGGCTTAGCGCGGTAACCGACATAGGCGACGGCCATGGCGGCACACAAATCAACGGCTCGGTAGGTTTGGTTATGCCAATCAATGAGAGATTGCGCTTTATCCCATCTGTGTCATTCAACTACGGTGATGATAGCTATACCGATAGTTTCTACGGTATACAGGACGCGAATGCCTCAGCTGATTTAAGCGCATATACCCCATCTGCCGGGGTAGAGAGCACACAGTTTGCTCTGGTTGCTATACGCACCATAAACGAACGATGGAAAGCAACCGGCGTATTTGCCTACACCACCCTACAAGGCGATGCAGCTCAAAGCCCTATCGTTGCGCGCGGCGATGAGGACCAATTCTATAGCGGCGTAACCCTAAGCTACCAATTCTAATTCCGGGGATATCCGGGGACAGTTTACTTAATGCATAGGGGGCCGTTCGAGCCAGTTTCCACTTTATAAACAACTGGGACCAAATAAGTACACTGTCCCCGCGAAGACCAATTCGGATGGAGACGAATTAAGTAAACTGTCCCCGTATTAATCTGATTAAGGCTAGAAAAATCTCTTGCTCAGATGATGGTACTATTATTCATCATTCACTATTGCGATCAGCGCATGAGCAGTGTCGAAACCATAAGAAAAACACTCAACGACAATAAAGTTATCGCCGTGGTGGGCTTGTCAGCTAATGAATCTCGCCCGAGCTTCTTTGCTGCAAAGTACATGCAAGACCATGGTTACAAAATCATTCCCGTAAACCCTCGATACGAAACAATTCTTGGGCAAACCTGTTACCCGGACCTTGAATCCATACCTGATGCTGTCGATATCGTGGATGTGTTTCAGCGCCCTGATCGGGTTGTGCCCGTCGCCGAGTCTGCTATCGCCATTGGTGCAAAAGTGCTTTGGCTGCAATTGGGTGTGGTAAACGAGCAAGCGGCCACACTGGCTCGCGATGCTGGGTTAGAGGTGATAATGGATCGATGCGTAAAGATTGAATACGCTCGCCTGTTTGGCGGACTTGGCTTTATTGGTGTATCGACCGGCATCATCTCGGCAAAACGCCCACGGGTTGTACCCTACTGATATTAAACTGCCTGTTTAAATCAACTTGCTTTACATATTTTCGGTTGTAACACGAAACGGACAAACAAATGAGTGACAGAGAATTTGGAATTGAAACACGTTGCTTGCACGCAGGACAAATGCCTGATGCAGCGACCAGCTCACGTGCTGTGCCTTTGTATCAAACCGCATCGTATGTATTCGACGATTCCGACCATGCTGCCAGCTTATTCAACCTACA
>CALHOU010000100.1 GCA_938035945.1 uncultured Granulosicoccaceae bacterium
AATTCATTGATATCGGAACGTTTAAATACATAGCCAGCAACTTCCTGGTTGGATTGACTGGCATTGCCGCTGATTTGGTCATCGTCATTGCAGGGGTTTGGTATGCCATCGAAATTTGGTGCAAGCGCAATTAAATCATGCCAATCACCCGAGGCTGATGCGCCGCCTAAATTACTTGCACATGTACCATTGATTCGAACACTACCAAGTTCACCCGAGGCGGTTCTGGATATCCAACGCATTTCAGTTTTGTCGGTTCTTGAAAAAACGTAGTCTGAGGCCGTTGGTGAATTATTCGGTTGCTGAGCACTTGATGCACTCACGGCACCATCGACACAAGGGTTGCTAATTTGATCCATCGCTGGTGCAACTTCAACCAAGTCGAACCAATCGCCTGAGCGCGACGCACCGCCCAATTTGGTAGCGCAATCATCATCGATACGAACGCTTCCCAGTTCACCATTACCGGTGTTGCTAATCCATCGCAGCTCATTTTTGTCTGTACGTTGGAATACGTACCCACCTGAGTCGGTTGCTTGTGGACTTGGCGGTGTAGCATCGTCAAAGTTACAAGGGCTGGCAATTGCATCAACGCCCGGTGCCAACGCAACAAGATCATTCCAATCGCCGGTGACTTCAAATCCACCCAGTGCTGCTGCACACTCTTTATCAATCCATACACTACCAACCTGACCACTAACGTCTCGGTCAATCCATCGAAGCTCGTCCGAATCGGTTCGTCTGAACACGGTTGGCAATCTAACTTGTATAGGCGTTGCGCTAATAACTTGCTCGGGCATGTTATTGCTTTGATTTGATGCCACGACCGGCGCGCCTTGGCCATTTAAACGCAAGGTAAATTGATCAGGTACTGAACCATCAATGGCTTTGAAATAACATGAAGCTGTGCTTTGCTCAAAATCGCAAATGAGCGCACCGTGTGTTGCACCTTGGCTTGCCGTATAGATAGAGGCCCACCATTCACCATCTCGCTTTTGTTCGCGGATAGATCGCCCACCCAAGCCTGATACAAACATGAACGACTGACCTGGTTGTATCGTCATATCGTTGTTACGGTGTACGACTGATCTGTTCTCGAAGTTACTGAGCAAATGCGTGCGCGAGTATGCATGCTCGTGCGCCACAGCGACAATAGCACCAGCATTGAGACAAGCGCGATAAACTTCCCAGCCGGTTGAATTGTTCTTGCCGCCGGTTTGCAGGTCTCGCATGTTTTTGTGCCAACTACAAATACGCCACTTATTAGCCGAACCTGAAAATTTATCTCTTATGTATTGATCGTAATTATCTTCACTTTTAACGCTGCCAATCTCGTGAATACCCGGAGACACTTGAACGATCTCTATATTGCTAAACTGACAGTGCGCCTTAACACCAGGATTATCGGAGCAACTTAAACCGCCCACACGATTAACACGCTCTTTGATATAGCGATGATAAAGCGGCCATTCAAAGTTTTCATGATTGCCCACTACCGATAACACCGGAAAGTTTTCCCCCAGCGCATCGTTCAGGTTTTTTTCCCAAGCCGGGGCTGCCATTGGGTCATAGCCAAGATCGCCCTGAATCAACACCAAATCAACACCTTCATTGGCAATCATGTTTAGTACCGCCCGCGCATTGTCGTCAGTGCCTTGATCGCCAGTGAATGCGACTTTGGTGCCGGAAAATGCCGATGTGCTAATCGATAGAGAAAGGACAGCTGCAATCACGTACATCACGTGAGACTGTGCACAGATGTGTTTCAAAGGACAACTCCAGTAAGTGTGCTTAAAACGAAGATACAAACCACTAACTTTATTACATTCAAAGCGGAAATTTTTAAATTATCCCAAATGAAATGTTAGCGTTCAAACGACCACGTTACTCTTCAGGGAAATTAATGGCTTACAAGCATTTATTCAACCGCTCTATTGGGAGTGAGCGGGCAAATATTGCGAGCCCATCCTCACTTCATTTTAACCGGCTTCATTGTTGTATCAAGTGATTCAATAATTGATACCAAATGTGGTTTATTCGTTCTTATCTCATCCATCGTCAAACCTTCGAGTTCGTGCGGGAACACTAACCACTCATCGGTTGTGTGTGCGCAGTAGTCAGGCTTAAAGTCCGTGCGGTTACGGGCTGGTTTGAAGTAGGCTGTCGCAACCCGCACATCTTCAGGCATGTTACGACGAGAACGCTTTTGCAAGTAGTCGATAATCGCTTTTACGCTTAACCCGGTATCAAACACATCATCAACAATTAGCAAGGAATCGTCGTAGTTCATTTGTCGAGTTAAATAGCTTAAGCCATGCACACGCACCGCATTCTTTTCATCGCGATTTTGTAATCCATGATACGAAGATGTGCGAATCGAGATGTGATCAGTTTCTACACCATAAAAGTCGAGTAGCTCCTGCACCGCTATGCCAACCGGTGTACCACCACGCCATACACCAACAATGTAATTGGGGCGAAACCCACTCTCTAGTACTTGCCGACCAACTTCCAGCGAATCTTCCATTAGCTGCTGCGCGGATATATAGACTTTGGTATCTTCGGTCATGATGAAATTTGTTCGTGAATTTGTTGTAGAGACTCAAGCGGGTTATTCGACTGCGTGATCGGCCGGCCAATAACAAGATAACTACTACCAGCTTTGATAGCGTCTGCCGGTGTCATTACTCGGCGTTGATCATCATTGGCTACACCTGCCGTTGCCGGTCGCACGCCTGGGGTTACCGTTAAAAACGATTCAGGTGCAATGGAGCGGATAAGACTGACTTCCTGTGCAGAGCAAACAACACCGTCCAAACCTTGATCGATACACAGTCGCGCGAGTGCTTTTACTTGTTCTTGTGCCGTGGCTTGTATACCAATGTGTTTTAGTTCAGCATCATCCATGCTCGTGAGCACTGTTACACCGATAAGTCTGGTACCCCCACTTGCGCCCGCTTCTGGAATCGCGTCTCGCGCAGCAGCTAACATTCTGGGGCCGCCAAACGCGTGCACGTTAACCATCCACACACCAAGTGATGCGGCTGCCGATAAGGCACCGGCGACAGTATTGGGTATGTCGTGGAATTTTAAATCCAGAAAGATCTCAAAGCCTTTTGTTTGTAGCTGTTCAACTAAAGCAGGCCCTGCTCGCGTAAATAATTCTTTGCCTATTTTAAGCCGCGTCAAAGACGGGTCGACTTTGGCGACAAACTCAAGTGCGTCTTGCGCATTGTTATAATCTAAGGCTGTGATAATCATGAAGCACCCTCAAACAAAGTCTATTCCCCCTCAACGCCAATAATGGGTTGCACTGAATCCCAATTGCTGCAGCTGGGACATCGCCAATGCAACTGATTGCCTAAAAATCCACAACGCCCACATTGATAGCTGGGCTTGTCCTCAACCACTTGGTCTAGCATGGTGAAAATAATTTGTACCTTCTCACGCTCACCCGGTTTACTGATGGCGATTTGATCTTGCGCCCAGTCGCGCAAACCTTTCAAGGACGGGCGTTGCAGTATCTGTTTTTTGAAAAAACGATCAGCTGTTTCGGCGTTGTCAAGCTTCTCGATCGCGCTGCGCGTGGTGCGCACGACTGAATAAGCATTGCGCCGATCGCTTATGTGTGAAATAAAATCTCGTAAGGCGTTTTTATCACCGGTGTTATGTAAAGCATCAAACCAAGCGTCGATGATGTCTGGCATGAGTTCCGGGCGAATGGCTTCGACTTGTTTGTAGTGTGCGATAACGTCTGCATGATCGTTGGCAGCCTGCGCTAAGTCAGCCAGCAACATATGCGCTCTGGCACATCGATCATTGCGAACCAAGGCTTCAGCCGCCAACTTTGTCGCCTCTTCTTTATAACCATGTGATTTCGCTTGTTGTGATAACTCACAAAAATAGTGAGCAATCACGACACTGCGGTCCTCGCCGGTGACGCGCTCTATTTCATTCGCCACATCAATGGCTAGTTTCCAATCCTGCTCACGTTCGTGTAAAGCCAGCAAAGCTGAATAGGCTTCGGGCAAGCGCTCACCGGTTTCGATGAGTTGACGAAGCGTGGCTTCCGACCGATCGAGCAAGCCGGCTGAGTCGTAGTCTTGAGCAAGCTCCAACAGGGCCGCCGATTGCACTTGCTCGCCAAGCTCGGGCTTTTCCAACAAGCTCTCGTGAAGCCGGATAGCACGGTTCACATCTCCACGGCGACGATATAGATTGCCCAGTGCAATGTGTGTGTCAGCCGTGTCTTTGTCACTTGCGCTCAGTTTGTCAAACAGCTCGCTCGGGATGTCGCCCGACTCACTGAGTAACTCGTTGAGGCTCTCGTGAAAATTCGCAGAATAATTCCAAAAAGCATCGGGACGCTTTGCACTGGAACGACGCGCAGCAAACCAGCCAGCAGCGGCAGCGACTGGAAGCAATAGCCACAGCAGGTTCAACATAGACGACGTAGATGAGTCCATGTGGACGATATTTGATCAAAGGTGGGAGCATGTGCAGGCATGCAGTGAAGTGTACTTCATGCAACACAAAGGTTTGAGCTTCGCAGCGTTTTTTTTAAGTTTGCATGCTTTGCGCATCAATTCGGTTGGTGCGCACACGATAAACCCGATCAGATGCAGTAATGAATAAATCGGTTCCAGATTCACCACCAAAACAGCAATTAGCAACCGGCGCGGGCAGCAGAATTTTTCCTATCAGCTCCCCTTCTGGTGACAGGCAGCGAATACCATCAGCAGCACTGCACCATAAATAACCTTCACTATCGACGCGAAATCCATCGGGCACACCGGCGTCAATCTCTACAAAAACGCGACTGTTTTCTAGCGTGTTATCAATCACATTAAATACCCGAATGTGGTGCGGGAGTCGGTGATCTACGACAGAAAACTCAGAACCTCCAATGGCACCGGAGTCAGCAATATACAAAAGCGACTCATCAGGGGAAAAGGCCAATCCGTTTGGTTTTTCAAAATCGTCAACAACACAGTTAACACTGCCATTTTCGTCAACACGATAAACATTGTTGCTACCAATCTCGCTGATCGCCTGATAACCCTGCGCATTGGAATCAATGCCATAGCTTGGATCAGTAAACCAGACAGTGCCGTCGGATTTAATCACTACATCATTTGGCGAATTTAAACGCATGCCTTGATATTGATCAGCAATAACTTGTACATCGTTCAGGTCGCCGGGATTATTTCGAGCGATGACACGCCGACCGCCATGCTCGCACGACACCATGCGTCCATCCAATCCACGCGTATTGCCGTTTGCAAATTCGTTATTGTCTAGTACGAGCTCTACGCCATTAACTGGGTGCCAACTTAGCATGCGTTTATTTGGGATGTCGTTGAAGTACAAACGCTCACCTATCCAGACTGGACCTTCACACCAAATGCATCCGTCTGCAAGAACTTCAGGTTCAACGCTCGTGTCAACGAACTGTGCAAACAAGTCGTTGTCGATTTGAAAACTCAAAGGAAGGTGTCTCCGCAGGCAAGGTGTGCTCCGCGTTTATGCTAGCAAAAAATGAGTGGCTAACTAAGTGGCCAAAAGGCTAGTATATAATCATAACCAGTTAGTGCACTGGACTAACTCTATTGATGAGAGAAGGTGAACCGTGTAGAGTTTATTGCGATTGAATGCAAGGCTTAATCGTTTGATTCATTCGACGATGACGAACCTTGATGTACCTGATGTTCGTTGTCATTGTCAGCGTTGTTGTCGAGTTGCGCGTTGTCATTGACTCGTTCGCGTAACTCTTTACCAGGCTTAAAATGGGGAACGTACTTGCCACGCAACGGAACCGCATCACCCGACTTTGGGTTGCGCCCCATACGCGCCGCACGGAAGTGCAAACTGAAACTGCCAAAGCCACGGATTTCAATACGATTTCCACCGGCTAGCTCTTGGCTCATTTTTTCAAGCAAACCCTTTACCGCCAACTCGACGTCCTTGCGCTCAAGATGTTTCTGATTGCGCGACAAGGATTCAATCAAGTCAGACTTGGTTAAGCTGTTGTCTGCTCGTAATCTATCGGTCATTCCCATTTACCTAACAGGCGGGCCATCCTTGGCCGCACCATGTTGCGTCAAGAACAGCGGTTAGTCGTTTTTACTCTGGTCACTGTTTTCAGTGTCTAAACCACCCAGCTGTTCCTTCAGTAGATCACCTAAGGTGGCTCCGCCTGAAGCTTCATTTCCAGCACTGTAATCACTTACAGCCTCAGCTTCATCAGCGTAGTCCTTAGCCTTGATCGACAGGCTCAGCATGCGCGATTTTCTATCGGTTCCGGTGAATTTGGCTTCGACTTCCTGCCCCTCTTTGAGGTGCATACGGACGTCTTCAACGCGTTCACGGGTGATCTCACTGGCTCGAAGTACACCTTCTACCCCGTCTCCAAGATCAATAACCGCATGTTTTGTATCGACTTCTTTGACAATCCCTTTAACAATACTGCCTTTAGGGTTATCAGCCACAAATTGGCCAAATGGGTCACGGTCGATCTGCTTCACACCCAATGAAATGCGCTCTCGCTCAGGATCTACAGCCAAAACCACAGCCTCGATCTCGTCGCCTTTCTTGTAATTGTGAACAGCAGTTTCACCTGGCTCGTTCCAGGAAAGGTCAGAAAGGTGAATCAATCCGTCAATTCCGCCGTCCAGGCCAATGAAAATGCCGAAATCGGTGATGGATTTGATGTTGCCCTTAACCTTGTCGCCTTTGTTGAACGATTCAGAGAAGTCTTCCCATGGGTTCGGCTTGCACTGCTTGATACCCAGAGATATGCGGCGGCGCTCTTGGTCGATGTCGAGAATCATGACTTCAACTTCATCACCTAGTGCCACAACCTTGTTCGGGTTAACGTTGCGGTTAGTCCAATCCATTTCAGAAACGTGAACCAGACCTTCAACGCCTTCTTCGATTTCAACAAAGCAACCGTAGTCAGCAATGTTGGTAACCTTACCGAACAAGCGTGAACCTTCTGGGTAACGTCGAGTTAGATCGACCCATGGATCTTCGCCAAGCTGTTTCAGGCCGAGCGATACGCGGTTGCGATCTCGATCGAACTTCAACACCTTAACTTTCATTTCACTACCCACTTCTACAACTTCCGAAGGATGCTTAACACGCTTCCAAGCCATATCAGTGATGTGCAGAAGACCATCTATGCCACCAAGATCGAGGAACGCACCGTAGTCGGTAAGGTTCTTGACGATACCCATGACTTCTTGACCTTCTTGCAAGTTCTCAAGCAAGGCATCACGCTCTGCACTGTATTCACTTTCAACAACAGCACGACGTGAAACAACAACGTTGTTACGACGTTGATCAAGTTTGATAACTTTGAATTCGAGTTCTTTACCTTCAAGATAACTGGTGTCACGTACTGGGCGTACGTCAACCAATGAACCAGGTAAAAATGCACGTATATCGCAAACTTCAACGGTAAAGCCGCCTTTGACTTTGCCAGTGATGTTGCCTTTAATGATTTCATCGTTTTCTTGCGCTTTTTCAAGCACAGTCCACGAACGAGCTCGACGAGCTTTTTCGCGTGATAGTTTTGTTTCACCAAAACCATCTTCAACAGAATCGAGCGCGACTTCTACTGAGTCGCCAATTTTTACATCGTGATCACCGCTTTCATTGACAAATTCTTCGATAGGCACTGCGCCTTCCGATTTTAAACCTGCATTGACGATGACGTAGTCGCCTGTGATATCAACAACGGTGCCGACTAGGATCGACCCGGTTTTCATTTGGGCGTTGGAGATGCTCTCTTCAAAGAGCTCCGCAAAAGATTCAGACATTAATTAATAGACCTGTGAAGGATGACGCTATACCGTCATTGGTAAGGCGTTGGGTTATTTAAAATATGTTGATCAATCGTTGACCAACGCGAACTTATTACAACATTAAAATTGCACTGAAACTATTCATACAAAACAGAAAGTAAGATGCAATTGCAGAGCCGAAAAACAGTTAAGACTTTGTTCGATGAAACTCATCGACAACAAGCTTGACCACAGCGTCAACGTCGATTGAACTAGAGTCGATAAATAACGCCCCATCCGCCGCTTTCAGTGGCGCATGATCGCGTGTCGAATCTCGTTGGTCGCGGGCATCGATTTCGGCTATCAGCGTCGACATTGTAGTCTCAATCCCCTTTTCTTTCAACTGCTTAGAGCGCCGCAGTGCCCGTTCCTCAACCGAGGCCGTCAAAAACACTTTGAGCTGTGCATCGGGGAACACCACCGTCCCCATATCGCGCCCGTCGGCGACCAGCCCTGGTGGCTGGCGAAAGCTGCGCTGCTCGTCGAGCAAGGCGTGGCGAACTGCCGGCATCACGGCAATTTGTGAAGCAATTTCAGCTGTTTGCTGAGTTCGAAGCTCATTTGTGACGTCTTCGCCCCCAATCAAAACTTGTACGCCGTCGGTGCCGCGGGGGTGAAATGTGGCCTGAAATTGCTCAAGTGCGCCAAGAATTGATGTTTCAGAAGCGATATCTGCCCCGGCTTTTAGTGAAATGATCGCCGCCGATCGGTATACCGCCCCGCTGTCGAGAATATGAAAATCGAGTTGGTCGGCTAGTCGCTGTGCCACTGCGCCCTTACCAGCCCCCGAAGGGCCGTCTATGGCGATGACCGGCGCCTGATTGCGATCAGTTTCAGCGACCATAGATCACCCGCTCGGCCTGGATTCGCTAACCCGCAAGCCAGCACCTGATGCAAGAGACACAAAACCGGGAAACGAGGTTGCCACGTTATCGCAATCGAGCACCGTGATCGGCTCTTTTGCGATTAAAGCTGCCATCGCAAAAGACATGGCGGTTCTATGATCACCACAGCTGTCGACCGTACCACCGTTAATAGCACCACCCACTATGCGAGCACCGTCCGGGGTATCGGTGATATCAACACCGAGTAGGCGAAGGCCGTCCGCCATAACCTGGATGCGATCAGTTTCTTTCACACGAAGCTCTTCTGCCCCGGTCACAACGGTAGTGCCTTGTGCACTTGCCGCTGCAACAAACAAAGCTGGAAATTCATCAATGGCTAGCGACACAAGCTCCTTCGGCACATCAATACCCTTAAGTTGAGTACCGGTGACTTTTAAGTCTGCCACCAACTCACCACCAGATTCGCGCGGGTTATTCTCTTCGATGTTTGCACCCATTAACCGAAGAATATCCACCACACCACGTCGGCTTGGATTCAGGCCAACGTTATTAATAGTAAGTACGGAGCCTGGAATCATTGCTGCGCCAACAAGAAAAAAGGCTGCCGATGATATATCACCAGGTACGGTTAGGTTGGTCGCTTTGAGTTGCTGGCCACCTTCAATCGAAGCCGTTAGTCCATTGGTTTGTACATCGACCCCAAAGCCACGCAACATACGTTCTGTGTGATCACGCGTAATATCTGGTTCGTGAACAACCGTGTGACCTTGTGCATGTAGGCCTGCCAATAAAATACAAGACTTCACCTGCGCACTGGCCATAGGCGTTGTGTATTCAATGGCTTTTAGTTGTTTGCCACCGTGCAAGTTCAACGGTGGCGTGCCATTGTCGGCCGTTGTGATGTTAGCCCCCATCAACTTTAATGGGTCAACAATTCGGCCCATTGGCCGGCCAGATAAACTTTCATCGCCTGTGAGAATGGCCGGCAATCCGAGTCCGGCTAATACACCCGCTAGTAAGCGCATACCGGTGCCAGCATTACCGTGATAAATAGGCTCTTTGGGTGCGTGCAAACCTTTAATTCCCTGCCCATGAATAACCAAATTGCCCGCGCCGAGTTGATCAATCTTTACACCCATTTGCTCGAAGGCTTGCAATGTGTGTAATGCATCCTCGCCCTCTAAAAAACCGCTAACTTCGGTGATGCCATTGGCCATTGAACCGAACATGACGGAGCGATGAGACATGGATTTATCGCCAGGTACCTCAATGCTACCGGCTAAGCTACCGCCGTCTTCTACCTGGAACTGCAATCCAGTTGGGTTGTGTGCGCTCAATTTAAAATGCCATTTAAGAGTCTGGGCTATTAACAATACAGTTAATAGTGCTTAAAATTTGTGCTTCTTACTACTTTTTCTGATGACGCTGCATCCGACTTAAGATTTATCGACGATATGCCGGCCGCGGGTTTCACGCGCGCGGCGAAATACCGTCTCAATGGTATGCGCGTCCTTTTCACTGATCGCTTTTTTGATCACAGCCAAATGCGCTTCAAGCTCATCGATCGCTTTCACCACGGGTTCCTGATTGGTCAAGCAGATGTCCCGCCACATGGTAGTCTCACCCGAAGCGATGCGCGTAAAATCACGCAAACCACCTGCAGAATAGCGAAAAACCTCATCGGCTTTTTGTCGCGACGCCAGCATGTCAACCATCGCAAATGCAAGAACATGAGGTAAATGGCTGGTTGCAGCCAAAACATTATCGTGGTCATCGGGCGTCAGGCATTCCACAGTTCCACCCGTTTTTTCCCACAAGTGTCGGACCAGCTCAACCGCATCATCATCAGATTCGGGTAATGGGGTTAGCAGAATTTTGTGATCGACGTATAGCCTCGGGTCGACAGCATCCAGCCCACTATTCTCCTTACCCGCAATCGGATGCCCAGGCACCACTCTGTTTAAATGAGGTAAACAGGCTCGCGCATCATTGATAAACGGTTGCTTCACACTGCCAGCATCCGTGACCACGGTATGAGCTTGCAGGACAGGCGCAATGATTTCAAGTTGCTCACGCATGCTTAACATCGGTACGGCCAACATGATCAGATCAGCTGAGGCTGCGGCCGCTGCCAAATCGGTGGTGGCCTGATCGACTATTCCAAGCCGAGTCGCCTTATCGCCTTTTTCCTGGTCGCGTACAACGCCTGTGATAGTGCATTCAAAACCGGATTGCTTTAACGCTTGGGCAAACGAGCCGCCTATCAAACCAACACCAACAACACAAATATTGTTCATGCTCATCTGATTAGCTAAACCTGGTCACGGAAAATCAAAGCGCCCTTGGATAGGAGCCAAGTACGCGCAAGCCGACCGCTTCGTCGCGTAGCTGCTCGAGTACAGGAGCCAATACCTCGTCGGCTTGATGACCTTGCACATCTATAAAGAACACATACTCCCACATCGCCGTTCTACCGGGTCGAGATTCGATGCGCGTCATACTGATGCCTGCGTCTTCCATCGGTTTAAGCATGCGTCGTAGGCCACCTGGTTTATGCGGTGCACTGATAAGCAGAGACGTTGAATCATCACCACTTGGCGGTACTTCTTGATTGCCAATAACTAAAAAGCGTGTGGTATTGGTTTTCACATCTTCAATGTTCTTTGCCAATGTGGGTAGTTTGTAGCGTAGCCCTGCAGATTCGCCAGCAATCGCCGCAACCGTTTTCTTGCCAACAGCAATTTCCGCTGCTGCAGCATTACTACTTTCACTGATTCGATCAGCATTGGGCAGATGCTCATCCAACCACGCGCGACATTGTGCAAGCGACTGGGGGTGTGCATGAACAGCAGTTATATCCAGCATGGACTCTGCCTGACTCAACAATTGATGTTGAATACGCATTTGAATTTCACCACAAATTTGCAATGGCGTTTGCATTAGAAGATCAAGCGTGTGATTGATCGTACCTTCCGTTGAATTCTCAACCGGCACAACACCAAAGCGCACACCGTCGGCTTCAACATTTGCAAAAATTTCTGCAATGCCCGAATGCGGAACACCGATAACCGAACGACCAAAATGCTTGAACGTGGCTTCTTCACTGTAGGTCCCAGCTGGGCCTAAGTAACCGACTTTTAATTGCTCTTCTAAAGACAGGCTAGCGGAGATAACTTCACGGAATATGCGCTGTACGTGAACATCGCGCATCGGTCCTTTATTTCGAGCTGCTATGCGCTTTAATATTTGCGCTTCGCGTTCTGGACGGTAAAACGAAACAACCGGTGGTGTTGCACTCAAGCCTTCACCAGCAGCCTCTTCCATGGCACTGGCTTTCTTAACTTTAGCAACGTTGAGTGCATGACCGGCACGCTCATTAAGTAGATCTTGAATTTCAATATCAATTGCGTCGATACGCTCGCGCAAGCTTTCAAGCGTTGGAGTTGTCGAGTCCTTGTCAGTCATGAAGCACGGTTAGTTCCAGTTTCGGTGACGACTTTATTCGTCGCTATTTTCCGCATCACCGGAATCATCCGTTGCGGCATCATCTGCACCATCGTCACCAATTTCGTCAGATGATTCATCACCTACAGCTTCATCGCTACTGGCTGATGTGGCGTCTTCGGCAGCGGCGGCTTCTTGCGCCGCTGCTTCTTCAGCTGCTTGCAGTTCTTCCGACTGATTAGCGTCGGTTTCGTCTATTGCTGCAACTTCAACCAGCTCTTCACCTTCAGACAAACGAATGAGACGAACACCTTGTGTGTTACGACCCAGCACCGAAATTTCTCCAACGTTAGTACGCACCAGCGTACCCGCGTTAGTGATTAACATGATTTGATCTTCATCATTAACTTGTACAGCGCCGATAACGCGACCATTTCGCTCACTGGTTTTAATGTCGATAACACCTAAACCACCTCGCCCTTTAGTTGGGTAGTCTGCGGCGGCTGTACGCTTGCCATAACCATTAACTGTGGCGGTAAGAATATCGCCTTCGCCAACCACGATCAGACCAATAACCGTATCCTCTTCAGGCATTCGAATACCACGAACGCCAGCAGCGGTTCTACCCATGGTACGCACGTTCGACTCACTAAAGCGCATTGAACGACCACCACTTGAGAACAACATGACATCGCTGTCGCCTTCGGTTAGGGCAACATCGATTAAGTAGTCATCCACGCGCAGATCAATAGCGATAATGCCGTTAGTTCTTGGCCGTGAGAAATCAGCTAGAGCGGTTTTCTTCACCACACCTTTACTGGTGGCAAACAACACAAATTTATCGGGTGAGTAGTCACGCACGGTTAGCACCGCATTAACGCGTTCATCTTCTTCCAACGGCAGTAAGTTAACGATTGGTCGACCACGCGAACCGCGACTTGCTACCGGCAATTCGTATACGCGTTTCCAATACACCTTACCAACGCTTGTGAAGAACAGAACCGTATCGTGCATGCTCGCAATAAAGAGTTTGTCGACAAAATCTTCATCTTTCATTGCGGTGGCAGATTTACCCCGACCGCCACGACGTTGCGCTCGGTAATCTGAGAGCGGTTGTGCTTTAGCGTAGCCACCATGCGAGAGCGTGACAACAACCGACTCATCAGCGATCAAATCTTCGACCGTCATTTCAGAATGATCGACTTGGATAACCGTGCGACGCTGATCACCGTATTCACCAATAATGTCGACAAGCTCTTGCCGGACAACCGAACGCAAACGCTCAGGGTCGGTCAGGATATCGAGATAGTCTTCAATTTTAGTGAGTATTTCTTTGTATTCAGCGATGATTTTGTCTTGCTCAAGACCAGTTAAACGGTGCAGACGTAAATCAAGAATGGCTTGCGCTTGGGTTTCGGTTAGCTGGTATTGCCCATCGTGTAAACCGAATTTCTCATCCAGATTTTCAGGCTTTGAAGCTGCCGCGCCAGCGCGCTCGAGCATGCCACTAACAATGCCCGGCTCCCACGTGCGCGCAACAAGTTTCTCTTTCGCCGCTGCTGAGGTTTGTGACTCTTTAATTAGCTGAATGATTGGGTCGATGTTAGCCAGTGCAACAGCCAAACCTTCCAGAATGTGCGCACGATCGCGTGCTTTTCTTAACAAGTAGATGGTTCGGCGAGTCACCACTTCACGACGATGCCGGATAAAGCAGTTAAGAATTTCAGGCAGTGTTAATAGCTTTGGCTGGCCATCAACCAACGCAACCATGTTGATACCAAACACAACTTGAAGTTGCGTTTGCTTGTACAGCTGATTGAGCATGATGTCGCCAGATTCACCACGACGCAATTCGATAACCATGCGCATGCCGTCTTTATCAGACTCATCGCGAAGTTCCGAAATTCCCTCTATTTTCTTGTCTTTTACCAATTCTGCAATTTTTTCAAGCAGACGCGCTTTGTTTACCTGGTAGGGTAATTCGGTGACGATAATCGTGTCTTTGCCGGTTTTTTCATTATGCTCAACGTCGGCCTTTGCACGAATATGCAGCTTGCCCTTACCACTTCGGTAAGCGTCTTTGATACCACGCGCACCATTGATGATGCCGTACGTTGGGAAGTCTGGACCTGGTAGGTGCTGCATCAACCCTTCGGTGGTGATGTCTGGGTCGTCGATCATCGCGATAGTTGCATTGATGACTTCGCTCAGATTATGCGGCGGAATGTTTGTTGCCATCCCAACGGCGATACCGGACGAACCGTTAACCAGTAAGTTAGGAATACGTGAAGGTAAAACGCCAGGTTCTGATTCAGTGCCATCATAGTTAGGCACAAAATCAACGGTTTCTTGATCGATGTCGGCAAGCAGTTCCTGCGCGATTTTGGCCATGCGCACTTCGGTGTATCGCATTGCTGCTGGTGGGTCACCATCGACTGAACCGAAGTTACCTTGGCCATCGATAAGCATGTAACGCATGCTAAAAGGTTGCGCCATGCGCACGATCGAATCGTAGATGGCCGAATCGCCATGCGGATGGTATTTACCCATCACATCACCGACGATACGCGCCGACTTTTTATGTGCTTTGTTCCATATATAGCCTTGTTCATGCATGGCATATAGGGCTCGTCTGTGCACGGGTTTTAGGCCATCACGAACATCAGGCAATGCACGGCCAACGATAACGCTCATTGCGTAGTCGAGGTACGACTGCCTCATCTCATCTTCGAGATGAATGGGCAGAATTTCTTTGGCAAATTCGGACATGTTTGAAGGGATAAACCGGTAAGCAGAATAGACTTAAATAGTGCCGTAATATTAACATATCGCCGCACCAAAACAGACCAAAAATCACCGAATTTACGCAAATTTTGGACGTTATAGATGGCCCATGGCGTTAATTGATCAAATCCATGATTTTCGTGTGTTTTTTTGCCTCATTTGTCATGCGTTTGGCGGTACTTTTTCGTTCAAATGTGGCAGACCAGCAACCTATGAATAACCCGTCACAAGACTCATTATCGAGGTTTAAATTGCAATCGAAGCACACAGAACTTACGTATAGTAGGCATTGACCAAAAACCTTCGTTGCGCGGGTACGTGAAAACATGACTCAAAACCAGAATGTCGACCTTAAAGAGCTGGAAAAATTTTCCGAATTAGCCAGCCGCTGGTGGGACCCAAACAGCGAATTCAGACCACTGCATCAAATCAATCCGCTGCGTCTCAATTGGATTGATGAGCGTGCAGAACTATCGGGTAAGCGTGTACTTGATGTCGGTTGCGGCGGTGGCATTCTCGCCGAGTCAATGGCCAATCGCGGCGCTGACGTGGTTGGTATCGACTTGGCTGATGCAGCTTTGTCAGTTGCTCGACTACACGCACTTGAAACTGGCGCTGAGCTCGAGTACCTATCCGTCTCTGCAGAAGCCTATGCGGAGCAACATCCGGAGTCTTTCGATGTAGTGACCTGCTTAGAGGTACTTGAACATGTGCCGAGCCCAGGTTCAACCATCGCTGCCTGTGCAAAGTTGGTTAAGCCAGGCGGCAGCCTGTACTTTTCAACCATTAACCGCAATCCAAAGTCGTGGTTGTTTGCCATCGTTGGCGCGGAGTACGTTTTAAAGCTCTTACCCAAAGGCACCCACGAATTTAATAAATTTATCCGCCCTTCAGAATTGGATGCACATTGTCGTGCAGCGCAGCTTGCCGTTACCGACATCACAGGACTTACCTACAACCCATTAACCAAAGTCTACAAGTTGGAAAACGATGTGGACGTTAACTACATGATGCAGGCGAAAAAGCCAAGTGATTCGGATTAAGCGTGTCTATAACATCTGATTCGCCAAACACAGAACAACTCAAGCAAGTTGCCGAAGGAACAGCGCTTTACTATGCGCTTTTATATTCTGATCAGATTGCCTCACAGCGGGCGGTTGCCACACTGCACTATATAAAAACCATTAGCACCACATTGTTCGATGTCAGTGAACCGCAAGTGGCCGAGAAAAAAATTCACTGGTGGCATGAAGAATTAGCGCACATTGCTAAGCAACAGGCCAGACACCCTGCTTGCGTCGAGGTGCAAGGATTTCTACACACAAACGAGATGGTAAAGGCGGGCTTGTGCGTGCTCTCAGCGGCCGCCACTGAGCGCTACAATGCTTTTGCCACCGAGCAAGAACTGCAAACCTCAGTACTCGACGACTACACAGCACGAATTCATTTATTTGAAAACGCACTTAGTGCATCATTAGAATCGCTCAACGCGCAAGCGCAAAGACAACCGCAAGACTTAAGCGAAAAAACCATACAGTTTCACACCAAAGAACAGCTTAGCGATGCTGCCAGCACCATGCACAACCCCTTAGCGCTAGGCTTAGCATTGTTTGATCGACTCAATAACTTACCGATGCGACTTCGCGCCGGGTTTAGTGTTTTTAGTGATGAACGTTATGCACAGTTCGGCACCTCGCCAGAAGAGCTATTGCGCAGCGCCGACAAAGCCACAGATTTAAGTTCAGCTGCACGACAAAATGCGCAGGCGCTAATCGAGCAAAGCATTGTGGAGGCGTTTAACGAGCTTGATACAGCACCATTGAAAGACACAAGCTTGCCGATACAGATTTTGAGTCAGATCAGACAATCACAACTGAAATTGTGGATGAAACGCCAACCGGATTTGCTGACCGAATCGATCAGCTTGACCCCGGTTAGAAAATTCATCGCAGCCTACCGCTGCAAACGCCGTTTCGCAAAAGCCTAACAATACCCATTCAAGCTTGTGTCGCAAGTTACATACGCATCAGTTAAACTCATTTTATGATTAGCAAAGACTACTACACGCCCATTACAGATGCGATGCGTGATTTTAAACTAGACGACAACGCATTGGCAGAGCGCGTAATTTTAATTTCCGGTGCCAGTGGCGGCTTGGGCACGGTGCTAAGCCAGGCCTGCGCGCGCGCCGGTGCGACAGTGGTGCTGGTTGCCAGAAAACTTAATAAGTTAGAGGCCCTATACGATTCAATCGAAAACATTGAAGGCGCACCGCAACCTGCAATCATCACTCTTGATCAAGCCAATGCACCTGAAGCCGACTACCAACATCTAACACAAATTGTTGGTGGCGAATTTGGCCGGCTCGATGCACTGGTTCACACCGCTGCCGATCTCGGCGTCTTAAGCCCACTCGCGCTTATTCCGCAAGCCGATTGGACGCGCGTTATGTCGGTCAACCTAACCAGCGCGCGCTTGCTCACCAATGCGTGCATACCATTGTTAAAGTCTTCGGATAATGCCAGCATTACGTTTACCGTTGACGATAAAACCAGTGCTTACTGGGGCGCTTATGGCGTGTCGAAAATAGCACTCATGCAACTGGCCCACATGGTGTTCGATGAAACTGAAAATCAAACTGGTGAAGACGGTCTTCCAAAAATTGCGGTTAATGCGATTAACCCCGGTGCGATGCGAACACCACTTCGCCGCAAAGCATTCCCTGGCGAACTCGAAACCGAAGCACCAACGGTGCAGTCACGCATAGGGCCTTTTTTATCGCTCATTGCACGCCACGACCGCGCTTTAAATGGCGCGACGCTAACTAACGAGTTATAGGCACCGCGTATGAACGAGACACTTACCGTTGCTCTGGTACAACACGTCTCTACCCCCGGGCAGATCGATGCGTCTTTACAACGCATAGAAACCTATGCCAAGAAAGCCTGCGAAGCTGGCGCGCAATTGTTGCTGTTTCCCGAAGCAAGTCTCACTGGTTATAACAATTCCGAGAGTGTTAACCAGAGCATTGCCCAACATGCCTATGGCGATTCGGCCGGAACGATTGCAAACATATGCAGAACCAACAATTTAGCTATCGCCTACGGCTTTGCGGAAAAATACCAAGATAAAATTTATAACAGTGTGCAACTTATCGATGCCAATGGCGATGCCCAAGCGCTGTATCGAAAAACACACTTGTGGGGAAAGCAAGATCGAACGCTATTCTCACAAGGTGAGGACTTGGTCTCGCTTATCGAACTTAACGGCTGGCAAATTGGTTTTTTAATTTGCTACGACATAGAGTTTCCTGAAAATGTACGGCGCTTAAGTTTAGATGGCGCCGAGCTCATCCTAACACCCACTGCATTAATGTCGCCCTGGACTACCGTTGCCAACCGAGTCGTACCGGTACGCGCTTATGAAAACCAAGTCTATATTGCGTACGCCAATTTTTGTGGCAACGAGTACGAACAAGAGTATGTTGGCCACAGCTGCATAGTTGGTCCAGATGGCGAGGACCTTGCCAAGGCGGCCCACGATGAAGTGATGCTGGTAGCCAAGCTCGATAAGGCGCACATTGAAAAATGTCGCACCGCCTTGCCCTATCACCGAGACCGACGTCCATCGTTATACGGTGCGCTAAGCCATGACGACTAAGCCGACAAAACCCATTACCATATTTGGTCCTGACTTTCCGTTTGCCTACGATGAATGGTTAACGCACACCGATGGCATTGGTTGTGTGCCTTCACAACAATACGGCAAATCGGTTGCTGTTATCGGTGCCGGCGTCTCTGGACTGGTTGCCGCCTATGAGCTGATGCGCATGGGCTTAAAACCCGTCATATTCGAATCAGGCCGCATTGGCGGTCGTTTGCGCTCAGAGCCCTTTCCCAACGCCCCGAACGTTGTAGCAGAACTCGGTGGTATGCGATTTCCAGAATCTGCAACCACGTTTAATCACTATGTGAATGCATTGGATTTAAAAACTCGCCCTTTCCCTAACCCGCTCACAGAGGCTGCCGGCAGCACGGTTATCGATCTTGCTGGTAAACAAGTCTATGCACGTACATCGGCGGATCTACCGCCGATATATCGGGAAGTTGAGCAGGCTTGGGATGAAGCCCTGAATACCGAAGCCCATTTTATCGAACTACGAAAAGCGATTGCTGAACGCAATGCCACAGCGATAAAAAAATTGTGGGATCCGCTAGTGCGTGAATGGGATGATCGTACGTTCTATGATTTTATAGCTAACGCTCCATCCTTTAAAAAACTCAGTTTCAGACACAAAGAAGTATTCGGTCAAGTTGGTTTTGGTACCGGTGGATGGGATTCTGATTTTCGCAATAGCATGCTAGAAATTTTACGTGTCGTCTTAACCGACTGTGACTCACGGCAGCATTTAATTGTAGGCGGGGCTGAGCAATTACCACGCGGTCTGTGGAATAAAACCGCAACGGATATACAGCACTGGCCAGCGGGTACTTCTCTATCATCATTGCATGCAGGCGCAACACGGCCAGGTGCGACGAAAATAAGCCGTGGCGACGATGGACACTTCCAAGTAGAAGACATATACGGCAACAAGCAATCGTTTGAAGCCGTTCTTGCAACTTGTCAAAGTTGGTTACTCACAACCAGCATCAGCACCGATGAATCATTGTTTTCACAAAAAAATTGGATGGCACTAGATAGAACCAGTTACATGCAAGCCTCTAAAACATTTGTCATGGTTGACCGGCCGTTTTGGAAAGAGATCGACCCGGTCACCAAAAAAGACACCATGAGCATGACTTTAACCGATCGTCTAACACGCGGCACCTATCTGTTCGATAACGGTGACGACCAACCCGGCGTTATCTGCTTAACCTATTCATGGATGGCCGATGCATTAAAAATGTTGCCACTGCCGGTTGAAAAGCGTGTGGAACTCTGTTTGGATGCGCTGGCTAAAATTTACCCCAATGTTGATATTCGATCGCACATCATTGGCAGGCCACAAACCATATCGTGGGAAGCAGATCCAGATTTTCTTGGTGCGTTTAAAGGTGCACTACCTGGGCACTACCGTTACAATCGACGCATGTATACGCAGTTTATGCAACAAACTCTGCCCAAAGAACAACAAGGTATTTTTATCGCTGGCGACGATGTATCTTGGACACCGGGCTGGGCAGAAGGCGCAGTGCAAACAGCCTTAAACGCTGTCTGGGGCATCATGAACCACTTCGGCGGTGCCAGTCATGAGCACAACCCAGGCCCAGGTGATCGGTTTGAGCAACTGCAACCCATTAAATTGGAGGATTAACCATGGGTAACTCCTTACAAGACCAACTGTTCAAAGCCGGACTTGCTTCAAAGAAACAAGCGGTTAGTGCAAAGAAAGCCAAGAATACAAAAGAAAAACAACAACGCAAAGGCGTTGAGGTCAAAGACGAAACCAGCGAGCTTGTCGACAAAGCTAATGCAGAAAAGTTAGCTAAAGACAAAGAGCTTAATCGTCAACGAGATGCGCAAGCACAAGCGAAAGCGATAAAGGCACAAATTGTTGAGCTGGTGTCACTTAATCGTATAGGGGAACGTGGCGATACCGAATTTCGTTACGAGCACAACAGCAAAATTAAAACCCTTAATCTACCCAACGACATTCGCGAACAACTCATCAAGGGTGTGTTCAACATTGTGTGTGTGAATGAGCAATACGACATCGTGCCGCGCACCGTTGCCAACAAAATTGCGGAACGTGATGAAAAAGCTGTGGTACTTGCCAATCAACATTCACAGATCGACGAAGAAGAGGACGAGTACGCCGACTACAAAGTACCTGATGACCTTATGTGGTAGAACTTGTTGCGGGCTGCCGCGTTCCAGTGTTAGAAGGCATAGCGCAACCCCACGCCCACCAAGGGCTCACCCGCTACCCACCCTAACCCACCGTAGAGACTTCCACGCGCCATCGGTTTGAGCAGCCCAAAGCCAAAAGCACTACCTGCTTTTCGCCGATAAACAGTTTTATGAGCCGAATCGCGCGCGTTTGCATGGGCGGATGTTGACACCAAACCTAAGCTTGCATACCAGGAAACGCCGTTTTCAAACACAGGGTCTATCGGGCTAACGATGACATCCGTTGACCATTGTGATTGCGTCAAAACCATGTTTGCACGAGTTTCGCGAACACTTGATTGATTGATTTTCGCCGCATGGAACGCAGCTTTAATCGCTAAGTCCAATTTATTGAATGGGTCGGGCACACTAAAAACCAATCCACCGCCAAAACCTGTGCCAGCAAAACTCGCGCGCGATGTGCGATCTGTTGGTAAGTTGGATGCTTGCAACTTGGCAAGGTCAAAATAACTGAGTAATTTGGAACTCAATTTTGCGTTGATTCGAATCGACGACCAACGAAGTTGCTCCGTGAACCAAGTAGCACCCAGCTCAATCGATAATTTAGGTGCAACCGATATGTTAGCGCCTCGACCAGGCACGTTGCCACTGAGTTCGGCTTGCACATTTTTACAGCTAAGTAAAAATGTGCAGCTGAGTAATAATAAACAAATGAATACGGGTGATTTCATTGCCTGGACCTCCTTGTCCTAATCAATGTGTGTGAAGAAATTGCTAATGCTGTGTGATGCGCTAAAGCAATTTAGATGATCAACAATCGGATTGCAACTTACCGCTTAGACCATCTCACGTTGCAACAGTGAGTCGCCTTGTTCATCGATGATTTGTTTGGCTTTGTATTGGCAATGTTCAACTGCCGACTGCAAATCGCCGTTATTATCGGCGCGAATAAACTTCGCTTGCTTGATTTCGCCATCCACCTGCTTGGAAATGGTACCGGCGGTGCGATACTGACCACCCTCATTAATCGGCTCGGCTACTATGGTGAAACCCTTGTATTCAATGGGGTCGGCCGCGGTTTTGCTGCCAGATTCACCACCCGAACCTGAACCAAACAAGGATTTAAATAGA
>CALHOU010000101.1 GCA_938035945.1 uncultured Granulosicoccaceae bacterium
GTTAAGTACCTCAATGGCGAATGTGGATTCAATCGCGAAAGTTCTGAAACTGAAACGGCAGCCCTAACTCTGCCGTTTCAAGCAATTTCATGGTGGCCTGCAAGTCGTCACGCTTTTTACCGTTTATGCGCAGCTGTTCGCCCTGCACTTGCGCTTGCACTTTTAATTTCGATTCCTTGATTTTTGCCACAGCTTTTTTTGCAATGTCTTTATCAATACCAACACGCACCTTAACCACTTGTTTCACACCTTTGCCAGAGCTTTCAATTTTGCCCGCATCAAGGCATGCAATATCAATAGAACGAGCGGTTAGCTTTTGATACAAAATGGGGTGCATTTGCTGTATCTGGAAATCACTGTCGGCTGTAAGCACGACCGCGCCATCGCTTAATTTGGCATCGGCCGAGGTACCTTTAAAATCAAATCGATTGGTGATTTCGCGACTGGCTTGATCAATGGCATTACTCAGCTCATGCTGGTCCACTTCGGATACGACGTCGAATGAAGGCATGGAATTCTCCCGTTTAGATAACTCATTTTACCAGCAATCCTGAATTGTTCAGCACCCTTGCGCACCGTTTTACGCTTGGCTACGTATACTAGTCGTATGCGGCTGCAAAGCCGCTCGCATAGATAACCTGTGAGCACAACATCATGAGCGATGACTTAATCGAAGAACGTCGGGACTACTCGGCTAACACGCTATCAGCTGCTGAGCTGGCAAACACACCATTGGAGCAGTTTCGCCATTGGATGAAACAGGCACGCGCTGCAAAAATTCTCGACGCCTCGGCGATGGCATTGGCCACCGCAGACAGCACCGGCCAACCACACGTGCGCATTGTGCTGCTAAAGAAAGTCGACGACGAGGGCTTTTCCTGGTACACCTATCAACAGAGTGATAAAGGTGATCAACTTGCCCAAAATCCACAAGCCAGTCTCTTGTTTTACTGGCGCGAGCTTGAACGTCAGGTAAGAATTGAAGGTCGTGTTGTGCGGCTCGATCCAACTAATGCCGACGAGTATTTTTATTCTCGCCCAGAAGGTAGTCGATTTAGCGCAGCTGCATCAATCCAGTCGGCACCGGTTGAGAACAGAGCCGAGTTACAAGCCAAAGTAGCCGCCCTACACCAGCAGTACCCTGATGGCAATGTACCTCGACCGGATGTTTGGGGTGGCTACCAACTACAGCCAACGCGGTTTGAATTTTGGCAAGGCCGAGATGATCGGTTGCATGATCGATTCATTTACACAAAACATGACAATGCATGGACAACACAGCGGCTATCGCCTTAATTAACTCCCATGACCAAGACAATAAAACGTATGCCTAAAATGATTATCATTGCACTTATAGTCATCGCGCTATTCATTGCTTTACGCGTTGCTATTAGTTTCTTTTCGGCAAATAAAGTTGCCATCGGTTTGAGTAAAACCGACACAGGCCAGCTTCAGTTATCCGGTTGCCACGGTTTGCGAAACTGCACAGCATCCACGGCCAAAACCCAACGAAACTTAATTGCGCCCATCAGCTTTGAAGGCAATGCAGACGAAGTCATCGATAAAATAACAACGATCATAAACAACCAATCCGGTGCGCAAGTTCAAACCCAAGACGCCCGATCGCTGTGGGCTACCTTTAAAACACCACTACTTGGCTATATAGATGATCTTGAAATTTTAGTTGACGCTGAAAATGGCGTGGCGCATATACGTAGCGCATCCCGAATTGGGCAAAGTGATTTAGGCGCAAACCGCAAACGCATTGAATCCTTGCGCCAAATATTGCAAGGCAAAATTTAATAACACAAACAAAAACGGCCCAGTAAAAAAACTGAGCCGTTTGTTCTGTTATCGCCTGTTAGGCTTACGCAACTTAGTCTTCAGATACAAATCGCGACGGATCTTCAGGCTCAAACGATGGCCCAGTTGGACCAAACGACGATCGCTGCATATCAGCAATCATGGTACCTGGCGCATCACAAGACCCATCGGTTAAAAAGCGCAAAGTGGCGCTCACCATCGGATCCCTTGACGACTCAGAAGGTACTTGCCAATCATCCTGAGCAGCACAATCTGCTGCCATACCGCCAGCGACACTGACACCTACGGCATTCAAGCGCACCGAACGCATTGCGGTGATCGCTTTTTCGCAGTAGTTACGAGTATTGGAGGTGAAAGGCTTTCCAAATGTTGTCTCACCGATTAATACAACATCAATATATGGCTCTAGAGAGTTAATAAAAATTTCAGATGAGGACGCGGTTCGATCACTGGTTAGTACAAAAACACGTGCCAAGTCTAAGGGTTGTTCTACTTCGTCGAAATACTCAGTATCATTAAATCGGCTGTACTTATCGTTCCAGGCATTTGTATAAGCCACTTGATTAGCCACTACTGCACCACCTACAACCGACGCTAAGTAGCGGGCTACAGATGTGCGCCCACCGCCGTTGTAACGCAGATCCACAATCAATTCATCGATTCCACCTTCTGCACGAAAAACTCTAAACGCTGAATCAAGTTCATCTTTTGTTGTTGCCAGAAAAGATCGCACGGGTAAATAACCGACTCTCGGTAATCCGCTATTGGGGTCCGTAGGCAAGAATCCATTTGCTGGACCTGCCGTCGTCCAACGGTAAGTCTCATAGGCGACGGATACGGTACGCGGATCTTCTTCCCCCGTTCGCACCGACATGACAACCGGTGAATTGTCAGGGTCTAATGCCGTACGTATATTGTCATTAGTGACTTCAGACAAATCAATTCCATTTAGTGAAAGAAGCTCATCACCACGAATAAGGCCAGCGTCATCTGCCGGTGAGCCGTATCGAATATAACGAAAGCGTACGACACCATCGCCAGCAGGTTGGAACCAAAAACCGTGACCGGCTGTTTCACCTTCGTTAAAAAGGGCTGACTGCGTGCCGAAGTCGCCCACCGAACTGAATGTATCTGGCGCAACGCGTAAATCTTCAATAAGCAAGCTGGCGTCTTCGTAGTCATCCAAATTTAAGATTGGCACTTGATCGTAGTAGATGTAGTAATCACGCATATCAAAATCAACGCGACGTTTAATATCATCGACCGAGCATTGTTCAACGCCATCAGGTGTGACATACACCGGTGGGAACACGGCCATATCTGGGTCTGGCATTTCGGGAGTCGTTACCGGGCCATCAGGGTCATTCACTGGCAACTCAGGATTAGTCACCGGAACTTCTGTGATTGTTGTGGGTGGATTGGAAGAGCTATTTGAGCTGCATGCCGACACGGATAACACCAAGGCCACGGAGACTGCTAATTCGATATAGCGCATTTGTTTTTCGAGTCCGTATGAAAGAAATTCTGCGCCAGTGTAACCCTGCGCCGTTTTGGGTATCAAGCTGTCAGTCCGCAAAATCGAACACACTAGACTTTAGTTGGCGTCAAGAATCAAGCAATCGATGACCAGCTCGCAACTACCCACTTAGCGGGTTTCGCGAAAAGGCTTGTTTTAAGGGGCTAATGTGGTGTGGCCCACAACTTCGACCGGTTTAAGGAACCAAAAAGTCGCTCTATTCTCATTACCATTCTGTACTGCTTGCAGCGCTATGAACCCTTGGGCAAAGTGCGCCCAGCTCAACCCGAATCAGCCTTTAATTAGGTCTCCGTTCGTGCAAGGGTTGGACGACACTGGTTGTGCCGGAACAGGGATTGTTCTGAGACAACTACCAGCAATACATCAACGATGCCATGCTGGCTTATTCGGAGCCGGAAGTAGCTGCAGCTGCTTGCCGATCTGCATGGTAAGACGATCTCACCATCGGCCCACTGGCCACATGTGAAAAGCCTAATTCATAGCCGAGCGTAGCCAAGTCATCGAACTCCGTTGGATGCACAAAACGTTCGACCGCTAAATGTGATGCACTGGGTTGCAGGTATTGCCCTAATGTGAGCATGTTTACATTATGCGCCCGCATATCTTTCATCACTTGCTCAACTTCCTCAATCGATTCACCCAAGCCCAGCATAAGCCCAGATTTTGTCGGTACATCTGGAAAGCGTGCTTTGTGATTCTTTAATAGATCAAGCGAGTATTGGTAGTCGGAACCGGGTCGGCATTGTTTGTACAGGCGTGGCACCGTTTCCAGGTTGTGATTAAAAACATCGGGCGGGTTAGCTGCCATGGCCTCCAAGGCTTTATCCATTCGACCACGGTAGTCCGGTACCAACACTTCAATTTGAATACCCGGACTTGCCTTTCTTACAGCCGCAATACACGCATCAAAATGTCCCGCTCCGCCGTCGCGCAAATCATCACGATCGACCGATGTAATAACCACATACTTTAAGCCCATTTGACCGATCGCTTTAGCTAAGTTCTCCGGCTCATCAGGGTCAAGTGGATTGGGTCGGCCATGTGCAACATCGCAAAACGGGCAGCGCCGCGTGCAGATATCACCCATAATCATAAACGTCGCTGTGCCGTGGCTAAAGCATTCACCAAGGTTAGGACAATTCGCTTCTTCGCAAACTGACGATAACTTTAGCTCGCGCATAAGCCGTTTGATTTCTTGCACGCGTGGATTGTTGCTCACTCGTGTTCGAATCCATTCAGGCTTTTTAAGTCGCGTGGTTTGCGGTGCAACTTTTATAGGTATGCGCGCTAACTTATCCGCGCCACGCTGGTGGCCGTCTGGGTCGTTACGAGAAGGTGCTTTGTAATCCATTATGACAGTGTATCAGCTGTTTCAAGTTGGTTAACCAAAGACTGCAAAAGACTATCCACTAAGGCTTCCTTTCTATATTCAATACCCAGTTGCTGCAGGCTGGTGACCTCCAAACCCGCATAGCCGCAAGGGTTAATACCCTTAAACGGGGTTAAATCAACATCCAGGTTTAACGACAAGCCATGGTAGGCACAGCCCCGACGAACCCGTAGCCCAAGGGCCGCAATCTTTTGCCCATCAACATAAACGCCGGGGGCATCACGTCGCCCTTGAGCACTTAGATCGTAAAGCGCGAGTGTTTCGATGACCGCGTTTTCCAAACGCACAACCAGCTCGCGAACGCCAAATCCTGCGCGACGCAGATCAAACAATGTGTACACGATAATTTGCCCCGGACCATGGTAGGTAACCTGACCGCCTCGATCAGATTCAAGCACCGGGATATTGCCGCTATTGAGAATGTGCTCAGGCTTACCCGCTTGGCCTAATGTATAAACCGATGGGTGTTCAACAACCCAGAGCTCATCCGCGCTTGTGTTATCACGTTGATCGGTAAAGCTGCGCATCTGTTGCCAGACACTGGCATAGTTCTCCAACCCTAAATGCTGAATGTTCAGAGGGTAAACTTTACGCGCGATTCAGCACGTAAATCCACATAGATACGTTCAACTTGCGCTTGATTAAGTGCCGTGAAATGCACGCGTACAGAGATGTATTTTTCTTTACTGCTAAGCGTTGTGACCACTTTCGATGGCTTAGCCGGTTCCAGATGGCGCTGGACAATGCCGATCACCAGAGCTTCAAAATCTGGTTCGTTCAGTCCCATGGCTTTGATCGATATCGCAGCCGGAAATTTTATCAGGGACGCTTCCCCATCGAGACTCGTGCTGGCCACTTACTGAAAGTATCGCATAATGGAATGTTTCATACGTCTGAAGATGCCGCCCTCTTCGACCTTTTGCAAGGCCAGTAACGGCACTTCACCTATGACTTGATTGTCGGCAGTTATAACCGATCGACCAAACTCTTGACCGATACGTGCTGGTGCTTTGATATAGGAGCTCAATTCAATTTGACTGTGCAAAGTATCGAACGAATCACGCGGCAAGGTCACATATAAGTCTTCTGACACACCCAATAAAATCTCTTCGGTTTTGCCCATCCAGATGCGTGCTGATTTCACCACTTCACCAGCCTCATAGATGCGTTTGGTTTGAAAAAAACGAAAACCATAGTTAAGCAGGCGTTGCGTTTCAGCCATACGGGTTTTATCACTTGCGGTACCAAGCACGATACTGATAAGGCGCATGTCGTCGCGCACAGCCGATGCAACAAGACAATAACCGGCCGCTTCAGTGTGTCCTGTTTTCATGCCATCAACGGATGCATCGCGCCACAATAATTTGTTGCGGTTGTTCTGTTCGATATTGTTGTACTTGTAGGACTTCTGCGAATACAAAGCATAGTGTTCTGGAAAATCACGAATCATACGACGCGCAATAATCGATAAGTCGCGCGCGGTCGTGTAATGATCCGGGTCAGGTAAACCCGATGCATTCATAAAGTTTGTGTTGCTCATGCCCAGCGTTTCGGCCATGCGATTCATCATCGATACAAAACCCTGCTCACTGGCAGCCACGTGTTCAGCCAAGGCCACACTGGCATCGTTGCCAGATTGCACAATCAGACCACGCAATAACTCACCAATCGAAACTGTTTTGCCCGCTTCAATAAACATGCGTGAGCCCGGCATGGACTGCGCGTATTCACTAATGATGGCCAGATCGTCCTCGGTTAAAGTACCTTGCTTGATCTCGGTTGCAACTAAATAAGCCGTCATCAACTTGGTCAAACTGGCTGGCTCTACACGCTCATCCGGTTTTTTCTCGGCCAGAATTTCCCCACTGATGTTATCGATGAGAAGAAAACTATTCGCCGATAGCTGCGGCGGTGCTGGCAATGGCGCTGCGTGCACTATTTTGCTGAAGAGCGCGGCCGTGCTGCAGAGCGCGGCCAACAGGAATACAGATGAAAGAATCGAACGAATAACCGTGTTTAGATAAATCAGCATGAGCAATAAACTGTTGAATTTAAATCTGGCTCGCCGAATGCGGCGCGCCGTAAGTGTAAATGATTTGACGCCTCGGCGGCGAAACCTTAGCGACTAGCCGCTAATTTGGTGTAACCGTCGACGCCAATACTAGCCAGTGTCGACAAGGTACTTTCCAGTTGAGTGCCCTTTTTGAATGGCCCCATTTTAACTCTGAACAATTTTCGCCCAGTGTCTTTTTCAACAAACGCTGGCAAACCCGTTTGTTGTTCAACGCTTGTGACCAAGCCCTGTGCATTGGCCGCATTCGAAAACGCACCCAGCTGGATAAAATAGTTTCCCGACCGGTTAGCGGCTTTGCTCACCACGGCCTGTTTAACTGGGTTTAGAGCCTGCACCGCGGCAGGTTCTTGCACCACTGGCGCTGCAGCTGTGGTTTGAGCGGGCACTAAAGAAATTTCTGTAAAGCCGTCTTCAGAACTATCAACATCGACCTCCTGCGCCGCCAATAAGCCGGGGGCCTCAGGTGTCGATTTCACGACCTCAGGCTCAGGCTGCAAAGGCACGGCGGCAAGCTGCGGCTGCACCACCTCAGGTGCAACTGGTGGAGGTACCACAACGTTGTTCGGTGAGGGATCGTCGGTAAACGACTTTGCCACCATCACATTCGATGCACTGGAGTTTTGCGCAATCAAGTGTGTTGACAACGCATCAACCCGAACGTTCGCTGTGCCCTTTTCTACCATGTCCAGTTCATGTGCGGCCGTATAGGACATGTCAATGATACGATCACCGACAAACGGCCCTCGATCGTTGACCTTAACCACCACAGATTTATTGTTATCCAAATTGGTAACGCGCACGTAGGTAGGCAGCGGCAAATGTTTGTGGGCAGCTGTCATTGCGTACATGTCATAGACTTCGCCACTCGATGTTTTACGGCCATGAAACTTTTTACCGTACCAAGAGGCTATGCCGGTTTCCGAAAAATTCGCCGCTGAGTCCATGACCCGGTATTTTTTTCCAAACACCGTGTACTGGGCCATATTGCCGGTACGTGACTTAGGCAAATTACGCACGAAAGCTGGCACGGCCTGGCCGTTTGCGGAAGCTGACCCAGGCCTGTTATCAACGCCTGTGGTCGCACAGCCAGTCATGCTTACTGCGGCTAAGAGCAGTAAAAGTCGGCGAAAATCAGTGGAAACAGGGCTTATCCAGATCATTGGGTACTCTTTGGCTTTATTGGGCGCTTTGTTCGTTCAGCATCTCACTCAATTGAAAGGCCGCCAACGCATACATGGAACTATGGTTGTAACGAGTAATAACGTAGAAGTTGGTATAGCCCACCCACGTTTCTTCGCCACCTTTTCCTTGTAAATTCATCACCGAAACCGGTTTTTTTCCTGCAACCTTAAATCCCAGATTGGTCAGAGTTTTTGGCGCTATTGCAGGTTTCAATGACTTACGTTGCAATGCCTTTACAGCAGCGCGGTCTTTTTTCGCCACCGTCAAAGGCTCAACGACCGGTTGCCCTGCCTTCCAACCGTGCTGCTTTAAGTAATTCGCAACCGATCCAATCACGTCGGGCACGCTGTTAAATAAATCGCGTTTACCGTCTCCATCAAAGTCAATCGCGTAATACCGATAGCTGCTAGAGATAAACTGCGGCCAGCCCATTGCACCGGCATAACTACCCTTGACCGACAAAGCATCCCAATTCTCGGCCTGCGATAAAATCAAAAATTCCGTCAGCTCAGATTTGAAAAACTTCGCCCGCGGTGGGTAATCGAACGCGAGCGTGGATACCGATTCCAGCACACCGTGTTTGCCAGTAATTTTGCCGTAGAAGGTTTCCACGCCAATAATTGCCGCAATCAGGCTCGCTGGCACACCAAACTGCTTTTCAGCCTGCGCCAGGGTGCCAGCGTGTTCGCGCATGAAGGCGAGACCGTCATCGATGCGCTTTTGTTTAATAAAAATCGGTCGGTACTGAGCCCAGGTCAGCACCTTTTCAGCCGGACGCGAGATAGCATCAATGATGGATTGTTGGGACTCTATTTCTGCAAAATAATTGGCCAGCATTATCGGGTCAAGCTGATGTTCCTTGCTGATGTCATTGATGTAGGTTCGCACCGAATCGCGCGCCAGAAACGCGCGCTCGTTGGCTACGCTTGGCGCGCTAAAGGCGCACATGCACAGCAGCATCGCGATCGAGACGACACGCGCAGCTATCCAGTCTACGGATACATCATCACTCATGAAACGCCTACCTTGGTCGATTAGGACACTTGAAACCAGTCGATGGCTGTTTGTCCGGTCTTTAAAAGATAGTTGTTTGTTTGAGAAAAGTGACGACAACCGAGAAAACCTCGGTGTGCCGATAACGGGGAAGGATGGGGTGATTTAAGAACCAAATGCTTCTTTGCATCAATCACCTGGCCTTTCTTCTGCGCGTAGCTGCCCCAAAGCAAGAAAACCACCTGCTCGCGCTCATCGCTTAAATGTTTGATAATGCTGTCTGTGAAGGTCTCCCAGCCACGTCCTTGATGCGCAGCAGCCTGACCCTCTTCAACGGTCAACACACTGTTTAGCAGAAATACACCCTGCTTGGCCCAGCCGGTTAAGCAACCCAAGCGTTGGGTGGCCAACTTTGAATCACCTTCGCCCAAATCAGCATCGATTTCCTTGTAAATATTCAACAAAGATGGGGGAACTCGCGTGCCTTCTGGTACCGAGAAGCTCAGACCGTGCGCCTGGCCAGCACCGTGATACGGGTCCTGGCCCAGAATCACAACTTTCACATCGTTTTTGGCGGTTAAGGAAAACGCGTTAAACCATTGACTTGAATGCGGAAAAACCACCGCGCGTTTCTTTTTGCGCTCCGCTAAATAGGCGCGCAGCTCCTTCATGTAGCTCTGATCGAACTCATTTTGCAGCACAGGCTGCCAACTCGGATCGATGGGAAGGCCTTGGTTCGTGCTCGGGGACGGTTCTGACACAGTGGAAAAGGATTGTTGCGCAGCGTTGCGGAGCCTTTAGTTTAAAACAAAAGCGGTCTATTATCCTTCCATGTAATTTTCTCTTATGGATCTATCATCATCCGTCGCTCTTCATTAGCCTTCGGGCTGCTGGGCTTGGTTCTGACACCCGGCTACGCGTCTGCTGCGTTCCAATGCCCTGCGCCCACGTTCGTCTACGAACCAGGCAGCGCCGTTTTCACCGATCCCGATGAAGAAGTGTTGGCCGAGGCCGACAGCGTGGTTAGTGAGGATGGCATCGTTACCTTAAACGGCAACACCACCATTACGTATCAGAACCGAGTACTCAGTGCTGAGGATGCGCAGTACAACCCTGAAACCGGTGAAGTCAAAATCGAAGGCGAAATGAGCTTTCTCGGCGAAGGCGTCCGTTTGCAAAGTAACAATGCTGTGGTCGACATGGATGACAATCTGTTTTCCACCGAAGAATCGACTTATGAATTTGATGTAAACGGCAAGCGCGCAAGCGGCAATGCGACGCGCATGGAACGCAATGAGCAAGGCCACTTTACACTCGACGGCGCAACTTACTCTTCGTGTCCGCCGGGTGATAAAAGCTGGTTTATCAGGGCTAAAAAACTACAGCTCTACCCGGACGAAGGAATTGGTACAGCGCAAAACCTATCGGTTATTTTTAAAGGCGTGCCGCTGCTGATTGTGCCGCGCTTTAGTTTTCCGATAAGTCCAAAAAGAAAAACGGGGTTTCTTGCGCCACTGTTTGCGCGCAGCGATAGCACAGGCTTCGAAGTGCGCATACCTTGGTATTGGAATATTCGCAATGACCTTGACGCAACGATTGTACCGCGCATCATGTCTAAACGAGGTACGCAATTGCAAACTGAATTTCGTTACCTGAATCGTCAAGGCGCATGGCAATTCGATCACGAGTATATGAACGATCGAGATTTTGATGATCGCAAACGCGCATTCTCGCAAGTGCGTCATCAAGGTACTTTTGGCAGTTACTGGACGTCAGAAATTAACGCCAGTCGGGTTAGTGATAAAAACTATTTCACCGACCTTGGTGATAGTTTGCAACTGGCCAGTATCACCCACCTCGATCGTCGCGCTGATTTACGCTACAAACGCGGTTCAATCACTGCGCTTGCACGCTTACAGTCTTATCAAACGGTGGATGATGACACGCCCGATATTGAAAAACCCTATCAGCGTTTGCCACAGCTAACGGCGAATTGGGAAACACCAAAAGATGAGCTAGGTGTTCGTGCATCGGCTTCTACTGAACTTGTGTATTTTGATCGAAACGATTCTGTTACCGGTTCGCGTTTCGATGTTCAGCCAAGGCTATCTTGGCCGGTATCGGGTGACTCATGGTTTATCACGCCCTCAGCAAGCTATCGTTTTTCGCTTTACTCCTTAAACAATGCAGAACCAGGACAATCATCGAGACAAAGCCGCAACTTAAGCACATTCTCACTCGATAGTGGATTGTTTTTTGATCGCGCTATTGACGATAAAGGTTCGGTGCAAACGCTTGAACCCCGGCTGTTTTACCTGCGTGTGCCCTATTCGAATCAAAGCCAGATACCTTTGTTCGACAGCAGCGAACTTGATTTTAATATCTCGCAACTGTTTCGAGAAAATCGTTTTTCCGGTGCTGACCGCGTCGCCGACGCAAACCAACTGTCAATGGCGATGACCACACGCTTTCTTGATGGACCAAGCGGTAGTGAAAACTTTCGCGCCAGTATCGGGCAAATACTCTACTTCGATGATCGTCGCGTTGGGCTTGAAGGCAATACAATTGATACGAGTAAATCGTCAGACATTGTTGGTGAGTTGGCCGCTGAACTACCAAGGCAATGGTTTGCCCGAGGACAGATGCAATGGGATCCGGCTGAAAAACAGACCGTTCGCGGTTCAGTGCTACTTAGTTACCGTCCGGATGAAGACCACATACTCAATTTTGCGCATCGAACGGTGAACACGGGTGGTACCGCAGAAACCGAACAGCTCGACTTTTCATTGCTATGGCCAATACGTAATAGTTGGCGCGTTGCGAGTCGTTGGAACTATTCACTGGACGCCGATCGAAGCTTAGAATCCCTACTGGGTGTGGAATACGACAGTTGCTGCTGGGCATTTCGATTTGCCGCAAGACGCTTTATCACCGACGCCGGTAATAACCACGACACACAACTTCTGTTTCAACTCGTGTTAAAAGGGTTAGCGCCGCTGGGACAAGACTACGGAGCAGTACTGGAAAACTCCATTTTGGGTTACCGAGATCAATTCGAATGAAAAAACACTTACTCATAACACTACTTGGCTGCTTGGCCCTAACAGGCACACATCGAGCACAAGCCGCAGATGTTGTACTCGATACCATCGTCGCCGTGGTCAATGATGGTGTCGTGTTGTCGAGCGAACTTGCTAACGAAGTCACATTCTTAAAACTACAAGCACAAGCCAACAATCAGAACCTGCCCGATGATGCGGTGTTTCGCGAGCGCGTGTTAGAGCGAATGATCAATCAACAGATTCAGCGCCAACATGCAGCCAAACTGGGCATTGCTGTGGATGCATCCAGTGTTAATCGCGCCATCGAACAAGTTGCTCAAGGTAACAATATGGACACAGCGCAGTTTCGTCAAACATTGAGCTCGCAAGGTTTCGACTATGACTACTATCGCCAATCGATCGAACATGAAATTCTATTAAACCGTCTGATTCAACGCGATGTGCAATCGCGCATTCGTATATCAAAACAGGAAGTGGACGATTACATAAGCGCGTCGAAAAAAAGCGGCCAACAAGAACGTTATCGCGTGCAACACATACTGATCGCTGTGCCTCCTTCCGCAGCACAAGCCGAAGTTGATCGCGCGCTGGCACGCGCGAATGGTGTGATTGGACAGCTACGATCAGGCCAGGATTTTGCTCAGATCGCGGCTGCGAACTCAGACGGTGCTCGTGCGTTGGAAGGCGGTGATCTTGGCTGGCGCGTGTTACAAGAACTGCCTGACTTTTTATCCGCCGCTCTAGTAACTATGCAAGTAGGCGCTATCAGTGAACCTTTGCGCAGCCCGAATGGATTTCATATTGTAAAATTAACCGATAAAAGTTCTGACGCACAACAGAGTCAATCGGAAACTTTGGCACGACACATCTTTATCGACGGTGATTCTGCAAACGGTCAACAAACCTTAAGCGAAATTCGTCAACGCATATTGGCCGGCGAAAAATTTGAAACTCTGGCCGCACAGTTCAGCCAGGACCCAAACAGCTCACCCAAAGGTGGCGAACTGCCGTGGTTCACGGACGGGCAAATGCCACAAGAAATTGAAACCGTGGCTAGCGGTTTAGCGCCTGGAAAACTCAGCGCACCGTTCAGAACGCAGTTCGGTTGGCACTTACTCGAAGTACTTGACAGACGCACACGCGACGCAAGCTCCGACACGGTTCGAGCCGAAGCTGAACAAGCTTTACGCGCGCGTAAAATCGAGCAAGAAAAAGAGCGCTGGATTCGTCGCTTGCGTGATGAATCGTTTATTGAAGTGCGTGGCTAGCGCCTGAGTATGCTTCGAATTGCCCTCACCTCCGGCGAACCTGCGGGCATTGGTCCGGACCTGTGCGTGATGATGGCGCAAACCGAGCGTGACTACGAATTAGTGGTGATCGGTAATCAGGACTTATTGGCGGCACGCGCCGAACAACTTGCCCTGCCCATTGAGTTTCGTGCTTTTAACTCAAACACCGAGCGTGTTGCTGATGCGCCGGGTACTTTATGCGTTGCCGATGCCGTGCTTTCAAGTGAGGTACAAACCGGTAAACTGAATTCGGACAACGCTGGCTATGTGTTGCGCTTGCTGGATATAGCCGAGGCTGGTTGCAGTAATAACACCTTCGATGCCATGGTCACAGCCCCTGTGCATAAAGGTGTTATCAATGATGCGGGTATCAACTTTACTGGCCATACCGAATACCTGGCCGACAAGTCCGGCAGCAATCCGGTGATGTTATTGGCCGCCGGTGATTTTCGCGTCGCATTGGCCACCACTCACCTGCCTTTGTCGGCCGTGCCAGCGGCCATTACCGAGCAAAATATTTCGCGTGTTCTGCATGTACTCAATGATGAATTGATATCACGTTTTGCTATAACCGAGCCGCGCATTTTGGTATGTGGATTAAATCCGCATGCTGGAGAAGATGGACACCTGGGTCGCGAAGAGATTGAGGTGATTATTCCGTGTTTGGATAAACTGCGTGCCCAAGGCTTGCAACTCATCGGCCCGCTACCGGCAGACACCTTATTCACACACCACCACTTAAATGACGCCGATGCGGTGCTTGCCATGTATCACGATCAGGGCTTACCGGTTTTAAAATACGCAGGCTTTGGCGAGGCGGTCAATATTACCTTAGGCCTGCCTATTATTCGAACCAGCGTTGATCACGGCACCGCGCTTGATAAAGCGGGCAGTGGTCAAATCGATTCCGGTAGCTTGAAGTCGGCCCTGTCACTTGCTGTGCACATTGCACAAACCGCCACGAGAAAACCTAAGCATTGAGCCATCAGCCACGCAAACGTTTCGGGCAAAATTTTCTAAACGATCATTTGGTTATTGATCGCATAGTTGATGCAATCAACCCACAGGCTGAACAAAACCTTGTGGAAGTCGGACCCGGACTAGGCGCCATCACTCAACCCCTACTCGATCGGCTTGACCACTTACAAGTGATTGAGATAGATCGTGACTTGATCGCCAAACTGCATGCCCGCAACAACCCAAAACTGACCGTGCACGAGGCCGATGTACTCACCATCGATTGGCAGAAGCTTGCCATCGATCAACCCTTGCGCATTGTAGGTAACCTGCCTTACAACATAGGTACTCCACTACTGTTAAATTTATTGCAGGTGCGCGCACATGTGCAAGATATACACGTGATGCTACAAAAGGAAGTAATTGATCGACTCTGTGCGCCAGTCGGTTCGCGCGCCTACGGCAGGCTTAGCGTATTGATGCAAAGTTGCTTTGTCATCGAACACTTGTTTGATGTGCCACCAGAATCGTTCACTCCTCCACCAAAGGTCCAGTCGGCTGTTGCGCGTTTGCAACCCTTAACTGCATCGCCTGATGATGACACGCTGAAAAAGTTGTCTTTGGCCACGCGAACCGCATTCGCTAAGAAGCGAAAAACCTTGCGCAACAACATGAAAGAGACGATCAGTGCGCAGCAACTCATTGATGCAGGCCTAGACCCACAAGCGCGAGCAGAAACCCTGTCGCTAGAGCAGTTTTTGTTGCTGGCGAAAATGCTACCATAGAGCAAATCAAGGGCTAAGGAACCTGCGTTGTGACCACCGAGAATGAGTTAGACAACAACATCAAGGTAGATGTTGACACTTTGTATATAGAATCAGAGTCCGACCCCGATAACGAACGCTATGTTTTTGCCTACACCATCACCATTCAAAACATGGGCAAGCTCGCCGCCAAGTTACTAGCCCGCCATTGGATTATTCGAGACGCAAACGGCAAAACGCAGGAAGTGCACGGTGATGGCGTTGTAGGTGAACACCCCCATTTAAAACCAGGTGAAGGTTTTCAATACACCAGCAGCGCTATGCTGGAAACATCGATGGGCACCATGGGCGGTGCATACTTAATGGTGACCGACAGCGGCGATGAATTCAAAGCACCCGTTGCGGAATTTTTGTTGTCAACGCCACACACCCTGCACTAGCCGGTGTAAAGCGCTGCAACTATAAGCAGGCGCTGATTCCACCGTCAACATAAAGAATGTGGCCGTTGATAAACGTGGCCGCATCGGAACTCAAAAAGATACCCGCGCCAATCAGTTCGTCGAGCTGCCCCCAACGCCCTGTGGGTGTTCTCTTTTCCAACCATGCCGTGAAGTCTGCATCGCTAACCAAGGCCGCGTTAAGCGGTGTATCAAAATAGCCAGGTGCGATAGCATTAACGTTAAGACCAAATTGTGCCCAATCGGTAGACATACCTTTCGTTAAATTACCAACCGCACCTTTGGATGCTGTGTAGGGTGCAATACCTGGTCGCGCTAATGCTGTTTGCACTGATGCGATATTTATAATCTTACCGCCACCGCGTTTAATCATATGATTTGCAACCGCCTGTCCTACATTAAACACAGAGGTGATATTGGTTTGCATGAGTAGTTCGAACTTGGCCGAGTCGAACTCATGCAAAGGTGTACGGTGTTGCATGCCGGCGTTGTTGATTAAAATATCAATCGCACCAGTGGATTTTTCAAATTCATCCACGGATGCCTTACAGGCTGCATGGTCGGTTACATCAAAGGGTAATTCGTGAACGGTGGCACCGGTATCGCGCAAGGCTTTGGCAGCTTGCTTAAGCTTTTGGGTATCGCGACCATTTAAAATAATACTGGCGCCTGCCTCACTTAAACCACGCGCTAATGTCAGGCCTATACCTTGCGATGAACCAGTAATCAGCGCGCTCTTGCCTGTTAAATCGAATAATTGAACACCTTTGCTCACGAATGACTCCGTTGATTTGTTGCGTATAATTGAGATTAGCGATGCCAAGCGCTAAACTACAAAACTAGCATACCTTAATCATTGTTCTACTTTGCGGATATATTAAATGAAAGCCATTGTCATTCATGACAAGCAAGACCTGCGCATTGAAGAGCGCGATACGCAAGCACCTTTAGCCAATGAAGTGCAAGTTAATATCACCACTGGCGGTGTTTGCGGGTCCGATCTGCACTACTACAACCACGGTGGTTTTGGCCCGATCCAGCTCAAAGAACCTATGATCTTGGGCCATGAGGTAGCCGGTAGAATCGCAAGCGTGGGCGACAATGTACAAGGTTTGAGTGTGGGTCAACTGGTCGCCGTGTCCCCGTCTCGCCCGTGTTATCAATGCCAATACTGCTTGGAGGCCAAACATAATCACTGTTTAAACATGCGCTTCTATGGCTCGGCCATGCCGATGCCACACATCCAGGGTGCGTTTAGAGAAACCATCAACGTGCTGGCAAGCCAATGCGTTGTGGCTGATGGCTTAAGTTCGGCTGAAGCTGCCATGGCTGAGCCGCTGGCAGTCACGCTGCACGCAACCAAACGTGCTGGGCAACTGCTGGGTAAACGCGTGCTGATAACCGGCTGCGGCCCTATTGGCGCATTGAGTATTCTTTGCGCCCGACGCGCAGGGGCTGCCGAGATTGTGGCCACCGATTTAGCTGAGAATGCATTGACTCAAGCCACACTCGTCGGCGCTGATCGAACCATTAACGTTGCCGACGATGCCAATGCGCTGCAGGCATACTCGCAAGACAAAGGTTACTTTGATGTGTTATTCGAATGTTCAGGCGCGGCACCCGCATTAGCGATGGGTATAGCGGCGCTTCGCCCACAAGGCACGATTATGCAATTGGGTTTAGGTGGCGATATGAGCTTACCGATGATGGCGATCACGGCAAAAGAACTGAATTTAAAAGGCTCTTTTCGTTTTCATGAAGAATTTAAAACGGCAGTAGAACTTATGCGATCTGAACTCGTGGATGTTAAACCATTAGTTACACACACCTTCGATTTAAGCGATGCCGAACAAGCGTTTATCACAGCTAATGATCGAAGCGTTGCGATGAAAACACAAATTTCATTCAGCCAGTAGTCAATCATGACGACGTTTGTTATTGGCGACCTACACGGTTGCCTAAGTCCACTTGAACGCCTGCTCGATAAAGTTCACTTCGAGCCCGGCAAAGACAAACTGTGGTTTGTTGGCGATCTTATTAATCGCGGCCCACAGTCGCTTGCAACACTGCGTTTCGTAAAATCACTGGGCGACGATGCGATTTGTGTACTCGGCAACCACGACTTGCATCTACTAGCAGTCATTCACGGTATACGTGCCACCGGCGCCAAAGACACCTTAGATGAGATACTTGCCGCCCACGATCTCGACGAACTAACGCACTGGTTACGTCACCTGCCCCTACTCCACCACGATACGGAACTTAATGTCACCATGGTGCATGCTGGCATTCACCCGAAATGGGATTTGGATATGGCGATGGCGATGGCCACAGATGTTGAGAAAGCCTTACGCTCAAACAAATACGTTGAATTTTTACAGCGCATGTATGGCAATAAGCCAGCGAAGTGGTCGAAAAAACTGGGTAAACATCGGCGGCGGCGCTTCACAATCAATGCGTTTACCCGTATGCGCTTTTGCACAAAAAAGGGCGAATTGGATTTCACACTAGCCTGCGCACCCGCTAAAGCGCCCAAGGGTTTGGTGCCTTGGTACGCCGTACCCAACAGAAAGCCGATCGACGGTCGAATTTTATTCGGGCATTGGAGTAGCCACCCCGGTTTTGCCGTCTCCAATGTAGTGCCACTAGATCGTGGTGCCGTGTGGGGTGGTAGCCTGGCCGCGTTGGCCTTGGAAACGGGCGTGACAACAACCGTCGACAGCGCGCAATAGTGACGCTTTTTGCGCTATTCTGCTGGACAACTTCAACCAAAGCGAATTAGAACTCATGAGCATCACTAGACACGAATCCAACAACCGAATGAGCCAGGCCGTGGTGCATGGCGATACCGTATACCTTGCCGGACAGGTTGCACAAAATGCCCCAGGGGGCAGCGTGACCGATCAAACCAAAGATATTTTATCGGCGATCGAAAATCTACTCAGTGCTAGCGGCAGTGACAAAGCGCATATCCTCTCTGCCACTATTTGGCTCACGAGCATGGATGATTTTGCGCAAATGAATGCGGTTTGGGATGCATGGGTAGACACAGCTAATCCACCGGCACGCGCGTGCGTTGAATCCCCTCGTTTAGCGACCAATGATTTTCAGGTCGAAATCATGGTGACAGCAGCAGTTAAGTAAAGCTTTAGAACGGTCGGAGCCTTTAAGTCTCTGGCCGTTCCAAAACAAGATAAGCGTATTTTAAACCTTCATGCTCTTTGTCTTGCCTTGAGCGCTCCACCCAATCACTCCACTCAAAACTATCAAAGTAAATATCACCCTCGTATTCATTATCGATAGCGGTAAGATAAATGCGTTGCGTTTGTGGCATGGCTTCGCGGCATAAACCTGCACCACCAATGATCATCACTTCGGGAGCCTCCTCGCTGCTTCCCTGATCGACATAATATTGAGCACCAGCATCAATCGCCATCTGCAACGATGTGCAAGTGCTTACACCCTCCGCTTGCCAATCGGCATTTCGAGTTACAACGAAGTTGGGTCTGCCCGGCAAAGGCCGTCCGATCGAATCGTAAGTTTTACGCCCCATGATAATCGGCTTGCCCATGGTGACTTGCTTAAAATAAATCTGTTCACCAGGAATATGCCACGGCATATCGTTTTCTCTGCCGATGAGTTTGTTGTTGTCCATCGCCAACATCATGGCAATGGTGCATTGGGGTGTTGTGTTTGCAGATGTCATGGCAATTTATTCAGTGGCAGCTTAACCAACAGGTGGACTTTACAATGCGCGTGCAATTTGCGATGGCTGGCGTTTAAACGGCCACCTCGGCCTTAATCGCATCATGCGGCTCGTAGCCCATTACTTCAAAGTCTTCGATACGATAGTCATCGATACTCGCGGCTTGGCGGGTTAACTTCATGCTTGGAAACGGCCTAGGTTTGCGTGCAATTAATTCATGGGCTTGATCAAAATGATTCAGGTACAGGTGCGTATCCCCGCCGACCCATACCAATTCACCCGGTGTTAATCCAGCTTGTTGTGCGAGCATGAGCTGCAATGCGACAGCGCCAACAAAATTAAACGGCGCGCCTAAAAACAAATCAACCGAGCGCTGTAACAACAAACAATTAAGCTTGCCATCTGATGTGACATGGTATTGATAAACCATATGGCAGGGTGGGAGCGCCATGTCGCCAACGTCTGCCACGTTCCAGCCATGAAACAACATACGCCGGCTAGATGGGTTCTTGCGCAGTGTGTTTATCAAGTCACCAATTTGATCGTACTCTTTGCCATCGTTGCCCAGCCAGCGACGCCATTGCTTCCCGTACACCGGCCCAAGCTCACCCCAGCGTGCCGCAAAATCATCGTCGTCTAACACCCGCTGTTCAAAGTGCTGTTGGGAGATATCTTCGCCGCTTGCCTTGCGGTAAGCCGCTAATGGCCAGTCACTCCAGATGCGTACGTTCTCACGCAGCAAGGGTTGGATGTTGGTGCCACCGGTCAAAAACCACAGCATCTCTTTAACCGCTGTTTTCCAATAAACACGTTTAGTGGTGAGTATGGGCACGGTGCCGTCGGATAACTCAAAGCGCACCATGGTACCGAACAGTGAACGGGTGCCAACACCTGTACGATCAACGCGCTCATCACCTCGTTGCATGACACTTTCAATTAAGTCGAGGTATTGGTATTCGGGGTGCCTCATGCCTTAACTTTCCACCTTGTGATTTTTATAAGCAAAATACAGCAACGCTGCACCAATCAAAATCATGGGTACCGATAACACCTGTCCCATGGTTAACCAATCTAAGGCAATAAAACCCAAGTGACCATCCGGCTCACGAACAAATTCAACCAGAAAACGATAGATGCCATAGCACAGCGCAAAAAATCCAGATACAGCCATACGAGGCCGTGGCTTACTCGAAAACCACCACACTAATAAAAATAGAATGATGCCTTCACCGATGATCTGATAAATCTGATTGGGGTGACGCACTTGGTTGTCGACATGCGGATACACCATGCCCCATGGAACATCAGTAACCCGCCCCCAAAGCTCACCGTTAATAAAGTTCCCCACACGCCCTGCCCCTAAACCAATTGGAAAGGCGGGTGCAATAAAGTCAGCGACTTGAAAGAACGAACGATTGGTGGATTTTCCGTACAACCAAAACGCGACCAACACACCAATAAACCCACCGTGGAACGACATACCGCCATTCATCGGGTTTAATGTTGCAATCGGGTTACTCAACAATTCTTCGGTTTGATAGAACAAAGCCGAACCCAACTTACCGCCAATGATGACGCCAAGCACGATATAGAAAACAATATCACCTATTTCATCAGGCTCCCAACCAGAGTTTGGTTTTGCTGCACGATGCTTGGCCAACCACCAGCCCGCCAAAAAGGCGAACAAGTAAGTGATGCCATACCAATGGATAGCAAGTGGCCCAAGCTCAATGGCAACGGGGTCGATTTGAGGGTATTGCAACATGTCAGCGAAATTGCCGTTGTTGAAAAGGACAATTATACGTGTTTGTGGGCTGAGTCGCGTGTAACGATTCGGTGCAGCTAAGCCAGGCTTGGATTAAATAAGCCGAGCAATAAAACCCTTTAGATACAGAGACTCGCCCATAGCGATATTGACAGGGTGATCTGCCGCCTGCTGAAAACTCTCTAGCACCTGCAGTCCAAGCATGCCCTTGGGCACGCCAGCTCGCATCGCTTGCTGTAAGTCGTGTGCACTAAATGCTTGCGAACAGGAAGCACTGAGCAAAATTCCACCAGGGTTTAACAGTTTTAAAGCCAGTTTGTTGTTCAAGCCATAGTGCCTTACACCCGCATCACGGTCTTTTTTTCGCTTTATAAAAGCCGGCGGGTCGAGCACAACCACATCAAATCGCTCCCCTGCTGAAAACAGTTCGCGCATTTTCTCAACCGCATCCGCCGCTTCGCATCGGTAGTTCGCTTGCAACTTATTGCTTATCGCATTTTGATTAGCCGCTGCCGCTGCAGTTTCAGATGCGTCTATCGCCAACACCTCACTGGCCCCGGCCACACAGGCATTCAATCCAAAGCCACCAATGTAGCTGTATAAATCTAATACACGCTTGCCCGACACCCATGAACGCAAGGCCTGACGACTGGCGCGGTGATCATAAAACCAACCGGTTTTTTGTGCGAATTCAGTGGGCACTACAAAATCTAAATCATTTTCTCGAATGTTTAATTGCGAAGGGGCCTCACCATGTGGCCACTCTACGTACAAGGCTAAGCCTTCAAGCTCACGCACTGGCGTGTCGTTTTGTAAACACACAGCCGATGCCCCCGTCATACTAACCAAGGCATCAACGATTTCATCTTTGTACACTTCCATTCCAGCGGTGGTGATTTGCACAACGACAACATCGCCATAACGATCGATGGTCAAGCCTGGTAGAAAGTCGCCTTCACTGTGCACCAGGCGGTAATACGGTTCGTCGAACTGACTCTGTCTTAACGCTAACGCCTGCGTTAGACGCTCACGCAACACCGTAGCGTTAAACGGAATGGATTTATTTCGGCTGGTTACGCGCGCGCAAATTAACGACGCGGGATTCACATACGCGTGGGCAAGGAATTTACCGGAAGAACTTTCAATAACCACCGCGCTGCCCGGTGTTAAGCCCTTGATTGGAGCAAAACCGGTGTCGACTTCGTTCGAGAATATCCAAAGATGGCCCGCCTCTAGTCGGCGCTCTTCGCGCTTTTTAAGTCGGAGTCGTGCAAGGCCTGAGCCCGTGGCTTCGGGCATAGCTATTCAGCCTTTTAAGTTGAGGTGTTATTTCTTTTGGCGAAGTGCGTCGAGAATCTGATCTTCCAACTCACCGCGAATGGCGATGATTTGACCTAGGCGAGACAAATCTTTTGACAACATTTCGATATCACCATCAGAGCCTTCAAACGCATCGTACTTATCGTTGAAGTCAACCAGGAAGTCGGTGGTTTCAGCAATCGCCGGATAAACTTCATCCGATGCTTCTTTAACGGCAAGGCGGCGCTCTTTGCCTTCGATGATGCGTTGGTACACTTCGAAATGCCCCATCGCGGTGTAGTCCACCATGATCTGACAAAAGCTGCGTAATTGTTCAGCATCGATTTCGTGCGCTTCAAGATCGCGCTTATCGAAAGAACTCACACCCGATAGCTTGCAATAACTCACGACGACATCTTGTCGCAATTTGATCAGAGAATCGATGGTAGTTTGAAGGCGTTCGCGTCGGTCTACTGAGGGTCCGTTTGCTGACGTATCCAATTCTGCGTTATTCGATGCCATAAATTACTCCGCACATGCGTTGTGTCGTCTGATGCTCGACGGTGACTAACTATTGTCAGCAATCTAGCCTGTTACTTATGAAAGCAAGGATGCTGCCACTGCTGAGTCGCAATTTAACCACAAGTTTCGCGTAATTCCCACACTTATTGAACTTTTTCAATATCAACTCTAAGCGAATGATAAATATCAACATTCATCCTTGACATCACCCCGTACTGAACTAATCTGTCCACTTTATCAGGTGGTGTGGCCATTCATTGACCGGCACCTGTGTTTCAGAAATACAACGCCCGCCCACGCCAATGCCTGCTGCATGCACACTCGCCGGATCACCGCTGATTAATGGGTGCCAGTTGGACAGTCTCTCGCCTTTACTGATTTTCACGTATGCACAGCTTGGCGGGAGCCAGTTAAGCTTGTCTGCATCCAGTGGTCGCGCCTGCAGGCAATCCGGCACGTAAGAGAAACGCGCTTCGTAATGTTTACATCGGCAAGTTTGTGTATCAAGCAATTTGCAACTCACATCCGTGTAATGCACTTCTCCAGTATCTTCATCTTCAAGTTTGTGCAAACAACAACGCCCACAACCATCACATAAAGATTCCCACTCAGCGTCGCTCATGTCATCCAGGGACTTCTCTTCCCAGAATGGCCGCGCGTCACTCATTTGTTGTTAGCATGGTATTCAACAACGCGCTGCACTTCTTCTTTGGACCCCATTAACACCGGCACACGTTGATGTAAGTTATCCGGTGCGATATCGAGAATAGACACTAAACCGGTATGTGCCATACCACCGGCTTGTTCTATGAGCATACCCATCGGGTTCGCTTCGTATAACAAACGAAGCTTGCCTTGCTTACCCTCTTTTATCATTCGTTCATCAAGCGGGTACATAAAAATGCCACCTCGACAAAGAATGCGGTGAATGTCACCAACCATTGAACCGGCCCAACGCATATTAAACGCTTTACCGATCGGGCCGTTTTTACCCGCTACACATGCAGAGATGTATCGCTTAACAGGCGCTTGCCAATGTTCAGAATACGCTGCATTAATAGCAAATTCGTTCGTCGCTGATGGTACGCTCATGCTTGGATGGGTTAACACAAACGCATTGCGTTTATTGTCCAGTGTAAAGCCTGCAACGCCATCGCCCAGTGTGATTACCAACATACTCGCAGAACTATATAAACAATATCCGGCACATACTTGTTTTCTACCCGACTGTAAGAAGTCGTCATCAACCGGTGCTGTTTCTGCGGCATGTTCGGTGATGGAGAAAATGGTACCGGTCGCACCGTTTACATCAATGTTCGACGAACCATCTAATGGGTCGAAGGTTAAAAGGTAGCGACCGCGTTTGTGTTGCGCCGGAATCGGATAGTGGTTATCCATCTCTTCAGACGCTAAGCCGGCTACACGACCAGTGGCCTGGGTGAGTTCGATAAAAACATCATTAGCAATAATGTCGAGTTTTTTCTGCTCTTCGCCTTGCACGTTTTCTTGACCGGCGGCACCGAGCACGCCAGCCAATTCGCCGCGTCGAACAAGGTCGGATAAGTCGATGCATGCAACAGCGATATCAGCGAGCAATGCGCGCAAGTCTTCGCGATCACAGGCTTCGTGTTGCTCAAGAAATTCATCAAGTGTAGAACCTGCTTGCATCATTTAATCTCCACCATATCGAAATCATCTTTAACGGCACCACAATCAGGGCAGCACCAATTTAGCGGTACATCGGCCCAGCGGGTGCCTGGTGGCAATCCCTCCTCCGGCGCACCTTTTTCTTCATCGTATTCCCAACCACATACGATGCACATGTACTTCTTAAATTCGGTATTCATAGCGACTCTGATTGTAGCTGACATCGAAAGCATCCGGAGCCGGTGCTTGCGTGTTATGTTATGCCCGATAACACGATCTGGAGTCAGTTTTGAGTACAGCAGAAACCCTTTTTGAGCGAGCCCAAAAGGTCATTCCCGGCGGCGTGAACTCACCCGTGCGCGCGTTTGGCAGTGTCGGTGGTACCCCACGATTTATAAAAAGTGCCAGCGGTGCTTACATTACCGATTCCAATGATCAGCAATACGTTGATTACGTTGGCTCATGGGGGCCGATGCTACTTGGCCACGCACATCCAGACGTTATTGAAGCGGTGCGAGAAGCCGCCGTTAGCGGGCTTAGCTTCGGCGCGCCAACCGAACGCGAAACACAGATGGCCGAACTATTGTGCAAAATCGTGCCATCGATAGAATCGGTACGCATGGTCAGTTCAGGCACCGAAGCCACGATGAGCGCAATACGTCTTGCTCGCGGATTTACCGGCCGAGACGATATCGTCAAATTTGAGGGCTGCTATCACGGTCACTCAGATTCACTGCTGGTAAAAGCCGGGTCCGGCGCACTCACCTTGGGTGTACCCAATTCCCCCGGTGTACCTGCAGCGTTTGCTCAACATACTCTCACCCTGCCGTTTAATGATATCGATGCAGTGGAAACCTTGTTTGCCGCCAAAGGCGATTCGATTGCGTGCATCATAGTTGAACCGATTGCAGGCAACATGAATTTCATCGAACCGGTGCCTGGCTTTTTAGAAAGTTTACGACGCGTGTGTGACAAACACGGCACGGTTTTAATTTTCGATGAAGTGATGACCGGTTTTCGTGTTGCTCTTGGTGGCGCACAAGAGCGTTATAACATCACGCCCGACTTAACCACTTTGGGCAAAGTGATTGGTGGCGGTATGCCAGTTGGTGCATTTGGTGGACGTAAAGACATCATGGACCATATCGCACCCGTGGGTAGCGTGTATCAAGCGGGTACGCTCTCTGGCAACCCAATTGCGATGGCCGCTGGCATCACAACTTTAGAGTTGCTGTCTAAACCCGGCTTTCATCAACAGCTTGATGATGCCTGCGCGCAACTGCTAACTGGCTTGCGAGATGCTGCGAAACAGCACGGTATTCCGTTTTACGCATCTCATGCCGGTGGTATGTTTGGTCTGTTTTTCACCCAAGAGCCAAGCGTGTCAAGTTTTGCCCAAGTCATGGCTTGCAACGCTGATCACTACAAAACGTTTTTCCATCACATGCTCAATGCCCAAGTGTACTTAGCACCTTCCGCATTTGAAGCAGGCTTTATAAGTTCTGCGCACACTAAAACCGAAATTGATAAAACCGTGGCTGCAGCAAGCCATGCGTTTGCAAACATGGCAAACGCGTAAAAGGCAAACAAGATGGGATTAAGCATTGCCATGTGGTCTGGCCCGCGCAATATTTCCACCGCCATGATGCGGGCCTGGGAAAACAGAAGCGATTGTCAGGTAGTGGATGAAGCGTTTTACGCCTACTTCTTAAAACACACGGGCATGGACCATCCCATGCGCGATCAGATAATTGAACAGCATGAAGCTGATTTGGATAAGGTGATTGAGATGGTATCAACACCACCACTAGAGGGGCTGTTCTATCAAAAACACATCAGCACACACATGCTTGAACACATGCCATTGGATTGGTTGTCGCAAGTACAAAACCTATTTTTAATTCGCGACCCACGCTATATGGTGGCCTCTTACACGGCTAAGCGTGATAGCAGTGACGCCAGTGATTTGGGCTACACGCAATTAGAAACTTTGTTTGACGTTGCCAGCGCACTACCCGAGCAGGAGCCGCTGGTAATTGACAGCCGTCAATTTTTAGAACAACCCGAAGCCTACTTACGTTATATCTGCAAACACTTAAACATTGAGTTTGAGTCGAACATGCTCAGTTGGCCTGCCGGTACAAGAGACAGCGATGGTGTGTGGCACAAGCATTGGTATGATTCGGTAAAGGCCAGTACCGGGTTTGGCTTGCCTCGAACAAGTTTGCCAACGCTAACCAAAGCACAGCAAGCTCTAGCTGATCAGTGCATGCCGCACTTTGAAGCGCTTAACCGGCATGCACTGAACTTATAATTTTAACGTGTAATCTCGCATAACTAAATTCTCATGCGGATATGTTGAGAGAACCTAGAAGTAGAACTTCAAACCAAAACTGACGGCTGAAATGTCTTCGAACAAACCTTCATCGCGCACGTAGCGCATGTAGTCGGCGGTCAAATCAATTCGTTCACTGATCTTGGTTTCCATGCCAGCGCCGTATGATAAACCGGTACGCTCATCAGAGAATTCGCGACCATCGACAACTTGCGTTAAGTTAACTGCGCTAAAGCCACCCATTGCATAAAACGCACTGTTAAACCCAATCGGCACATAGCCTTTTAAAAACAATCCCATGTAAGCCGAACTGAATTCATCATACGATGAATCACGATCATCAGAACCGAAGCCCACATGCGCTTCCAGATCAAGGTTTTGCGCGATCGGGGTGCCAAGACGAAAACGTAATCCCATCGGGTTAAGTTCACTGTCTAAGTTGTTTTCAACAGTAACGGATGTGCCTTCCACCGAAATATAACTACTGGCAGTTGCGCTGGTGGCGGCAAAGGCGGATAACAATGTGGTAATCAATAGAAATTTTCGCATGGTGTTCTCCTTGTCTGAAATGGCTGTTTTATCGATACAAACAGCCTACCGGTTGAAACTGAACGCCGGTTGAACGAACGCCTTGCAGAAACATCGTGTTACCGAAATGTGCACTAATCTATGTGGCGTATCTATGTGACGTAGGACTCCATTGGCGGACAGGAGCAAATCAGGTGCTTGTCGCCGTGCACATTATCAATACGCGATACTGGCGGCCAGTATTTGTCCGACCCCTCTCGCTCACCGCCAGGATAGGCCGCCGTGTGCCGACTATAGGGTCGGTTCCAGTCGTCGTCGAGCAACGTGTATGCGGTATGTGGTGCGTTCACCAACGGGTTGTTATCTGCCGGCCAGTCCCCATCGCGAACTTTGCAGGTTTCTGCATGGATAGACAACATTGCATCGATAAAGCGATCAATTTCTGTTTGCGATTCGCTCTCTGTTGGCTCGACCATGAGCGTCCCTGCTACAGGGAAAGACATGGTAGGCGCGTGGAAACCGTAGTCCATTAAACGCTTGGCTACATCATCAACGCTAATGCCTGCATCTTTTTTCAAACCTCGGGTATCGAGTATGCATTCGTGTGCCACAAAACCATTTTCACCACGAAATAAAATCGGATAGTGTTCGCCAAGCCTGCGAGCGATGTAATTGGCGTGCAACATCGCCACCTCCGTTGCGTGTTTTAATCCCGACCTGCCCATCATGCGTATGTACATCCAGGTAATCGGCAATATCATCGCACTACCCCACGGCGCTGCGCTGACCGCACCCTCCTTATTAGGTAATTCACGATGACCAGGCAAAAAGTCTTTTAAGTGTTTACCGACACCGATCGGCCCTACACCCGGCCCACCGCCACCGTGAGGAATGCAAAACGTTTTATGTAAATTCAAGTGCGACACGTCACCACCAAATTGGCCTGGCTTGGCCACACCTACCATCGCATTTAAGTTCGCACCATCGATATATACTTGTCCGCCAACGGCATGCACTCTTTCACACACATCACGTATTTCGGTTTCAAATACACCATGGGTCGATGGATAAGTGATCATGATTGCGGCGACCGCTTCGCCGTGTTCATCGAGTTTGGCTTGCAGATCGTTGACATCAACATTGCCAGCTTCATCGCAAGCTACCAGCACAACCGATAGCCCCGCCATTTGTGCACTAGCAGGATTAGTTCCGTGCGCGGAGGCTGGAATCAAACATTTAGTGCGATTATGGTCACCTCGGCTGCGGTGATAATTTTGAATAGCCAATAAACCCGCGTACTCACCTTGGCTACCAGCGTTAGGTTGCAACGACATGGCATCATAGCCTGTGCACTCACACAACATGTTTTCAATGTCAGTGATTAAGTCTCTGTAGCCTTGAGTTTGATTAGCTGGAGCGAACGGATGAATATCACTGAATTCAGGCCACGTGATCGGCGTCATCTCGGAAGCCGCATTTAACTTCATCGTACAAGAACCCAACGGAATCATCGAGCGATCAAGGGCTATATCTTTGGCCGCAAGTTCGCGCAGGTAGCGCATCATGTCTGTTTCGGAATGATAGGCATTAAAGCAGGCTTGCGATAAGTAAGTTAACGCTCGATCATTTTCAGAATCGCGTGACTCGGGCATAACGAGTTCCACTGCATCTACATCCACAAGCGCTAAGGCTGCACAGGCCGCTTTTTGGTCAGCCACTGTGCTGGTTTCATCGAACGAAACAGTTACGTGTGTTGCGTCAACTTTTCGCAAGTTATAACCCAGTCTTACAGCCGCGGATAGGCATTGATCAGCATCGGCAACCCGAATATGCAAGGTATCGAACCAACGTTGGTTTAATATTTCAAGCCCCCGCTGTCGCACTGTTGCAGCCACTGTATCAGTAGCGTGACGAACGCGTCGTGCAATCGATTGCAAACCGTCCGGTCCGTGATAACAGGCATAAAACGTAGCCACAATAGCTAACAGCGCTTGTGCTGTGCAGATGTTCGATGTGGCCATTTCGCGGCGAATATGCTGTTCACGGGTTTGCAACGCTAAACGATAAGCGCTTTCACCCGAAACTGTGATCGACTGGCCCACTAATCGACCTGGCAAACTGCGTTTTAACTTATCCGTCGTCGCCATATACGCCGCATGTGGTCCGCCAAAACCCATCGGCACGCCAAAGCGCTGCATACTGCCGATAACAATATCGGCACCGGCATCACCTGGTGCAGGTAACAACATTAATGACAGGGGGTCGGCTGCGACAACCAGCAACGACTTGTGTGCATGTGCAGCGTTGGCCAAAGGTGCCAGTTCAACCACCTCACCACAAGTGCCGGGGTATTGAACAAGCACGGCAAAGACCTTGTCGGCACGAGCTGAAATTTGTTGTTGCAACTCACTAACTGGCGCTACCAATAGTTCAATATGCATAGGTGCAGCGCGTGTGTGCAATATGTCGAGCGACTGTGGATGAAGATCGTCAGCCACTAACATTAGCGAGCGTTTACCACGAAAAGAACGGTGTGCCATAGCCATGGCTTCAGCAGCCGCTGTTCCTTCATCGAGTAAAGAGGCATTGGCTATGGGCATGGCGGTTAACTCAGTCACCAAGGTTTGAAAGTTGAACAGCGCTTCTAAACGCCCTTGCGCAATTTCTGGTTGATACGGGGTATAAGCGGTATACCAAGATGGGTTCTCAATCACGTTACGACGAATCACCGATGGTGTATGGCAATCGTGATAACCCATGCCGATTAAACTGCGTAACACCTGATTGCGCGACGCAAGAGCGCGTATCTCATCCAGTGCCTCACTCTCATTAACGCCATCATCGAGTGCCAAATCATCATCGAGCAGTATATTTTCTGGCACAATTTTCTTAACTAGAGATTGCAGTGATTGCTCGCCCAAAGTGTCAAGCATGTGTTGAATCTGCTGATCACTCGAACCAATGTGTCGCTTTACAAAGTCACTGGTAAAATTTTGCTGGCTCATAGTTACTGCTTTTCTCGATTATGTTTTCGCTGGCGTTTTTACTTAGCCTTCCGAATCAACCATATTGGAATAGTCGTCCGGGTCCATCAGGTTTTCTACTTCGCTTACATCGTCGGGCTGCATCTTAAAAATCCAACCATCTTCGTATGGGCTGTCGTTGATTAACTCAGGGCTGTCGGCCAAAGCGCCATTGGTATCAATGATTTTGCCGGAGATTGGTGCGTATAAATCTGAGGCCGCTTTGACTGACTCCACAACCGCCACCGCTTGCTCGGGCTCGCACTGCATATCCACTTCCGGGGTTTCTACAAACACAAGATCACCCAGTTGCTCTTGCGCATGCTCTGTGATGCCAATGGTCACAGTGCCGTCATCGTTAATGCGCACCCATTCATGGGTAGAGGCCAATCGCAAATCACCAGGAATATCCATACAACTCTCCAATAATGTAAAGCATTAAGTTTACTAACAAACGATGGTGCTTAGTGCTGCTACAGCAATTTCGTGAACGGCAATTCAACCGCATTAGCCGCACACGGCTTATCTCGTATAAGGACATCACAAGCACCAACCACCGGCTTGTTCACACGTGCCAAAGCAATTGACTTTTGCAGGCTGGGACTGAACGTACCTGAGGTGACTTTGCCAATGGTGCTGCCAGAGCGTTCGACCGTTTGCCCGGCTCGCATGATCCCACGCTGTTGTAATACCAAGGCCACTTGATGCACATCAGTACCATTGGCTTTTTGTTCGTACAGCACATCACGGCCAATGAAATCGCGCTTTGGATCGCTAACATCAACCGCCCAGGCAATACCCGATTGAATAGGCGTATGATCTTCATCCAAATCTTGCCCGTACAAACACATCCCAGCTTCAAGGCGTAAGGTATCTCGTGCGCCCAGACCACAGGCGCGTACCCCTAGATCGGTTAGGGTGGAAAATAATAGCGGCGCAAGCTCTGCTGGCAGGATAACTTCAAAACCATCTTCACCGGTGTAACCAGTTCGACCGATAAACCAGCCTGATTGTTCTACTGCGTAAAAGCGCTTTAGTTCCGCGACATTAATATTGATGCCCATCGTGCTTAAAGCTTGAGCTAATTTCGCTTGCGCCTGTGGCCCTTGAACCGCAAGCATCGCGTTTGCATCAGGCACGTTTAACGTTACGTTGTCGCGCAAATGTTCATTTAACCAGGCAATATCTTTGTCGCGGGTTGCCGCATTTACGACTAATCTAAAATTATTATCGCCCAATTTATAGGCGATAAGATCATCAAGCACGCCACCATCTTCATTGCACAAGCAACTGTACAGCGCTTGATTATGCGCAAGCTTTGCCACGTCATTAGTAAGCATGGAGCGCAACCAAGTTTGCGCATCAGTACCAGTGATATCGATCACCGTCATGTGCGAGACATCGAACACACCGGCCGCCTGCCTTACGCTTTGATGTTCTTCAATTTGGGAACCATAGTGGATGGGCAACTGCCAGCCGAAAAAATCGACGAGCTTAGCCTTGGCATCGATGTGTGATTGATACAGCGGTGTTTTTAAATTCACGTTTGGGCATTTACCTGTATATGCATGAATCTCATGCACTTGCAGTTACGATACAAGTGTATCGCAGCCCCTCTGTCCGGGTACCTGAGAGATTCAAACGTGCATACGTTCTTTCCCCTTGGGCGGGTTGTTTTATCAACAACCACTCTCCAGAGTCGACTAGCTTCGATGGTCCGTTTGCCTGAGCGTTTCCGGGCGGTTGCGCCTTCGGCGCTGTACGTTAGCTATGCGACTGGCTACGTACAGACTCTCCCAACGAGCGTTCGTCGAATGCCCACCTTATCGCTGTCTGGGAAAAATGTCCAGTGCGAAAAAATGCAGGCTAGGTGCGTGGGGATTTACGCATAATCATCGCGATGAGTAACACCAACATGGCAAGAATAAATATCGGCCAATTACCGGTTTTTGCATAGAAACTTATACCCGTACGCGGCACCACGATGGTATCTAAAAAACCTTGGGTATTGTGCTTAATCGAAGCTTCAATACGCCCCTTGTGATCAATCACCGATGACACACCGGTGTTCGTGACTCGGATTAATGGTCGCACCAATTCACGCGCACGCATTTGTGCTTTTTCCTGGTGCTGGTACGGCGCAATTTTTTCACCAAACCAGGCATCGTTTGACACGTTGACCAACACGGTTGAATTGGGAATCAACTCGCGCATCTCTTCACCGAACACATCCTCATAACAAATGGATAAGCCAATCGGCTCACCTTTTAGCGTCATCGGTAAATTAGGACCCTCACCTTTTCCTAGGTCCGACATAGGAATTTCGATAAACGCTTCAAGCCAGCCCAAAATAAATCGGAATGGCATATATTCACCAAAAGGCACCAAATGCCTTTTTTGATAAAGCGCTTTTTCCCCAGCCAGTTGTCTTAGACTGTTGTAGCTCAATGTGCCGTCATGATAAAAACCGCCAGCAAGCACCTCGGTGCCTTTGCTGTGCAGCTCCTGCGCAAATGGCGCTATGGCTTTTTCTACGTTGGAAAAGTAAGTGGGTATAGCCGTCTCCGGCCAGATAATGATATCCGTTGGTGGTAAATCTTGAACCGACAAAGTCGTGTATTGCTGCAAGGAGCTGCGTAAGCGTTCTTGGCTGAATTTTAACTCTTGTGGAATGTTCGCTTGCACCAACCTGATTTTCAGCTCGGTAGGTTTAGCTTGTGTAAGCACCAGTTTATCGAGTGCTTGCAAGCCTAGAACCGACCCCACCAAAACCACACCCACAATGATGAAAGATACTATTCGTTGCGTTGGTCTGGTCCAATTATGTTTAACCATGTCACCCAGTACGTTGGGCAAAAAAACAATAACAAAGCCAATCCCGTAAACCCCAATCCACGGTGCAAGCGCACCGAACAACTCAGTTGTTTGGCTGTAGCCCAACAAGGCCCACGGAAAACCTCCCATGATTTTCCCGCGAGCAAGCTCTGCCAGAACCCACAGACTGGCAAACAGCAATGCGCGCCATTGCCAACCAACTCGCTGCTTTAAGCGCAAGAAACCCCACACGGTGATTGCGGGAAACAAGGTCATGATTAACACGAACAATAAGGTCACGGCTGCTGCCAAAGGCGCGGTTGCAGAGCCGAACATGTGGATACTGTTATAAACCCAATTGACCGACAGGCCAAAGTAACCGAAGCCAAAACACCAACCGGCCCAGAAGCCCTGCTTTGGCGATAGGGTTTGTATGCTTTGATACAACCCAAACAAAAGCACAAACACCAGCAGCCAATGCACGTTATACGGTGCGAAAGTCAGCACCATCAAAGCACCCGCGCATAGCAGCAGCGGATATAAAATCAGTTTGTGTTTGGAACTAAGTGTTGAGGAAGTGTCCATCAGACGAAGCGGGCGCTATGGGTAGAATCAGTTGGGCAACACAACCTGCATTAAATGAATGCGGCGTGAATCGGCGATTAGAATTTTAAATTGTACGCCTTCAACCACGGCTTCTTCACCATTTTTGGGCATGTGCCCAATGTGCTGCATTAACAATCCACCGATAGTGTCGAATTCTTCATCACTGAATGAGGTGCCCAGTGTTTCATTAAATTCCTCTATTGGGGTAAGTGCCCTAACCGAATAACAACCATCGCCTTTATCGCGTATGTGTTCACCACTGTCTTTATCGTGTTCATCGTCGATCTCACCTACGATTTCTTCGAGCACATCTTCAATCGTCACTAAACCAGCAACACCGCCGTACTCATCCATTACGATTGCCATGTGATTGCGTTCGGCACGAAACTCTTTTAATAAAACATTAAGCCGTTTTGTTTCAGGTGTAATTGTGGCGGGTCTAATTAATCTTTTGATATCAAACTCATCTGTGGTTTGATCGGTTGCGCGGCGCAATAAATCTTTTGCCAGCAACACGCCAACAACATTATCTTTGTCTTCAGAGATAACCGGAAAACGCGAGTGACCGGATTTAACAATAATGGGCACCATTTCTTCGAAGCTGAAATCGTCTTCGAGTACCACCATTTGTGCACGCGGCACCATGATATCGCGTACACGCATCTCAACTACTTGAAACGCACCTTCAACCATTTGCAGTGTGTCTGCGTCAAAGACTTCTCTTGCGTGTGCGTCTCGCAATAGCTCAAGCAGCTCGTCACGATCGCGTGGTTCACCACCGAAAGCGTGGACGATGCGATCCATTAAAGACCGATTATTACCATCCGAAGATTCTTCACTCATGATTGTTTGGCCGACACGGCAAGATAAGGGTTTGAGATTCCAAGTGTGGATAATATCTGAATTTCAAGCGACTCCATAGCATTGGCGGCACTTTCATCTTCATGATCGAGCCCATTCAGATGCAATACGCTGTGTATGAGCATATGAGCCCAATGATCTGCGAGCGCTTTGCCCTGCTCTTGTGCCTCAGTAACTAACACTTCTGGGCACACAACGACATCACCTAGCACAACAGTTGCCAGCTCGTCGCTTTCACTTGAGGGTAATACTGGCATATCAGCTGGAAAACTCAATACGTTTGTTGGACTGTTCTTAGAACGGTAATGTGCATTAAGTTCGCCAATATGAGTGGCATCTGCACAGCTGATCGACACTTCCACTCTTTGCACAAACAAAGCACAAGCCAAGGAGTGCGTTAGTGCAGCAAGAACCCATTGTGTCAATTGGGCGTCGCTTGGAATCCACTCGCTATTGTTGGCCACGGTATCGCGCTCGAACAATAATACCAATTGATCAGCAGGAAACGCGTGTTGTTGCATATTAGCTTGGATTATTTTTCTCAGCCTCTTGTTCGGCTGTTTCGTACGCGGCCACGATGCGCTGGACCAATGGATGTCTGACTACGTCGGCTGAGGTAAATTTGCAAAAACCTATGCCGTTGACGTCGTGCAGAACATTTTGCACGTGCTTAAGACCCGACAACTGGTGCTTGGGTAAATCCACTTGCGTGACATCTCCCGTGACGATGGCTTTCGATCCAAAACCGATACGCGTTAGGAACATTTTCATTTGCTCGACCGTTGTGTTTTGTGCTTCATCCATAATCACGCAAGAATGATTAAGCGTTCGGCCACGCATATAGGCTAAAGGCGCAATCTCTATTACATTACGCTCGACCAATTTTCCAACACGTTCAAAGCCTAAAAATTCATACAGTGCATCGTAGATTGGGCGTAAGTAAGGGTCAACTTTTTGCATCATGTCGCCCGGTAGAAATCCCAAGCGCTCGCCCGCTTCCACCGCTGGCCGAACCAACACAAGGCGTTGCACATCTTCAGATTCAAGCGCCTCGACAGCAGCGGCCACCGCTAAAAACGTTTTACCCGTTCCTGCCGGGCCAATGCCGAATGTTAAATCGCGCCGCTTAATGCTGGACACGTAGTCGATTTGTCGAACACCACGGCATTGAATCGTTGCACGACGCGTTTTAATAATTTCGCCACTGGCCACGGGCGTCGGTTGTTCTTGCATATGTTCTAGTCCTGCGTCTTGCAGGTACAGATGCACACGTTCAGGTGCCAATGTTTCCGTTTCTGTAGCCGCATAAAGATGGGTTATAAGCTTTTGTGCATTGCTGATCGCGTTGTCCGTTCCAGTTACCTGAAATTGCGCACCGCGATGATTTATTTGCACGCTTAGGCGTTGCTCTATTTGTTTTAAATGCTCGTCGAACTGGCCACACAAGTTGGCTAAACGATCATTGTCAGACGATGCAATGCGGAAATCGACTTCGCTCATGCAGGTGCTAGTTCGTCAGTGTGTTTTCGCTTAACCGTTGAAACCAGTTCTCCACGCAAGGAGTTTGGTCGCGCTTCAGTGATAGTCACATCCGCAAACTGACCAATGAGCTCTACTGAACCAGGAAAATTCACTACCCGATTGTTTTCCGTGCGGCCGGCCATATCAGATGCATCTTTTCGCGATGGTCGATCAACTAACACGCGTTGCACGGTACCAATCATTGATTCACTGATCGCCGCAGCCTGTGCCGTGATGGTTTTTTGTAAGAAGGCCAAACGCTCTTTTTTCACTTGCATAGGCGTATCGTCCGCCAAACTCGCCGCGGGTGTGCCTGGGCGCGCACTGAAAATAAAGCTATAGGACTGATCAAAGTTTAAATCGGTAATCAGCTTCATTGTATTGTTAAAGTCTTCCTCGGTTTCTCCAGGAAAACCGACAATAAAATCGGACGACAGTGTTAAATCTGGTCGAGCCGCTTTAAGTTTTCGAATTTTAGATTTGTATTCAAGCACTGTGTGACCACGTTTCATTGCCGCAAGAATTCGATCGGAGCCGCTTTGTACTGGCAAGTGTACAAAGCTGACAAGCTCAGGCACATTCGCAAACGCTTCTATTAGAGAGTCGCTAAATTCAACCGGGTGTGAAGTGGTAAAGCGAATACGTTCAATGCCGTCTATTGCAGCCACGTAGTGCACCAGCAAAGCCAGATCCGCAATTTCACCTTCGTGCATGGGCCCACGATAGGCATTCACATTCTGACCCAACAAATGAATTTCGCGTACACCCTGTTCAGCCAAGGCAACAACCTCGACTAAAATATCGTCCAGTGGTCGGCTTATTTCTTCGCCACGTGTATAAGGTACAACGCAAAAACTGCAGTACTTGCTACAGCCTTCAATGATGGATACGTAGGCGACTGGTCCATCAGCGCGAGGTTCAGGTAAACGATCGAATTTTTCAATTTCCGGGAAACTAATATCCACAACCGGTTTACCCGACTGCTCGGATTGACTTAGTAGCTCTGGTAGGCGATGCAAGGTTTGCGGCCCAAACACCAAATCGACATAGGGCGCTCGCTCGTGAATGGCATCACCCTCTTGACTGGCCACACAACCGCCAACACCAATTACCACATCTTTACGTGCATCTTTGAGCTTCTGCCAACGGCCGAGCTGGCTGAACACTTTCTCCTGCGCTTTCTCGCGGATGGAGCAAGTGTTTAGTAACAATATGTCAGCCTGCTCTGGATCATTGGTGGCCTCGACAGGTCCATCATCAGCGAGTACGTCCAGCATCTTCGCTGAATCGTATTCATTCATCTGACAGCCGTGGGTTTTGATAAAAACTTTTTTTGTCATAACAACCGGTTTTGCCGGTGATTCGCCGGTGCTTCACTATGGAGTACGAAGGGTACACGTTTTGCCAAAAAGCTGCAGTCTCAAGCCGTTTTATGGCAGAAATTAGCG
>CALHOU010000102.1 GCA_938035945.1 uncultured Granulosicoccaceae bacterium
GATGAAGTCACCGTCGTTTTAAATGGGCTACCTATAGCCAATTTGGAAACAACGCAAAACGATAGTACCGGCCATAGTAGTATTTTCATACCAGAAGCACTGCAAGTTCAGGGCACTAATACGATCACTTTTGTGCAGAACGTGCCAGGGTGGAAATGGGGAATAAACAGCCTTCTGTTGTATGGCTGTGCAACCTGATGTATTGAATGGTATTACAAGTCAAAAAAAACCGGGCATATGCCCGGTTTTTTCGATACATCAGTTATCACTGCCAGCAAATTAAATAACGGCATGCCTCGACATAGCGTTGTCGATCGCATCAACTACTTCGTCAAGATGCTCAGTAGTGCAAATTAACGCTGGGCTCAAACAGATCGTATTGTTCAATCCATCCAGGCTACGATTAGTTCGACCAATGATCACGCCCTGCTCCATGCAATCTGCTGCGATTTTGGCAACCAAGCTCTCTGGTGCAGGTTCTTTGGTTTTTCTATCCATAACCAATTCCATGCCGCAGAACAATCCTTTGCCACGAACATCACCAATGATTTTGTACTTGTTTTGCAAACCGCGAAGTTTCTCCATCAAGTACTCACCCATCTGCGTAACATTTTCAAGTAGGTTTTCTTCTTCGATGATACGCATGTTCTCCAACGCCGCTGCAGGGCCTGCCGCACAGCCACCAAACGTGCTTATGTCGCGGAAGTATCCCATGTGATCATCACCGTCTTTAAATTGATTGAACACTTCTTCGGTTGTTACTGTACAAGAGATTGCCGCGTAACCACTCGCTACTCCTTTAGCCATGGTGACAATATCGGGTTTTATACCGTAGTGCTGATAGCCAAACCAGGTACCGGTTCGTCCAAGCCCACAGACCACTTCATCGATGTGCAGAAGGACGTTGTACTTTTTGCAAATTTCTTGCACCGTTTCGAAGTAACCTTCGGGTGGTGTTATAACTCCACCACCTGCCGTGATGGGTTCGAGCACAAGTGCGCCAACCGTATCCGGACCTTCGGCCAAAATAACTTTTTCAATTTCTAATGCTGCCTTAACCCCGTAGTCTGATTCATCATCGAACTGGCAACGGTACTCACAGCAATGCGGCACTTCAACAAAGCCAGGTGTGTAGGGTCCGTATTGAGCTTTACGCTCTATTTGCCCAGAAGAACTGAGCGCCGTTATGGTTGTGCCGTGGTAGTCACGATCACGGTACAAAATTTTGTGTTTCTTGCCGCCATTCTTGGCAGCGATCTGGCGAACAATTTTGTAGGCCTTTTCGTTCGCTTCCGAACCAGAGTTCGAATAATAAACACGGCTCATACCCGGCATTTTCTCGATCAGTTTTTCAGCGAACTTAATCCCTGGGATGTTGCCCGCAGACCCGGCGAAATAGCACATTTCAACCAGCTGGTCGCGCACGGCATTCGCGATGCTCTCACGACCGTAGCCAACATTCACAGTCCATACCGCACCGGACACAGCATCAAGATGTTTCTTGCCATTGGCATCCCAAACGTGGATACCCTCACCCTTAACGATGACCAGAGGGTCTTTAGTCTCGAGCGGCTTGTGCGGCGTGAGGTGATGCCAGATGTGCTTCCGATCGCTCTCGACCAGCTCCTGCTTGTTTACTACGTCAGCTGCTGTATTCATATAAAACTCCCAATCGTTACGGTACGGTCGTGTTCGAACGTCGTACAATGTGTCTTACCCGTATAGTGACAGAGCAATTTTGTACAACTAGCGCCAGCAAAAATACCGAGTTGATACCAGAATTAACATTCAAGTCCAATCATTAAGCACCATCGGGAAAGGTCTATCAAGACCCGAGTGCGTGCTTGCCCACAGTTCAGGGCTACTATTCAGCTCAAATTGGGCCAATTCGGGTGGAATCAGCGTTATTAGTCCCGAAAATCGCTCATTTAGCCTGCTCGGCACTGACCCACAAAAGCCGATAAAACCCAACGGTATAGCGCTGGAGGCCGAAGGTTATTTTCTGCTCGCCCACTTGGGCGATACGCACGGTGGTATTTTTCGGTTGTCACCAGCGGGCAACATCACGCCGGTAGTCACCCACGCCAACGGTTCGGCACTGCCACCAACGAACTTTGTGACGGTGGATGCGCAGGGCAGAATTTGGATTACCGTGAGCACCAGGCTCAGCCCAAGGGCCTCAGACTATAGATCGTCGGCCAACACGGGCTTTATCGCCATGGCAGAGCCTGGGCAATCGGATGCGCGCATTGTTGCTGATGGGTGCGGCTATACCAATGAGTGCGTGGTCGATCTCGACAACAATGTGCTGTATGTGAACGAAACTTTTGCGCGGCGGCTAACGCGTTTCGACTTGGCCGGCGACGGCTCGTTATCAAACCGCGAAACCGTGACCACGTTCCCGGCTGGCACCTACCCCGATGGACTTGCCATCGACAACACAGGCGATTTATGGGTTACCAGTATTGTCAGTAATCGCATCATTAAAGTGCAAACCAATGGCGAACAGATTCTTATCCTAGAAGATGCTGATAATACGTTCCTAAAGCAATCTGAAGCTGCGTATGCAAGCGATACGATGGCCGCAAAGCATTTATCCAGTACCGGCAACACGACTTTGGCCAATACCTCAAGCCTGGCATTCGGCGGCCCGAATCGATCAACGGCCTACATAGGCAATTTACTCGGTGACTGTGTGCACTACTTTGAAACCGATGTTCAAGGCGTTGCACCTACTCATTGGGATGCCCCACTTGGACACTTAGAAGACTATCTACATCATCAATAAATTCTAATAACTATGAAAGAATATTCTATCGCGGTATTTCCAGGCGACGGTATCGGGCATGAAGTCACACCACCTTGTGTTGAGCTGATGCACATAGCTTGCGATAAAGTGGGTGGACTTAATCTTTCGCCGAATACGCTCGCCGCCGGTGCCGACACCTATGTGCAAACCGGCACGGCTCTGCCAGCAACATCTGTTGAACAAGCCCGTGCCGCTGATGCAATTTTGTTAGCTGCGATGGGCGACCCTAGCGTGCGTTACCCCGACGGCACTGAAATAACGCCACAAATAGAGTTGCGGTTTATATTAGAACTGTATGCAGGTGTACGACCGGTTCGCAGCATCCCCGGTGTACCCGTGCCCTTAGGTGATAAACGCAGTGCCGACATCGACTTTGTTCTGATTCGTGAGTCTATTGAAGGTTTATTTGCGCCGGAAGCGAAAGGCACATTAACCGATGATAGCGTGGCGACGGAAACATTGGTAATCACACGTGACGTGTCTGAAAAACTGTTTAATGCAACGTTTAAAATTTGGCAAAAAAGACAGAAACAAAATCGTGGCACTAATCGCGTCACCTGTGTTGATAAAGCAAATGTGTTTGGCGCTTTCGCTTTTTTTAGAAAAATATTTTATGAAGTAGCCAAGGGGTACGATGCACCAAGCGATCACGCCTATGTTGATGCAATGGCTATGCACTTGGTTACCCGGCCATGGGATTTTGATGTGATGGTGACCGAAAATATTTTTGGCGACATACTCTCCGACCAAGCCGCAGCGCTTGTCGGTGGTATGGGTTACGCACCATCGGCAGATATTGGCGATAATCATGCCGTTTTCCAACCCTGTCATGGCAGTGCTCCAGACATCGCCGGCAAAGGCTTGGCCAACCCAACGGCCATGTTCTTATCCGGTGCCATGCTACTGGAGTGGTTAGGCGATAAGCATGACGATCAACATGCACTTCAGGCTGCTGAACTTATCGAACGCGCTGTTTTTAAAGCCTTTGCCAGTGGTACGCTCCGTACTTGTGAACTTGGCGGCAATAGCGGTCTGGCCGATGTAACCAAAGCAGTCACTTCAGCACTTAAAGAGCTCGCGGTTTAGCCAATTCATGAACGATAGACCAGCAAACAAACTGCGCGTCGCTGTCATAGGTACGGGCTACTTTAGCCGCTTCCACTATGCTGCATGGAAGCGCATGCCAGAGGTAGAGCTGGTTGGTTTGCTTACGTTAAACAATTCCGAAGCTATTGCCTTTGCGCAAGAGTTTGGTGTGGCCAACACTTACGCTGACCTGGATACCATGCTCGAGCAGAGTAAAGCTGATTTAATTGACATCGTCTCTCCGCCACAAACACACGCGCCGTTCATCCGCGCCTGCGTCGACAAGCAATGCGCAGTGATCTGTCAAAAGCCCTTTTGTGCATCTGTCGATGAAGCGAATGAAGTCGTCGACTACATCAGTGCAAAAAGCGCATTCGTGGCGGTGCATGAGAACTTTCGTTTTCAACCGTGGTATCAACAAATAAAATCCATCATCAACGAAGGACTACTTGGTGACATATACGATGTGAACTTCGATTTTCGCCCAGGTGATGGGCAAGGCGAACAGGCGTATCTGGATCGTCAACCCTACTTTCAAACCCAGGAACGCTTTTTCATTCAAGAAACCGGCGTGCACTTTATTGATGTGTTCCGATTTCTGTTTGGTGATATCACAGGATTGTTTGCACGCTTGGCAAAACTGAATCCAGTAATAGCTGGCGAAGATGCAGGTCTGGTATTTATTGAATTTGACACTGGTGTGCGCGGAGTGCTCAATGGCAACAGGCTTAGCGATCATGCTGCAACGAACACCCGATTAACCATGGGCGAGATGCGCATAAGCGGAAGCTTGGCAAGCTTAACGTTAAACGGGGATGGGCAAATTCACACACGTAAGCACGGAAGCAGCACGCTTACAGAACAGAGCTTCGAATGGAACAACATCGACTTTGGCGGTGACTGCGTTTATCAAACCAATAAACACATAGCCGATCACCTGTTGTATGGCAAACCAGTACAAAACCTGGCGCACGACTATCTGACCAATCGCCAGATAGAAGATGCCATTTATCGATCAGCTAAAAGTGAAAGCTGGGTACGATTTTAGTCTAGCGGAACGCCAGCGCGGGCAGCAAAGTATACCGCTTCGGTTCTATTGCGAGCACCCAGTGCACGAAAAATGGCCGACAAATGCGCTTTCACCGTGTTCTCGGAAATATGCAAGTTTGCTGAAATCGTTTTATTGGGCTTTCCTTGCAACAAGTACTTCAACACTTCCCTTTGGCGATCGGACAATGCATTTAGAATTTCTGTTTCCGAGCTGCCCATTTTTGTTTTCACACCTACCACGGCAGGCGTTGCAGTGACCTCGCGCGGTAAGAAAATGCCGCCGGCCAGAATCAGCTTGATTGCAGCGAGCAACTCTTGATGAGTGGCACATTTGGTGATGAATCCCATCGCGCCTTCTTCAATGGCCTGATAGATCGTTGGGGGATCTTGTTCGGCTGAGAGCACGATAATGGGCGTTTCTTCGAGTTTCGTTTTCACGATACTCAAAGTTTCAAGTCCAGAGGTATCAGCCAAATTGAGATCGAGCAGGACAAGATCGTAGGTATTCGCCTCAACGGCTGCGATAGCCGCCTGCATGGTTTCGGCGTCGTGAATGATCAGCTCAGGGTGCAGACCGGTGAGCAGGAGCTTCATCCCTTCACGGAAAAGTGTGTGATCGTCGAGAATTAATATTTTCATAGGCTCATACCACTTTTGCCAAAAAACTTCTGTAAACAGTATATGTACGGATGAACCGTATAGATACACCCATATGGGGGATTTTTGGGATAGGTTCAGCAAAAATGGAACGCGGTGGCCTACCTTCAATCATTCACAAGCTCTACGCACACAAGATCTAGGCAATGCTGGCTAACCCATCAATCGACGACTAATTCTCGCATAAATCGTTGATTTGTAATCGTAATCTAGCGCTTGAACTAACGAATCAGGGCGCTAAGCACGCGCAAACTGGTACAATTCTTCCCGTTTTCCTTAAAAATTTCCTATCTCTTGAACAAACCTACCCGCCTTCAACCGGCCGATCAAAAACGCAAGCTCAAACTGCAGCGTGAAACCGGAAAATGCGTGACCGACTTCAATATGATCGATGCCGGCGATCGAGTCATGGTTTGTTTGTCTGGAGGCAAAGACAGCTATGTGATGCTCGATATGCTGCTGCATCTGCAACGTGTCGCACCAATAGACTTTGATCTTGTGGCGGTAAACCTGGACCAAAAACAGCCTGGGTTTCCAGAGCACGTGTTGCCGGAGTATCTAAGTTCTGTGGGTGTTGAGTACAAAATTGTAGAGGAAGACACCTACAGCATCGTGAAGGAGAAAATTCCAGCCGGGCAAACTACCTGTGGTTTGTGCTCACGACTGCGTCGTGGGATTTTATATAAAACAGCGGATGAGCTTGGAGCGACAAAAATTGCACTCGGCCATCACGCCGACGATGTGCTTGAAACACTACTACTGAATTTGTTTTATGGCGGTAGTATTAAAACCATGCCGGCAAAATTGCACGCCGACAACGGGCGCAATATTGTTATCCGCCCACTAAGCTATTGTCGGGAAACAGACATTGAGGCGCATGCGAAAGTACAAGACTATCCAATAATTCCTTGCACGCTGTGTGGTTCACAACCGAATTTGCAAAGACAAAACATGAAGGCGATGATTCGTGATTGGGAAGTGAATGATCCTGCGAGAATTGCTTCAATGCTTAATGCGGTGCGCAACGTAAAACCATCTCATCTACTCGATAAAACGATCTACGATTTTGATAGCAATACTCGGCTAACCAGTGATGAGCAAAAACCTACTCTGAACACATTCGACCCAACTACCACGGTAGTTCCTCTCCATCGTATGCGATAAAGCGCCCACTAGGGTGTTGATGAAGTTGCTCTATTTGTTCTAACAACATCCCAGCGGCTTTTTCGGTGCTAAACAGATTCTCTTGCTTCACGTTTGCTTGAAATGGTGCTGAGAGTTTTGTGTCGGTCGTACCCGGATGCAAAGCGACAACCCTGACGTTAGGTGCGCTTCGCGCCCATTCTATTGATAGGGTTTTTAACACCATATTGGCTGCAGCTTTTGAAGCTCTGTAGCTATACCAGCCACCTAAACGGTTATCTTCAATGCTGCCGACTTTCGCCGTTAGCGATGCAAATACACCTTTATCGGCCTGTTTTAAACTGGCGTGGGCATATTTGGCTAATAATAAATTGGGTAAACAATTAATACTCATATTTCGGTTGAAATTGGCAGGATTTAATTGCGCAACCGTTTTTTCTGGTTTCGTATTGATGTCGTGTAGAAAACCAGCGCAATTGATAAGCCAATCGAATGAGCCAATGCCTTCCAGCCATTGTTTAACGCTGGCCTCATCGGTGATATCCACTTGCGACCATACTATCGACGCAGTCGCGCCAAATTGCCCGATGCTACCTAAGGAGCCTGCCGCAGGCGAGCGATAGTAAGTGCTGTGGATTGCGCTGATGTTTTCACGAACACTTAACAGTGACAGCAGTGCCGCACCTATACCGCCGCTGCCGCCAACTAACGCAACCGTTGTCACTTAAGTGAATTATAGGATTTGGTGAAACCACTTAACGATAGCGTTGCTGACACATTACCTTGGTTAGCAGCCACAACCGATGCCACCGCACCATTGCCTTTTTTAAGTCGATCAATCAACCCTTGATCAACCGGTTCACGCACCAAGCAACCCTGCTCTGTACAAATTTGAAACGGCGCTGCTTCACCTTTCCCACCATCTATTTTTAGCTCCAATCCTGATGTCAATACCACCCCCAGTGGCGTAATAAAATCGACAACGGCAATGGCAGTTCTGCCGTCGGCCTCGAGCGGTGCGGGTAATTTACGTACAACCATTTCCAGTATGGGCGTGCCGTCTTTGTCTTTGCCAATTTGCGCCATGGCACAATCGGCGCCTTTAACGCAGCTCACTTGCCAAGCACCATTGGTCACAACACCTGGGCCAGGCCCTGCAGCCTGAGTTTGCACTTTGGGTGCAGCAGGTGCAGCACCCAGATCAATTTTTGGCGTAGCCGGTGCATCTTGCCCGAGTTTTAGCCCACTCGACTGCGCACTGACCATCGAGCTGTAGAAGGCCCCAATAACAAAAAATGCGGCCCATGCAAGAGTATTTACGTTCAATTTCACGGCAGTTTTAGCCCCAACAAGTATTAGTGAAAACAAGACAATCGCGTAAACTGTCTTATAACTAGTAGTGAGTGTAGAGTTCAGCTTCCAGACGCGCAACTTTTGACGTCCGATCGGCAGTTTAGCCAAAGCCGCAAGCCACACTCAGTATTCGGTGGTTACGATTCTGACAGCAGCAAACCACCGCCGTTCATCTTGATACAAATAGAGTCCAGCAAATGAGTAGCAACTACATCGATTTAGCGTCTGAACGGTGGCGATTGCGCCTGCAGCCGAGCATGGGATTACAAACGCTATCGTGCAAAATTCTGCATGCCAAGCAATGGCACGACCTGATGCCCGATTGCACGGTTGATAATCCGGCCTTGAACGCAAGCAATTTCCATATGTTGCCGTACTCAAATCGAATTAGAGACGCGCGCTTTAGCCACGAGCAGCAAGACTATGTTCTCGACCACACTGATGAACATGCGATTCATGGGGCACTACGAAAATTAGCGTGGCGCGTGAGTGAACAAAGCGGGCACAGTGTAAGCGCCGAGTTTGATACGCGCCGCGATGGGGCGATCACTTGGCCTTGGCCTATTCACGCAACGCTTAGTTATTCACTCGAGCAAAATTCGCTAACGAGCGATATGACGCTGACCAATCTAGGTACCACGTCCATGCCAGCTGGTATGGGTTGGCATCCGTATTTTTGCCGACAGATTGCCGGCGCAGAACCCAGCTTAACGATTCCCGTTGAAGGCGTTTATCCGGATACCGATGGCGATTGCCTGCCGACGGGTGCGGCGATAGCGCTACCAAAAGCATTGCAATTTACAGCCCCTCGACATCTGGATGCGGCACAACGAATCGATCATTGCCTGTCTGGTTTTAAAGGCCCAGCCACACTCACTTGGCCAGATGCTGGAATTGCACTGCACATGCATACATCAGAGAACTGCGGTCACTTGGTTTTGTATAACCCGGATGATGCATTTTTTGCGGTTGAACCGGTAACCAATGCGAATGATGGTTTTAATTTGCAAAACCGCGATATTGATGCCGGCGTTGTTGTTTTGCAGCCTGGCCAGTCAATGAGTGCACAAATGCGATTAGAACTGCTGGCGTGAGCGTTTAGAAATCGGCCGGGTCTGATAAAAGGCCGCTGAGCGACACACCCAACGGCCCACGCGGCAGCTGCACACTAACGGTTTGCTGCCCTCTTAGAAAATCAACTTGCACAGGCTCATCGCGCAACCCTTCTCTGGTTGCGCGTTGCAAGTCACGCGTTGTAAATACACGCGAACTGGCATAGCTGATCACCACGTCCCCGACTTCCAATCCTGCGTTTTGCGCAGCCGAACCATCGATGATATTTGATATTTGAACGCGATTGGATTGCCCAGAGGCAAACAAATAACGATCGTATTGGTCATCGCCAAGCTCAGATCGAATATCGGGGCGTTCCTCTCGAAGCTCACTGATAGTTTCATCGAATCGATCTGATCGACGCCACCCCTCTCTACTGGCTTGATCGACCAGTTCAAGCCTTTGCAATTCCCATCGATCAGATCGCTGTTTTATATCGACGGCAATACTGGGGTCAACGCCTGCTGAAATTAAGCCCTCATACTGTTCGTCTCCACTTGGACCAGCAAAGCGATTACGATTAAAGGGATTGTCGCGCCCAACTTCACCTTGCACATTGGCTAGTTGGGCTGGAGATTCACCGCTGGGTAGAAATTCATTACCTACAGCTGCATTTTCAATTTGATCGTTTAGCTGAGAAATTTCTGATTCCAGCATGTCAGTCTTGATCGTTGTTTCACGCAGTAATGTTTGCAAATTTTCAATGCTGCGTTGCAAGGCCGCGTTCGATGGCACAGCCGGCCCTTCAACGATGTCATTGGCAGCATCAGCGACCGTTAAGCCTGCATCACGGTTTTTCTCACCAACAGAATCAGGATGATTTTCACCAAAGACTTCCTGTTCAGGCGCGCTAAAATTTGTTGTACCGATGTGCAACAAACCCATCGCTTGTAACGCCACAACGCTTACAATGCCTGCAACAAACACCAGTGGTAAAACGATAAAATTTTGGTTTTTCATTTTGCTATCCAACGTATCCAGTTGATACAAGCGCCGTACACAGTGTAATAATACGACCTAAGCTTACGAATACAAGTTCCAACTTTCATGCCCAAGGCCACCCCCATTCACAAACCTCGCCTATTTGCGCATCGAGGCACCAGTTTACTTGCTCCCGAAAACACAAAAGCCGCATTCGACCTATGTTTGGCATATAAAGCCGACGTGATAGAAACCGATGTTCGTCTGAGTAAAGATGGCATTGTCATGGTCACCCATGATGAAACACTGGAACGCACAACAAATGGACAAGGATTGGTAAGAGATCTTAACGCAAGTGAGCTGCAACGTCTGGACGCAAGCACAGGATTTATAGATTGTCACGGGGAGCCGTATACCGGCGAAATACAACGACTCATTACGCTAGACGAGCTGCTTGTGCAATACCGAGGCGTTGGCGTAAACATCGATATTAAAGACAAGGATACGCGCGCCGCCGATGCGGTGGCAAAGGCAATCAATCAACACGAAATACAATACCAAACACCGACCTGGATCAATGTAGGCAGTTTTCACGCTCACACCATAGCCCACTTTCGCACTATTGCTCCACACATTAGTACGGCTGCCACACGGCAAGAAGTGGCTCGACTGGTGTTTGGTAGTGCCAAACGAATTGATCCGCACTACCGTATTTTGCAAATACCCACCAAATACTGGGGCATCCAATTAACGGGTGCTCGGCTTATGAATAAGGTGCATCGACTCAATTGCGAAATCGTTTATTGGACCATCAATAACTCAAAACAGATGCAGCGCTTAATTGAAAAGGGTTGCGATGGCATTGTTACCGATCGGCCAGACCTAGCATTGCTGCAATTTGAACAGGCTGGAATAAAATAAAGAGTAAGCTTAGAGCCTTACCTAATACAAGCTTTGGTATATGGATCAAACGCTTTAACAAATTGTGTTGACCAACGTTGAGCACTTTGCCGGTCTAAGTGTGAGTGATCAATGGTTACTAGCCCATCCAATTCGGGCACAATTAATGGCAGTTGTAATCGTTGAGCTAACGCTTTAGCAAACTGCACTGGAGTACCGGTACGCGGCGTGACGGTAAGTACGATGCATTGCCGCTGCACATTAACATCAGCTATAAACGCATTGGCCGCATGCACTGCCTCATCAAGCACATCCACTAATTCTGCTGATTCTGTAACTGGGTGTTGTAAGTTCTCACGATAATAGTCGGTTAGCCAGTGCCCATTGATACGTGATCGGTATAGGGTTTCCACATTTCCTTGGCACACCCAACGGTGCCATCGACTATCTTGTGTTGCACACATCCGCGCTTGCCAGTGTTGTAATTTACGTTTCCTATCAAACTCAATTGATATGCCGTCAGGGTCATCTAACACGCGTTCAAATGTGCCATTAGTTTCGTCGGAGAAAAAAGGATCTACATTGGCAACAAGCATTTGCGCCTGCAGTTGATGCTGTGTAATAACCGCTTGGGCAACGGGGCTTTTCGCACCTTGTCCAAAACCCATGACGTAGTGCAACACGCCCGTTTTTTTGAAATAGCGTTTTATTGCATCGGTTGAGAAAGCATACTGCGTGTTGCTATTACCCAAAAACAATACCTGAGCTTGCTTTAAGGATTCTACGGCCTGTGGTTCTAAGCCACGGTACATTGCATAGTGTTCGTAGTCGCCATAACGTGTGCTATGACAATAAGCTAAGTAGTATTCTTGATTGTATCCAGACGAATTGCACTGCCCTACCCAAGGAAAAAGGTCTGTGCGTTTGAATACAAACACTATTGAACTTAGACAGACGAATACCAGCACAAACCATCGCGCGAAACGCGTTTCATGTTCGTGCGCGAAGCGCGTTTCATGTTCGTGTACACAGTACTTCTCTGATCGTGGCTTCGTGCTCTCGCCTTGCGCATGTGTGGATTGTTTTGCCATGTTCAAAATTGGAAATACAAAAACTGGCTGGCCACAGAACTACCAAAACACGCATAAGCCGCCATTGCAGCGGTTGCTATAGCGAACGGTAGGTTCATTCGCCAAGCTATTGCGTTTACTACAGCACCTGACGCCGGTATTGCACCAATAGCGGGGTCGAATCGTTGCATCAGTTGTTGCGTGTTTGGCCAGAACAAAGCAAAGAAAATTGGCACACTTAAAGATCCGAAGGCGGTTATGGTGCCGACGGCATCTACCTGAATTTGTGCGCCACTTAGTACGGCCATATCTCTTAATGGTGTGAACAAAGGCCCCATATAGGCCAATGGTTGAAACTGAACACCAAGCCCGCCAAGTGCGTTGGCAAGAGATGCATGGGAATGCAGCCATTCAACGGGCAAGGCGACGCCATTAAGACCCACCATACCAGCCAGAACATTACCGGCAACATCCAGGCTTTCGGCCCGAAAAAGCACCCACGCAACGATAATGGCAATCAGGGTAATCAAATGTGAGGCTATGAGTGCAACCCACTGCCCCGCTTTTGCAATTACAGATTGCGATTTTATTTGACTGTTCTGCCTTTGCGATACGATGTGCCGCCACGCATGATTGACCAATAGATAAAAACCGTGCAATACCCCCCAAAGAACAAAGGTCCATCCCGCTCCATGCCATAAACCACCGAGTAGCATCACAAGCATAAGATTGATATAAGTGCGTGCCGGGCCTTTGCGATTACCGCCTAACGGAAAATATAAGTAATCACGTAAAAACCGAGACAGCGTCATGTGCCAACGGCGCCAGAAATCGATGATGTTGGCCGACTTATACGGTGAATTAAAGTTTAGTGGTAGCTTCACACCGAACATTCGCGCCAAGCCAATGGCCATATCCGAATACCCGGAAAAATCAAAATACAGCTGAATACTATAAGCCAAGGCACCGGTCCAGCTTTCCAGAAAAGTTAAGGTCTCTCCATTGGCCGCCATCGCAAAAACGGTATCACTATAGGGTGATACACCATCGGCGATAATAACCTTCTTAAACAGACCTATAAAAAATATCGTTCCGCCAATAATAAGGTTACGTAGTTCTATGCCACCAATATGTTGATCAAATTGCGGTAGCATCTCTTTATGATGAACGATCGGGCCAGCAATGAGTTGCGGAAAAAACGTGACAAAAAGTGCGTATCGCAAGAAGCTTGGCTCATTGGTTTTTGCCCGATATGTGTCCACCAGGTAAGCAATCTGCTGAAAGGTAAAAAACGAAATCGCCAATGGCAATATGATTTTTTGCAGATGAATATCGGTACCGAGTAAAGCGTTACTGCTGTCAATGAAGAAATTTGCATATTTAAACCAGGCCAATGCAGTTAAATTCGCAAACACTCCGAGAGTGAGTAATATTTTTCGCGATGAAATTCTTGTAAGCGGTGTCGACACCAACGTGCTGGCAATGACGAAATTCACCAACACAGAACCGAGAATGAGGAACAGGTAACGTGGCTCCCACCATCCATAGAAAACCAACGACGCAATGATGAGTGAGCTGATCGCATAGCTTGATTGCCCACGGCTACTCAACCAGTGATAAACCACCAGCGTGATAGGAAGAAAAATGAAAATGAAGCTGTGCGCGTTAAACAGCATGGTGTCATAAACCTGCTAGGCGGCTCGAAAAATGAAAATAACTCTTTGAACCATCATCATCGGCAAGACTCTAGAAAAGGCGATAGCCACCGGCCATCGGTATTACAGCAAGTTAAGCCGCCAAAGCATCGCAATTTAGCGACGCTGCAAATAAATCCAGTAACGCCCGTTCATCCTTCGCAATATGGCCATCCGATTGCGCCAATTCCAAGCAGTGTCGAACAAACGCTTCTCTTATTGGACGCGGCTGAACATACAGTGTTTGAAATGATGTTTCCAATTCTTTGACAATGCCTGGCTCATTGGAAGTTCGTCTCGACAGTTGATCCTGGGTATAGCATTTAAGCGCCATTGCAAACTGATCATCGAGGGTGTCATCGTTATTGCCCGACGACTCGATCATTAGCGACAAAAGCAATGCAAACTCTTCGCCCATCCTATCAAAGGTTTTCACGTGACTAGCTTGTGCGACGCTTGATTCGCCACTACAAACGGTTTCCAATACTGGAAATTCTGCGTCCAGCTTTCTGCGAATCAACTGCAAGGTAGCGTAGTTCATTAGCGTGTACTCGTCCTCCACGGCAACGAGTTTTTCCAAACTCTTGAGCATGCGTTGGCGATTCTCAAACTTTATTGAGCTGCGCAATTGTTGGGTCGCATTTTCTATTATCGCCAATTGGTTGTTGTGTAGCTCATGGCTGAGTGTTTCACGCACTTCTTTCACTTGTGCTGCAAACACTTTGTTATACGCAAAACCAATCGCTTTATAGAATTCTCGTCGACGCTCAGAATCATCACTAACAAACACCGCGTGCAAAACCGCAAGACACGAAGCTGTATCCGTAAGCACCATTGCCGCCGCATCTGAAATCTGTCCACCACTTACCTGTTCCGCACCACTCATTGGCATAGCTGCCCTCCCGTTTCCTACACTGTAAAGCTGTGGTTTTTTCTCACTTTCTTTGCGTTTTCTCGATTTAGCTTTAATTGAAAAATGTGGATCGATAGCATCGATGCGCTTTTGAATGGGCGGGTGCGTTGCGAAAACACGCTTTTGCCAGTCATTAATATCCCCAACTTGAAAGCACAAATGCGCCAACTCTTCTGCGTGCACACTGTGAATGCCCTCATCATCATGCTCATCACGCACAATGCTAAGCGCGGCCGCCACATGTTCAGGCATTCGCGTAAATTGCACTGCACATGCATCTGCCAGGAATTCTCGTTTTCGTGAAAATGCGGAGCGAAATATTCGACCAAAGAAAACCCCGATAGACCCAATAACCCGAATCACAAACCCAACCACTGCTCCTGGTTGCGCCAACAGGCGACCTTCAGATTTAACCATTAACAGTTTTCCAACTTCATCGATGGCATTCAAACCACCCAATGCGATCAGTAATCGCATATTGATGGGAATATCGCCTTGTGCGATGTGCCCAAATTCATGGGCGACCACCGCCGACAGCTCTTCGCGACTAAGCTTATCAATTGCTCCTTGCGACACAACCAAGGCTTCCTTACCGTTAAATCCACCAACAACAAACGCATTGATCGACGGCTCTCTGTGTAGAATAAATATCCGAGGCACCGCACAAGCGCTGGCCACTGCGATTTCGTTGACTATGTCATCCAGCCATTCTTCTTTTGCGTAGCGGCCACTGGAATTAGCCTCGACAGCGCCAAAGCGCCTAGCTAAGGCAACGCCACCAGCACGCACATCTAAAAACCGGAAGAAACAACCAATAAGGCAAGTTATCCAAATCAACGCGATAAACGCCTTGGCGCCAGTGGTCGGTTCGGAAAAATCCATACTACCGGTTGAGGGATAGGCGATAACAACAGCAAGGACGTGTACCACCGCTGCCATGGCGAGCATAGCAGCGCTAAAAAATACCAACAACAATAGTGATTGTTGTCGTCGACTATCCTGTATTCCAAAAAAATCCATTTCTTTTTGCTACCGGTTCAGTCGCTACTCAAAATTCACTTTATGAAAATGCTACTTTTATTGGCTCACGAATTTCTTCGTTGGCCGCTTCAAACAAATCAGCTTCCAGGAAGCTACAGGTGTTCGCAACGATAACGGCAGGAAATTGTTCACGCTCTGTGTTGTAACGCATAACCGCATCGCTGTATGCTTGACGTGAATAGCCCACACGGTTTTCAGTCGTGGTTAATTCATCGTGCAAATCTCTTAGCGACTCATCGGCTTTGAGCTCTGGGTAGGCTTCCATAACCATGTTGAATTTACCCATCGCATTTCCAAGCGTTTGTTCAGCTTGAGCCAATGCACCGACTAAACCCGATTTATCAGGATTGGCAGAGGCTTCTTTGCAAGCTTTAGAGGCCTGGTTACGCGCATCCATCACAGCTGTTAATGTTTCTTTTTCATGCTTAACATACTTGTTAGCCACTTCAACCAGATTAGGTATGAGTTCGTATCGACGTTGCAGTTGCACATCAATTTGCGAGAATGCGTTTTTAAAACGATTTCTATGCGTAACGAGACGGTTGTATACCATGACAAAATAGGCTGCCACGAGTACAGCAACAATTAGTGCAACAGTCCCTACTCCCATTGTTCTCTCCTCAATATAGTGTTTCAGGTTCTACACAGCTAGCGGCCATCGGCCGCACTGCTGAATAAATGCGCGGATGCGCAGAAGGGATTAACTGTGAAACATGCGGCAAAGACGCCTGCGGTTTAACTGAGTGCGTAGTCGTGCCACAGCGTGTTGTGATCTACGTCACACAGGTATCGTCAAACTCTAACTCGTGGTAGCCTTTTGCGCCAACCACATGTGTCAGCTCACCTCGACTGATGGATTGGAACATCTTCCACTTTTTATCTGCATACAGCCCCACCTAGGAAGGTATGTACCGTTCGAGTACGGCTGGTGTATTGATGATCTACTTTAGCTGTTGTCGCAAGGTGTTAACTGCAACATCCAATTGCGCGTCAGGCATGTTCGAAAGAGCTTTCAATGCCTCGGCACTGTATTGATCTTTTAGTTGCTCAACATGCAAACTACGCCGAAATTGCCTCGCTTGCGCACTGATGTTGACCGACCCCGTATCTCGGTAAAGTCGCTCGGGCTGTGTGGGCACATAGATATCGGGTACTAGGCCGCGACCGTGAAGCAATTTATGACTAGGTGTACCATACATCGCTATCGTGGTTCTAACCGCACCACCCAACGGTTCTTCAAGTGGGAATACGCGCTGTATTAATCCTTTGCCATACGTTGGCGCACCAACAATGGTCGCGCGCTTATAGTCTTGTAATGCACCGGCTAAGATTTCCGACGATGACATGCTGTGTTCATTGACGAGCACGACCAGGGGTAACTTAGTCAGCTTATCTCCTTCACGCGGTAGACGTTTAACCGTTCCATTTTTGTATTGTTCACAGAACACAAAAGGTGCATCATCAAACATTGACATCATGTTTCGTGCGGCTCTGGTTGAGCCACCCGGGTTATCTCGAAGGTCGAATACAATGCCATCCACGCCCTTTGCAATTAAATCTTCCAGCAAGGGCTTCACCCGCTCGTGTGTTTTACCACCGAACCGACTAACACGCACATAGCCTATGTTAGACGGCAACACTTCTGCGCGAGCGTAATGAAGTTGCACGGCTTGACGAGTTGCTTGTAGTTCAATGGGGGTTTCATCGCGTAATAATTTGAGCGTAATGCTACTACCAGGTTCCCCTTTTAATACAGCGGATATTTCGCGTGACGATCTGGCTTTAAGATCGTTGTCACCCACACTAATTAATTTATCGCCAGGCTTAATATCTTTATGCTCTAGAGGCCCACCCAGTAAAGCACCGATGACGACGGGGTACCGATCTGTTAACGCTCGGAACTTAAAGCCCACACCCACAAAGCCGCCCGTTCTGCGCTGCTTGTAAGCAACATGTTGTTTGGGGTTAATGTAATTCGCGAATGGATCGTTATAAACCGCTAGCACGTCGTTTAGTATGTTTTGCATACCATTAACCGCTTTACTCAATGGTAAAGGTTCCAACGCATCGATTTCTTTTACAAGCACAGCTCGTTCAGTTAAGGTGCGCTGCAAAAACACCGTTAGCTGAGTGCTGTCGATAATGTCCAATGCTCTTAAGCATTGCGCTCTGGCTTGCTGAAAATCGGTCATAGTGCGCTGAATAAATCCTACCTAAGCTGTTTTAACATGCACAAATGTGTCCATATTGGGGCCCTCTATTCGATAGGCCTCACCAAATCCGATCACCAATACGCCACTCTTGGGCACCAACCTGAACAAAACAAAATCAGGTAGTTGCCTGATGAGTGTAACCACTTTGCCCTGCCGTTCTTGATAACGATCAAGCAAGCTTGCGTAGTGTGGATCGTCGGGTTGGATGACGTTTGCATCACACTGATGCCGAACACGACAACGTGCAAACAAGTTCTTCGACGCATTTTCGTCGTCAATTAGCATGGTTCCTACCGATGGGTTTGCCAATAGATCTCGCGTGTGTACGGCCAACTGACTAATAAAGACAATAAAATCAGTGCCGTCTTGAAGAAAGGGTGTGTAACCGCAATGCGGGTCCCCATCTTCGCCAATAGTGGCTAATTGGATTGTGCGCATGCGCGACATCAACTCGGTACATATTTCACTGGGATTATGCTCGGTCATAATTAATACACATTCCAATTAGTAAAAGTGTTTCAACGGCGTTCAGAAATGAAGAAAGTCGGCCATTCATTGCAATCGACACGGCATTGGGCGGACAAAAGAACCGACGATGGGAATGTAACTTGGTTCGATGATTTCCACCCGTCTACGTTTGTTCACAACTAACCTGCTACAAATGTGAGCAATTTTACATTCTTAGAGGAACCATCTGCCGATAACCCTTATCGAATAATTAAGAATAACAATCTGGAACCTATATGAAACGTTCTCTGTTAAAAAGCAGCCTTTTGTCGGTTGCCACCCTATTTGGCACAATGACATTCTCCACTACTTATGCAGCTGAGGGCGATGCATTCAAAGGCGAGGCGTTCTACGCTGTTTGTGCCGGCTGTCATGGTGCTGATGGTATGGGTTCAGAAGCGGCAAATGCCCCACGATTACAGGGCCAATTCGATTGGTACCTCGTACGCCAAATCAAGAACTACCAGTCTGGCGCGCGTGGCGTCCACAAAGATGACACCTATGGCGCGACCATGAGAGCCATGGCTGGAACACTGGCAAATGAACAAGCCATACTGGACGTGGTTGCCTATATCGGCACACTAGAAGACAAGTAGTACCGCGCCTTTGCGCCCATATTTCTGGGCTCAGATTGGCAAATCCAGGGCAGCTCGAGTGGGCTGCCCTTTTTCATGCGCGCAAATCGAGCTTGCCATCGCGCCTTTTTGGTGTAGAATCCAAAATGTAAGCGCTTTCATAGACCATAACAGCAAGAAAAGGCTATGCCATGGCTAAACTGCAGGATGTTGCAACGCTCGCGGGGGTTTCCACTGCCACAGTGTCGCGTACGCTCAATAATCCTGAACTGGTCGACCCTTCCACTCGGCAGAAGGTTGCCAACGCCATCAGTACCAGCGGCTACCAGCGCAATGAAACTGCCCGTTCTTTGGCCATGCGCTCATCCAGAACCATTGGGCTGCTAACGGACACGTTTTCGTCGAATTACTTCGCGCCAATACTCGACGAAGCCATCAAGATTCTTCATGACTTTGGCTACTACGCCATTGTTGAAGCCACAGGAAACCACGCAAACCATAAGAACGTTGAATTGCAAAAACGAGCTTGGCGATCACTAATCAATCGGCAAGTCGAAAGCATCATTGTGCTTTGCGCATTTATGGACGATAGAGAATTAGATGAAATGCTTATGGAGTTTCCTAGCGCCATTAATATTGGTCACTCAGTGGAACAGGCTAAAAGCCGATGTATCACAGTCGATCACTACACCGGTGGACAACTTGCAGCGCAACATTTGATCGAGATGGGACACAGAAACATCGCGATGATCTCGGGACCTGCCGATCGCTTAGATTCTCAGCAGCGTGGTGATGGGTTTAAAGATGAGCTAAACAAACACGGTATTGATCTACCTAGCAGTAAAGTTTACACGGGTAACTACAGCGTACTCGGCGGCAGTCAGGCAATGCAGAAACTTTTGGAAACAGGCCATGAGGTTACAGCCGTGTTTGCGCAGAATGATGATATGGCTGTGGGTGTGATCAACGAATGCTTTTCAAGAAGCATTGAGATACCTAAAGATCTATCAATAATCGGTTTCGATGATTCATCAATGGCGACTTCCACAATGCCACCGCTAACCACAATCAGCCAACCGCTAAAACAGATGAGCCAATCGGCAGCAACCCTGGCACTTAACCTGAGCGTGGGCCGAAAGAACGATAAACCTTTGGCAAAACCAACTATACATTTTTTACCCGAACTGATTGCACGACAATCAGTTGCAAACTTAGCCAAACCAGTTTGAGCACCACAAATACTTAACTGATGAAAATCTATTTGGATAATTGATATGGATGCACAAAATCTGAACTACAGTATCGATTTGCAACACTTGCACACTGAGCAGTTCATGCGAAACAAACACATTAGCATTGATCTAATAAAGCAAATCTGTGAAGAACAAATCAGTAAGCTCGGGTTTAACTACTACAGTTACGAAGGCTATTATCCGGCATGCGAAGAACAGCATGGCTTATCCAATTTCCCGGAACAATGGCAAGCGATGAGTCTAAATTCAATGGGCTCAATCGACAATCCAGTCACCAAGTTAAGTCAAAATACGACCACACCCTTCTTCTGGCAAGACACTCAGGATATTTCAAAAACAACGAAAACGCGAGCCAATAAGCTACTCGACCTTGCTAAGGAAATGGAAATTCATGACGGCGTATGTTTTCCGATTCATGGAGCCGGTGCTGAATGGGGAATGTTTAACGTGGCAAAGAGTAGCAATACGCCGAAAACATCTCTGGACAACTTACAGTGCCTTCAACTGTTTGCACTAACCGTACATGAATCAGTAAAGCGGGCAACCGCGTGTCAGCTCAAAGAACGCTCACGCCAGAGCGTTCTTAGCCCGCGTGAGAGCGAGTGCCTGGATTGGATAGCTGCAGGTAAAACCGCGTGGGAGACGGCAAAGATCATTGGCATTACCGAAAGCACCGTCTCTTTTCACGTACGCAACACAATCAACAAATTGAACGCGAGTAATCGAGCTCATGCCGTTGCCTTGGCCATGGCACGCTCACTGATCAATAACCCGCAGTCGCATAAGTTGATTTAACTATAGAAATATCACTATCAACTTTCAGTGCAACAGCAATCCACTGGATTTGCCATTCTGCGTAGTTGACGTAGTGCGTTCAATTTATCCACGTCTCGCAAAGCTTTAGTGGGCCTGTCAAATCATTCACCAATCAAACAGAAGGTGAACTTTCTATTAACATGTTAATCGCCCGATACCGATCGGTTATTGCGGACGATTTGGACATGAACCTAGATTCGTGTAAGCTTTCATTTGGCACAGTTGCGGATATTTTCTGTAGTTGTACCTCAGTTATGTCAGTAGTTTTATTCTCTTTGAAAGAAGCCAGCAAAGCCGGAGGGGTGTATGAGAGCCATACAATTTCACAGCTTTGGAGGACCGGAGGTTTTACAACTGGATGAAGTGCAGGATCCAGTGCCGGGCCCCGATGAGGTTATCATTCGTGTTAAAGCTGCAGGTGTAAACCCTGCCGATACCTATATGCGAAACGGCACCTATCGGATTCAACCAACGCTGCCCTGCATCCCTGGTGGCGATGCTGCCGGAGATATTGTAGAGCTGGGTGAAAACGTTACCGATCTAAAAGTTGGTGATCGCGTGTTCACGGGTGTCGCCTTAGGTTTCGATTTCACTGGCTGCTATGCAGAGCTGGTTAAACGCCCCCGCAGGAACGTGCGTTTGATTCCGGAAAACATAACTTATGCCGAAGCAGTTACGTTCGGCGTCTCCTATCCAACAGCCCACTACGCGTTATTCGCTAGAGGGGGTGCCAAAGCTGGCGAAAAATTATTCATCCACGGTGCAAGTGGTTCGGTTGGCACGTCCGCCATTCAACTCGCAAAACGCGCAGGACTAAACGTCGTAGGCAGTGCCAGCTCAAAGGCGGGACTCGAGCTCGTACTCGGTGAAGGCGCAGACGTTGCTGTTAATCATACAGAGGAAGGCTACCTAGACGCTGTCAAGCAAGCCTTCGACGGTGAAGGTCCAGACCTAATCCTTGAAATGTTGGCGAATGAAAATCTTTGCGCAGATATGGACATCGCTGCACAGTGCGGACGGATTGTTGTAATCGGCAACCGAGGAGAGATCGAGATCAATCCGCGGATGGCGATGATGAAGGAGCTTGATATCCGAGGCATAATGCTGTGGAATGCATCCGAACCACAGCTAAATGAAATCATTGCAGACATTGTTACCGCAGCGGCGGAAGGCACGATAAAACCGAAGTTAGGGAAAGAGTT
>CALHOU010000103.1 GCA_938035945.1 uncultured Granulosicoccaceae bacterium
ACATCAACTTTCGGGCGTTTTTGAACTTCTTCGCCTTTTAGATACAAGTCAATAGTGTTTGCCGCAACCGAGGCTTGACCGATGGCCGTCGTTAGTAGGTGTGGTCGAATAATATCGCCAGCGACAAAGTGGCCCGGTCGATCTTTAACTTGATAAAACCCATCGCTATCGATCAAGCCACGGCCGTTATCCAACGCTTCAAGACCCTGTAAGTTGCCACCTTGACCGATCGCCGACACGATTAGATCTGCCTCGAATTCTTGTTCTGTGCCTTCAATCATTTCAGGTCGGCCGTCTTTATCAACAGAGCACTCAGCCATGACAATGCCAGTCGCACGACCCGTATCATCGGTGATCACTCGCACAGGCATAACACCATTGATGATGGTGACACCTTCAGTTAAGGCATCGTGAACTTCATGTTCAGCGGCGGTCATCGCGGTACGAGGCAACAGGGATGTAAGCGTGACATCTGCACCGCTTCTCGATGCAGCCATTGCTGAGTCGTGCGCCACATACCCGTGCACCACCAATTCAGGTCGTTCTTGCGCATTAAGTTTATTTATTTTGCCTAAGCGCCTGGCTACTGAAACAACATCGATAGAGGTATCACCACCACCAACACAAACGACCTTGTCGGTGGCAACGTGTAATTTACCCGTGTTAAACGCTTCTAAAAACTTCACACCACTAACGCAGTTTGGTGCATCGCCACCTGCTACCGGCAGAGCGCGGCCGGTTTGACAACCCAATGCCCATAGAATGGCATCGTAGTCTTTTTCAAGTGTTTCAACGTCGATGTCTTCACCAACTCTAACGCCCAGTTTCAGATCGATATCGCCCATCGCAAGAATGCGATTGATCTCAGCATTCAGGTGTTCACGTGGTGTGCGATAACCGGGGATGCCATAGCGCATCATCCCGCCTAGCTCATCATGATCATCAAAGATGGTGCTGGCATAGCCTTTACGGCGTAATTGATAAGCGGCAGCCATTCCGGCTGGACCACCACCAACAATAGCAATGCGTTTTTTCGAACTTAGCGCTGCACTCTCGAACGTAAAGCCCTGTTCAGTGGCTGTGTCACCAATGTATTGCTCAACGGCATTAATACCAACGAAGTCATCAACATCGTTACGGTTGCAACCAGCCTCACACGGTGCAGGACAAACCCGACCCATTTGCGAAGGAAACGGATTCGCATCGGTTGAGCGACGGAACGCGTACTCTTGCCAAGTCATCCCTTCGGGTGGTTTTTCTACACCGCGCGCGATCAACAACCATCCACGAATATCTTCACCCGATGGACAACTGCCCTGACACGGCGGCGTGCGATTCACATAGGTCGGGCATTTATGCGATTCATCGGCAACGAAAATTTGCTGCGTCCAGTTCTTCCAAGTAGATTCACCGTCTGCATATTTACGCAGCGTATGCTGCTCGCCTTTATGTGTTTTACTCCAGGGCGTCGTCATCGTTGTCTCCTGAGTTTAATGCTCTGTGTTCATCACCAAGGCATCACCAACTAATTGGTGAACACTGATGATCTGGTCCATTTCAAAACCATAGTAGGGCAACACTTTTGAGAATTGACTTTTACAAATGGCGCAAATGGCGGCCATGTGGGTAATTTGGTGTTGATCGCTGACTTCTTTTAAAGCCTGCATTCGTGGTAACGCGCCTTTGGTACGCAGCTCAATTAAATCATCCGTTAGCAAGCCCCCACCACCACCACAGCAGAAGGTGGCTTCCTCTATCGTGTCGCTGCGCATATCGAAAAAATTGTTGCACGCCGCCTTGATCACTTCGCGCGGCAATACAAACTGCCCACCTGCTTTGCTACCCATACGCGATGCACGGGCGACGTTACACGAGTCGTGGAAGGTGACACGCTTATCATCGTTGGCTTCAGGGTCGAGTTTTATACGCCCTTGCTTAAGTAGATCGTGTGTGACTTCAATAATGTGTTGCGGCACGGGATAATTTGAATCGAGAAAATCGAAGGGTCCGGCAAGCGTGTTTAAAAAGCTATAGCCTACGCGCCAAGCATGACCGCACTCCCCGAATACGATGCGTTTTACACCAAGCTCAAGTGCTGCTTCACGAATACGAAGCGCAACTTTTTGCATGTTTTCGTAGCTACCAATAAACAAACCAAAGTTCGCAGCCTCTGATGCGTGCGATGAAACGGTCCAACTCAACCCAGCTTGATGAAACACTTTGGCATAACCGATCAAGCCATCAATATGTGGTTCCGCGAAAAAATCCGCTGACGGTGTAACGAGCAAGACATCGGCACCTTTCACATCGAGTGGAAATTTAACCGCAACACCGTCGTCTTCCAACACATCCTCTTCCAGCCCTTCCAATGTGTGTGCAAGGGCTTTCTCAGGTAGGCCAAGGTTGTTGCCAAGGGTATGGACCTTGCCAATAATCTCATTACAATACTTTTGTCCCTTACCAACGGTATCCATGATTTCGCGCGCAGCCATGGACACCTCAGCCGTATCGATACCATAGGGACAATAAACCGAACATCGACGACACTGCGAACACTGATGATAATATTTGTACCAATCATCTAGCACTTCTTCGGTTAAATCTTCAGCACCTACTAACTTCGGAAAATACTTTCCAGGCAGGGTGTAATAGCGGCGATAGACTTTACGCAGTAAATCCTGCCGGGCTACCGGCATGTTTTTAGGGTCACCCGTGCCAAGAAAATAGTGGCACTTATCGGTACAAGCTCCACATTTAACGCACGAGTCCAGATACACCTGCAAGCCACGGTATTTTTTTGTAAGCTCACCAAGCTTGGCGACCGCAACTTCTTGCCAGTTATCAATCAGCTCACCGGGGAAACCCAGCGCTTCTTGATGTTCCTTTTTCGCAACAAATGGTTGGCTGTGCGCCATCGAATCAGGCATGACTGGCGGTGTAACAAGGTAATCACCAATGTCTTGAACTTCAAAGTCAGGCGCTTTAGCCACGAGACTTCTCCGTTGAGTTTGTGTTGGCAGATTTTGCCCAGGCAGCGATGTGTCGCTTTTCTCGTGGGTTATCCACTTGGTTTCTGGATGGACTGAAAAACAAGCCTGGTGCGTGCAACAATTTGGAGAACGGAAAAATAAGCAGTAGAAAGGCAACCAAGAGTAAATGCAATACCAGAATTGGATTAAAGCTCAAAATGCCAAAATCAAATGCCAACAAACCCAAAGCAAACTCTTTAACTTGCACAATGTCGGCATGCAACCAATAGCGCATGGCCAAACCAGAGCCTGCGATAACCATTAAGAAAACCAACATCAAATAATCTGAGGGCGCGGATATATAGCGAACCCGATCAACCAAAAATCGCCTGGCCAGTAAACCTGCCAACCCGATCAACATCATCATGCCGAAATACGGGCTAAATTGGGATAACAGAGCAACCCACCACCAAACGGGTTCGGTGAAGTAACGTAAATGCGCAAGCAGAACAAAAAAGAGCCCTGCGTGAAAGAGCCACCCAAAAAGCCACGTCCATTTTGATGCCTTAAATAAAGATTCAAACAACACAACCTCACGACCCAGGCGCATGACAACGCCTGATCGTGTGGTGGGTGCTGGTGTGGTTGGAATTTTTAACGGCGCGGGTGTCGAGGCATAACGCGCAATTCGGCGCAAAGTGCCAATAATAAAAACACCTAAGGTGACATACAGAATAACGCTGAGCGCGAGCCCCATTTGTTCACCTGTTCAATTAACGCGGGGGCAGCGCTTACACACAGCCAGTGGGCTTAGGTAAACCCGCATACTTACACGCTTGCTTCGCAGGGCCATAGGGGTAGAGCTCATATAAATATTTACTACTGCCTTTGTCTTTACCCAATTTTTTACCAATCGCTTTGGTTAATACGCGAACCGCAGGCGCAATTTGATATTCCTCGTAATAGTCGCGCAGAAAGTTTATGACTTCCCAGTGGTTATCAGATAGCTCGCAATCGTCGATTCCAGCCATCACTGTCGCCACATCAGGCTCCCATTCATTCAGGTCGGCCAAATACCCTTCTTCATCAGTTTCAAGTGACTTGCCGTTTACTTCAATTGTCATCGATATCTCCTAAAATTATTTCCCAAGCCGTTTTGCATGCAGTTAAAGCCAAGAATGCACTCTTTCGTGCGTGACTACCAGATTCACAAATCCCTCATAGTCAACAGATTCGATGGAGTCTAACAGGCTGGCGTCATTAAAACCGCGCGCCTGTAAATCCGGCTGTAAAACATACAGCTTAGATTGCGCGGCGGCGGCCGTGAGCTGTTCTGTAAATGCCGTCCCCGATACTGCACTGATAGATGCGTCTTCAATCAATAACACGCTATCGCCTGCACCGATGCGTTTTAAACACTGATCAAGCGTGCGCTTCTCAAACGGAGATTTGTTGATTATGTTTAGCGTACTCATGATTAGAAACTCAGAATGACGTCGTGTTCATCGACTAGAGCTTTTACGTCACTGCTGGCAATGAGTTCTACATCCACCAACAGATCGTCAATCGCCAAACCGCGCTCCTCGAGCGATTCGCGCTCAACAAACAACTTTTCAACATCGTACATTTCAAGCGCGCGATACGTTTTCGAGAAGTTTTTACACTCAATACTCTCTGGTGCTTGTTCTTTTTTAAGTTGATAAACGCCATCGTCCACAAACAACATACTCACATCTTGATCAAAGGCTGCGCCAATCAACACGGTTTCAAGTGATTCAAGCGCATAGATCGTACCGTGAGGTAGCCGTCGGTTGACGTAGAGAAATTTCTTTACCTCACCGCCCTGATACTCTTCTTCTTCCATCGTTTTAAGTCGCGTTTATTCTGAGCTAAAAATCAGTGTTAATCGCCAAAGGTCACTAACCGATCGGCTTCTACACCGGCTTCAATTAATTGACCTAAGCCTGAGATACGAAACCCTGGCGCAATGTTGGTGGCATCCTTACTGTTACGCTTCGCCTCGCCCTCATCAACCAATCCACGGCGCTGACACGCAGCAACGCACAACACTAGATCGACGTTGTGCTCCTGCGCCAACGCGGACCAGCGCTTTTGAATATGACGGTCGTCCTGCGGCGGCGTGGTTAGTCGCGTTCCGTTGTTCACACCATCGTGGTAAAAGAACACCCGCATGACTTCATGCCCCGTGCGCAGTGCAGCAGTCACAAATTGATAAGCAGAGTCAGACGCCTGATGTTGATAGGGCCCTTCATTAACAAGCACAGCTAGCTTCATGCTCGAACCCTAGAATCGTATGTGACTGGACGAATTCAAGCTCTTGCGTGAACCGCGCCAGTTGTCAATGTGGTATTTGGTGAATGGCAACTCCGTGATTTCAAAGAATCGAGGCCAACCAATGCGATCAATCCAATCATTTATGCGCTCCCAATCTTTGGCATCTTCCTTATACGCATACAGAATTTTTTTCACCACAGCTGTCGCTTCAGGCCAACGTGGTGGATTATTAGGGATGCCGGCGGCGACCAATTTTTGAAACGATGGGCGACTTCGAGCGTTCGAGTGATTTCCACCAACCCACACCGCTAATTTTGAATGTTCAGGATCGTTTATCTGCATTGGCGGGCATGGTGGGTAGCAAGCGCCGCAGCAAATGCATTTCTTCTCATCGACTTCCAATGAAGGCTTGCCATTAACCATAGCAGGACGAATGGCTGCAACGGGGCAACGTGCAACAACCGATGGCCGCTCACAGACGTTTGCAACCAAGTCATGATTAATCTTTGGTGGCTTGGTGTGTTGAATATTGATGGCAATGTCGCCTTGCCCGCCACAATTAATCTGGCAACAAGAAGTGGTAATGTGCACGCGGTTTGGCATCTCAGCATGGGTAAACTCATGGATGAGTTCATCCATCATAGATTTAACGATGCCCGAAGCATCTGTACCAGGGATATCGCAATGCAACCAACCTTGAGTATGCGAAATCATGGCAACCGAATTTTGCGTACCACCGACAATAAATCCAGCATCGCCAAGTGCTTTAATAAGTGGTTCAACCTTTTCTTCTTTATCCACCATGTACTCGATATTGGATCGAATAGTAAAGCGCACATGACCATCGGCGTACTCATCGCCAATGTCACATAACTTGCGCAAGGTATACACGTCCAGAATACGTTGCGTGCCAGCGCGTACGGTCCAGATCGCTTCACCGCTGGCAGCGATGTGACACAAAACACCTGGCTTTGGATGCGTGTGATTGACCCACTGACCAAAATTGCGAAGCATGACCGGATGCAAATATTGCATACCATCAGGGCAACCACTTTCGATTGCTGGGCGCATTTCTTTTTTGGCTGGTTTCGTTGTCGACATTAGGCGCTTCCTCCAGCACTCGCACCTTCGGCTCGACGTTCAAACCACTTGGCCGCTTCTTCATCCCAACCATCCATTCGCACGTAGGAGCTTTCTCGTGGATGCGCAACCATATTTGGGTCAACCTCAACGCCAATACCTTCAAGGAAATTAACCAACCCTATGCGTTCGATCATTTCACCGGTGCGTTCGTGTTCAAGTGCGTTCTCGGCAAAGAAGTCGATGGTTTCTTCCGCAATTTCCACAATGCGTTCGTAGTCTTCTTCGGTTTCGAGCCGCAGGAACGGAACTATCACGGTACCGAACAGATCACCTATTTTTAAGGTTCGTTTGCCACCAATGAGAATACTCACGCCTTTGTCGTCTCCAGGACTAAACGCTGACGGCACAACGTTCAGGCAATGCATGCAACGAACGCAGTTACGATTGTCCACTTCAATAGAATCGTCTTCTTTTAGCGACAATGAGTTTGTCGGGCAGCGCGTAATAATATTGTCGATAACATGTTGACGTCCTTTGGTTTCAACGTATTTCTTAAACGCATCCTGATCAACTTTCATGTCGTCGCGCCAGGTGCCAATGACCGCGAAATCTGCACGCTCAATGGAATTCATGCAATCGTTTGGGCAACCCGAAATTTTAAATTTAAATTTGTAAGGCAAGGCTGGGCGGTGTACATCGTCGGTAAAGTTATTCACCAGGCTGCGATGCACTTTATGCTCGTTAGTACAAGACATTTCGCAACGCGACGAGCCAACACACGACATGGCGGTTCGCACACAAGGGCCAGCGCCGCCAAGGTCGAAACCGTATTCGTTAATTTCATCGAAGAAGTGTTGGGTGTTGTCGGTGGTGGCGCCGATAAACATGATGTTGCCAGTCTGCCCATGAAAGGTGACCAAGCCAGAGCCGTGCTTTTCCCAACTATCAGCCAAATCACGCAAAACATCGGTCGTGTAGTGATTACCTGCCGGAGGTTGCACTCGTAGGGTATGAAATTCTCTGGACTTTGGGAACATATCACCCACTTCAGAAAAACGCGGGATAATGCCACCACCGTAGCCATACACGCTTACGGTGCCGCCTTTCCAATACCCTTTTCTTGTCTTGTACGAATGCTCAAGCTGACCAAGTAGATCATTGGCCATACCGTTTACACGATCACTCGGGTGGTCGTCACGTAAGCGCTTTATGCCAGATACAAAACTCGGCCAAGGACCGGTTTCGAGGTGGTCGAGCATCGGTGTTTCGTGCGTATTATTTTGATCTTTGTCTGTCATCAGCTCTGGCTCCTAACCGTCAGACGATCTGGAAGTTTTCCTAGCTTGCTATTGTAGAGTGTCGACCCTGAGTCGACTATCCATCTTTGTGCACAATCGCGAGCCCGGCACCTATAACTTAAGAGATAGACATGCTCAAGATTAGTGCATTTCTAGGCAAATAGGGGCGGGCTATCGCGCGGATGTGGCCTTTGGCGCAGAGATCAGACGAATAATGATCGCCTGCGCCAAATTAACACATCAGCTCTATCCGAAAATATCTTTGGTGATACCGTCGTACCAGCCAATCGATTCTTCGTAGGTGGTTTTGCGTAAGGCACCATCCTCACCGGTTTGACTGATAAATTTTGAAGTAGCAGCGATCTTGCCCTCTTCAACGGCATATTGCGCACCTACTTTTACGCCATCATCTGTACCAATTAAACTCCAGCAAGTATTGCTGAACTTAGCTGGGAATACTTTCGTGCCAAGTAGGTCACCACGAATATTCATTGCAGCCACCTTAGCCTGACTGTTTGCTGAAAAACCAGATTTAGGCATCGCGCCTGCAATGCTTGCATCACCCATAACGTAAATATTTTCATCTTCAGTTGAGCGCATTGAGTCAGCCACGATAGGACAAAAACCAGTGTCGTTGGTCAAGCCACCTTCCACCGCAATGGCACCCGCTTGCTGTCCAGGGATAACATTGAGCAAAGCACCTTCAAACGTATCAAGATCGGTTTCAACAACTCCCGCCGATGCATCAACACTCACTATGCCGCCGTGCACATCAGAACCGTACCACTCGACCATTTCCGGATAGTGATTGTCCCACCCTTCCTGAAAAAGACCTTGCTTGGAAAACTTTTCTTTCGGATCAATAACGATGATTCTACTGTCGGTAAGACCGCGTTTTTTGAGAACATGCGCCATCATTGATACCCGCTCGTACGGCCCAGGCGGGCAACGATATGGGTTTGGTGGTGGCACCATCACGATGTTTTCACCATTTTTGAGCGCGTCCAGCTTGGTTTTTAACAAGGTAGTTTGCGCACCTGCTTGCCAAGCGTGCGGTGCAATTTCCGCAGCCTCTTTGGAATAACCCGGGACGCTATCAAACTTTAAATCAATGCCCGGTGCAACGACCAACCGATCATAAGCAATCGACGACCCGTCTGCCATGGAAACGGACTTTTTGCTTCTATCAATACCCGCTGCATAGCCGATAACAACATTCACACCAAAATCTGATGCCAATGTGCCATAGGAATGAGTGATTGAATCGAAGGTGCGAAAATCACCAAGATAGAGGTTAGAGAAAAAGCAAGTTGTGTATTTTTCGTCTGCCGAAATCAACGTGACATCGATTTTGCCATCACCATCTTTAGCAAGGTAGCGTGCTGCTGTGGCCCCGGCCGCACCGCCACCAATCACAACTACTTTTGATTTCGCTTGAGCGCGTATGCCTGCGGGAACAGCCAAGCTGGCGACACCTGCCCCCAAGAGTGTATTAAAATTACGCCGAGTTATTTTACCCATCAAATTCACCTCGTTTCGTGGTTAGTTGCCTATGCGGTGAATGCGACAAATCCAATTCCTCGCTTAAGCGCGTGCAAAAAGGTTAAGCTATGAATATGTTCTGCTTAACAACCAATACTTTTCCCTTATAAAATCACATTTAAAATACAAACACAATGCTCGATTAGAATTCACTTACGAAACAAAAAACGAGCGCTATCATTATTAACCTATTGAGTTAAACAGATCGATTTTTTCTATTGCTATAGGCATATCTCATAAGCTATAGATATTGCCTTTGTGCCGATTGCAATTACACATTCTCCTATGAATGAAAACCTGACTAATACAGTAACACGCGCAACAATGAATCCCAGTGGCAAGCAATTTGAAGTGCTGCCCGGCCAAAGCCTGCTCGAAGCCGGACTCAGTGCCGGTATCGCCTTACCGTTTGGGTGCGCAAATGGCAGTTGTGGTGATTGCCGGGCTCGCATCACCACAGGACAAGTGCAGAGGCTCAAGACGCACGACTATGTACTAACGCAGGCAGAGAAGCTCGATGGTTGTTGCTTACTGTGCTCCAATACTCCGCTCACCGATGTGGACATTGAAGTTATTGAAGCCAATTCAGTGCATGACATTGCGCAACAACAACTAAAGGCTAAGCTGTGTCGGATTGAGCACGCAAAAGAGGTAAACATTGTTTCGTTTAAATTCACCCGCGGCAAAGCATTGCGTTTCTTACCTGGCCAACATGCAAGCGTTACATTGCCAAACACAGAGACCTTCTCTTTACCCATTGCCAGTTGTCCATGCAATGCACAATTTGTTGAGTTCCATTTACCTGCAAATACAAGCGTTCACCACCCGCTACATCAATTTACAGAACAGCTAATGAATACCGCCACGTCTCGCGAACGCATCACTGTGACCGGCCCAGCTGGCGAATTTACACTTACAAGCAATACCGCTAAGCCCAAACTTTTTATTGCAATGGGTGCACAGTTTGGTCAGTTGCAAGGCATGGTGGAACAAGTGCTCAACAGCGACCTGGGCACGCCCTGTTGCCTATTATGGCAAGCAACGAATACAACCCCACACTACAGAGCGAACCTGTGCCGATCATGGCACGACGCCATCGATGAATTCACATTCGCCCCCATCGCCCAGGGCGAAAATATACTGCCCTCTCTGCCCACAGCGTGGCACAAGCTACTTTCCGACACAGAAGTTTATCTTGGCAAAAAAGATACGCAGCTTATCCAGCAATTAATCGCCGCTGGCGCTGATACCGCGAACATACTCCACCCTGGTTAGCATCCACACACTCTTTTCCAAGCTAAATCGCATCACACTTTGCTCTATTGAGCTCAACGATTTAGAATAGGTTCATCTGACTGCACGAGCCCAGTGTACCGGCATGTCTTCGCCAAGCATAAATAACATCAGTTCGAAGCAAGTTTGTTCACGTTTATTCGGTGACGAGCGTACGCGCTTCGATGCGTGGTTAGCACAAACGCAAGATCGTTTGGCAGCAAACTCGCCGACTTTGGCACCCTCGTTCATCCCGCTACCCTCTGCCGTAAATACATCTGGCGATTCAGCATCTTTAACCCAACTATGCACACGAGTTGCACAATCTGGATTTGCATTTTATGAATGGCAGGACCAAGCGACAGATGTTGCCGGTGCGCTGAATCAGTTGTTACAGTCCCTGCACCTTCGCGGTGGCGATACTGGTGTTATTCGTGACTCTCATGGATTGTCTTTGTTGCAAGACTTAAGTGGAACGGCAAAAGGTCGGTTCCCACCTTATCAATCAAAGCACATGAATTGGCACACCGATGGCTATTACAATGATGAGAGTGAAACGGTTCGGTGTTTTACCTTGCACTGTGTCGAACCGGCAGCTAAAGGTGGTGCGATTGTGTTGATGGATGATGCATTTTTAATTTATGCATTGATACAAGAAGACCCAGAGTTGGTTGCACTGCTTTCACACCCGCAGGCCATGACGCTTCCGCATAACACGGACAAAGAAGGCCACGATAGACCAGATAGAACCCTGCCAATGATCATGGCCAATGCCGATAACACTATTTCAATGCGATTTACCACGCGCAGTCAAAATATAAGTTGGCGCAACAACGAAACCTACGCTGCCGCTCAACGCGCAGCGCAACTTATACTTGAACATCCTGATAGGCACACACGTGTAAGGTTGGAAAAAGGCCAAGGTGTTATTACGCGAAACATTTTGCACGCGCGCGAGCAATTTCTTGATACTCCCGAAAACCCTAAGAGACAGATGCTGCGCGGTCGTTTTAACAACCTGCCTCGGATAACAGCTCACAAAAAACTGACCCACTCGCCAGCGGATGATACGCATGCTACACCTTAGTGACATACTGCTCCAACACAAAGATATCAATACGTTTGCCGAACTCATTGAGGTGGTAAAACTGCGAGCAAAAGAAGAACGCTTTTTTCGCATGGACCTAAAACCACCATACCCAGATACACCCTTAAATTGGGAACTGGTTTTAGAAGGTGCCTTTAGCGGCGTGCTGAAGGAAGAATAAATTCGGTGAATACAGCAAGGCGTCAACACGTATGATCGAATCGAATATCCCTCTAAGCTTAAGCGAAAATGAAAAACGCTTATTGGACAAAACCCCTGACGCTGATCGTGAAACACGCGTGCAGGCATTAAAAGCGTCTTTAAGTAGTGATGCAAATAATACGCTTAACCAGCTGCAACGCGCTCAGACTTCCCTCGAGATAGCGGGACTATTGCTCGACCTTGATAAGAAAATGGAAAGTCGTGACACTATCCGACCAGCGCTTGACGTGCTAATTGAGCACGAGGCCTTTGAAGATGCAGCCCTTGCCTGTCAATATATTTATCTTGCCGACCAGCAGGATGCAATCGCGGCAATCGGTCAAGCGGCCTGGTTATCTGTCACTTATCCGATCGATCCGCATCTAACCGCAAACATACTCAGCCACATCATAGATGAAACGCCCGACGATTCAGATGGTGCAGCAGTAGCCGCTGCAACTGCGCATTATGTGGTTGATCTTCGTGGCGATGGTGCAAAGCGAGATGAACTCAGAATGTTCACCGGTGCCAATCTTGCCCGAGTTGCCAAGCGGCACAGTGATGTAAGTTCTCAGCAACACTTTGAACTTTGGGTTGAGCGGATGGAACTTGATGTGCCGGAAAAATTTCTAGTGAGATTGCGTAACGTCATCGATGTTATGGTGCAAGACGATTGGTGGTTCGATCGCGCACATTTACAAGCGCAAATTCCTGACTGAGTTAGATAACCGACAATGTGGCAAGACAGTAACGACAAAGAGCCTGAACTAAGTGCGCAGATGTGTGATGTCAGTTTTCGCATAAACTGTCAACGCCTACGCGTTGATCATGCCGCATTTTTAGCGCGCGCTGTTTGCACGTATGCACCCATCATCAACGACTCCCCTCGGGCGGGCATTCATCCGATTCACGTTGCGGGTTCGCAGAATGGTTGGGAACGCCCAGAGGATGGTAGCGAGTATTTATTGTTATCTAAGCGAACCCGTTTCAGGGTACGCATAGATTCACAGCATGCGACTTCACTGCTTGCAAGTTTAAGCGGAACCACACTAGACATTGCCGGCTCCCCAATGCAAATACTCACAGGTCAAGTGCGTCAACTCGAGCCGGCACCGACACTTTTTTCTCGCTACACGTATTTCGCAGATCTTGATAACAACGCTAGCGAATCAGATTTTATTGATCGCGTCATTGAACAGTGCAAACTTAACGCGTTTATGCCGACCAAAATACTGTGCGGCAAAGCACACACGATCAACACAAACACTGGAGATCAACTCACCCGCAGTGTGATGCTGGCCGATGTCCCGCCTGCGCAATCGATAGCACTACAAGACAATGGTTTAGGCGATGGGAGAACATTGGGCTGTGGATTAGTCATACATCACAAAGACACCGGTGCCGTCAACATCTGAGCCAGCTAACGGTCCTAGTTAAGCAAACTCATCAGGATTAAACCCGGCTTTTTGATAGTACACACGCGCTTTCTCAACGTCTTTTTCAACACCCTGGGCTTCCATGAACATCATGCCGAGTGTTGACCATGCCCCAGCCAACCCACTTTCCCCAGCCGCCTCCAACCAGCGAATAGCTAGGCTTGCGTCTTGTTCTACGCCTTCTCCAAACAAATACATGACACCCAGACCATGCTGCGCCAGCCCTAAATTTTGTTCAGCTGCTGCTTGCATAAGTTTGGCGGCCGCACTGGGGCGTGCTATAACGCCAAGACCATTTTGAATCATGATCGCGCACCGATACTGCGCGTCAGCCATGCCTTGGTCTGATAGTGGTTCAAGCATTTGCCAGGCACGGCGAAATTCCTTGGCTTCAAAAGCGGCAATGCCGCTCGAGAGTTGCATGCCTTGATCATCTGTGAGCTCAGTCATTGGCTACCTCATATCGACTCAATCTGACGCTTAGCTTGAGTATACCGGCAATTCTACGTTGAATTGATATCACCAAAGGCATACAAACTTGAATGCGCCCAACAATGTAACCCAGCTGGATTGCTTGCTATACAATGCAGGTAAGGCTAACAACTGAGCAGGACCCCATTCTCAAATGACAACCGAATCACTGATAAAAGTCTGTCATCTAAGCGAAATTCCCAGCAACGATATGCGCTGTGTTTCGCTCGCCGATCGCAAGGTGTTGGTTGCTAACACCAGTGATGGTGTTTTCGTTGCTGACGAAATGTGCACACATGAAGATGCCAGACTCTGCGACGGCAATTTATCTGGTACAAAAGTTAAGTGTCCATTGCACGGCAGTCGATTCGACTTGATTACCGGACAAGTACTCGACGACCCTGCCAATATAGACTTGGTTGTCTATCCAGTGACCCTTGTTGATGATGATATTTACATCAGCATAGAAAATTCCTAGTCGAGACTCAATCACTATGAACAAGCAAATCACCTATACCGTTGCAGATGCAGAACTCATGCGCTCGGCTATTCAACGCGTAGCAACCGGGCCCGAGCTCAGTAAGAACTTGTCAGCCGAAGAAGCGCGTTCAGTTATGCACGCCTTACTGGATGGGTCAGCCGATCCGGTGCAAGCAGGCGTGTTTTTAATCGGGCTACGCATGAAACGTGAAACCGACGACGAACTCAAAGGCGTGATGGATGCCTTGCAAGATAGAACCGACGTGGTGACATCAACGGCGAACGAGGTTATCGCCATAGCCGACCCCTACAATGGTTTCAATCGTACCTTACAAGGCTCATTGTTTGTATTGCCCGTGTTAGCGGCCTGCGGTGTTAGTGCCTATTCGCATGGTGTTGAACTCGGTGGCCCTAAATTCGGTGTGACGCATCACACTATCATCAAAGCCTTAGGTGGCAACCCATTACGCAGTACCGAATCTATAGCTGAACGCATAGCCAATCCGGACATTGGTTGGGGCTATCTTGATCAGCGCATCATGTGCCCAGGCCTGCACGATTTAAACGAACTTCGCGCGCGAATAGTCAAGCGCCCCGTGTTAAGCACAACCGAGGTACTCGTCTGTGCGATTAAAGGCGTGCAAAAAACTCACTTAATAACAGGCTATGTGCATAAACCCTATCGCGATACCTACTGCATGCGTGCCCGGCATGTCGGATACGATTCACTGTTACTGGCACGTGGCACTGAGGGCGGTATTATCCCGTCTTTTCGTGCACCTGCCCATGTGGTGCGCTATGGCGAAAACGTTACCCACAACGACGGTGAAGCGTTTGAAGAACGCGATATCGACTTGACAACAATGAACTTACTGCGTGAGTACCGTGCCGCCGATGTGCCGGAAGATTTGCCACTGGCCACTAAAGACACCGACCCTATTGGCATGAAGTGGGATATCGATGCGTTGTCAGCCTTGTGTGCAGAACAAGGTAGAGAAGCGCTGTCTGGAAAAAGTGGTGCGTTACTGGATGCTGCTGTGTTGGGTGCCGCGCTTGTGTTATGGCATACAGGCAAAGTATCCGATTTAACGATTGCCGCCGATAAAGCACGCGAGGTTATCGCATCGGGTGAAGCGCTGGAGCGACTCGAGGCTGGTCTGTAGTTATGGATATTATATTCATTACTGACTTACGCGCCGATGCCATCATCGGCATTTACGATCGTGAGCGTACCGTAAAACAAACCATCAGCGTCGACTTGGAACTAGGCACCTCAGTGGCAATGGCTGCAAAGAATGATAATGTTGAAGATACGTTCAACTACAAGCTTTTATCCAAGCGTGTTGAAGCGTATATTCAACAAAGTGAATTCCAGTTAATCGAAACCCTGGCCGAAGGTTTGGCGAGCATCATTATGGATGAATTCAATGTTCCTTGGCTAAAACTAACGCTACACAAGCTTGGCGCACTGAGTAACTCACGTGATGTAGGCGTTAGAATTGTTCGTCCCCTACCCAAGTAACGATGGCTCGCGTATTTTTAAGCATTGGCAGCAATATTGAACCCGAAGTTCATTTCAAACAATGTGCCACAGCATTAACCAAACACTTCCACAAACCATGTTGGTCTCCTGTATACCGCTCAGCGGCGGTGGGTATGGATGGTGACGACTTTCTCAACGCTGTAGTGCGCATCGACACCGACTGGACAATTGAGGCAATTAACGCACAACTTAAACAAATTGAACACGAATGCGGACGTATTCGCAGTGAAAAAAAATTTAGCAGTAGAACCATGGACATTGATATGCTGTTGTTCGACGAAGTCATTCTGAACAATGACACCATCACCCTGCCTCGACCCGAAATAACCAGCGCTGCGCATGTACTAAAGCCCTTGGCAGAGCTCGAACCCAGTGGCATGCATCCTGTGTTAAATAAGACCTATATGCAATTATTGAATGAGTTGGAACAAGTCAATCCGAACACCAGATCAAGTCTTGCGCTGGTTGAACTAAAGCTGGAAGATTAAAGGGACGCTCTAAGCAGAACTGCCACCATCAACTTTAATAATTTCCCCAGTAATAAACGCCGCTTCATCGCTTGATAAATACACGACTAAATTAGCGATATCATCAGGTGTGCCTTGACGCGCCAATGGTATATCACCAATTTTTATTGCTATCTCTTCAGCACTCATGGAGCCATCTTCAGGCCAAAGAATGGCACCCGGTGCAATCCCGTTTACTCGAACATGGGGTGCAAGTTCTAGCGCCATTGACCTTGTAAGCATGATCAACGCAGATTTAGCCGCACTGTAGACACAATGATCTCGGTGAGGGGCAAAACCATGAATATCAACCATATTAACAACGGAACCTCCGCATTTCTTCAGCATAGGGAATGCGGCCTGAGTAACAAACAAGGGGGCTGCAAAATTGCTACCGAGTAAATTATTCAGATCATCATCACCGATGCTGCCAAACGGGGTAGGAAAAAAACTTGATGCGTTATTAACAACAATATCAAGCCGAGCCCATTTCACAATCGCTTGATCGATAAGCCACTGTGCTTGATCTTGAGTACCTAATTGCGAACCGATACTAACGGCAGAATCTGCGCGTATGCCATTAAGTTCAGCTGCCAAGGCTTGAGCTGTTTCGTGTGATTGGTGATAGTGAACCACGACTTTAGCACCAGCGCTGTGCAAGGATCTGACGCTTGCGGCACCCAGACGCTTGGCCGAACCGGTAACCAGTGCGACTTTGCCTGCCAGTGTACTGCTAGTAACAGACATACGGATGTGCGCACCTAAATTTTGGGCCAGGCCTTACTTCGTTTGCAACCAGGCTTTGTAACCATCGACCACGCCGTCTTTGCCGTGTTCGTAACCTGCTGTGTATGCATCGGTTATACGTTGCTCTTCTAATTCAGGATTACCCAAAGCGCCACTAGCCCAACCGTGATAGTAGGCCTCGTTTACGCCAGCATCGTGCATAGTTTTCAACGTTGAATGATAGATTGATTTATCCATGGGCTCATTTTAGAGCAATCTCTACCTTGCTCATATATTCCTTTGGAAATACAAATAGGTCGCACTACTCACGTCCAAACAATCGGTTCAGCGATTTAACATTTTGAGCAATGAGTTCGGGTGAGTCGATTTCAATAACTTGGTCAATCACCCAGCGATTAGTCTGATCTTCCCCTAACAGCATCAGGACCGAGTGCCCAAGAAAGCGTTTGGCTTCAAAACCTGGCTCACCGTGCTTGAAGCCGAACTCAGCATATTCGCTGAACCTGCGGTTTAACAGAGCCACGAACGGCGGCTTGTATTGACCCGGGCCGGCAATATCTTCTAGATTATCTTGTACTTGGTCTGCCACTTTATGGCAAATTTCTGTAATCAGTGTTTCACGTTCGGTATCACTTAAAAATTCAGCACTCAGTCTATCAATCAGTTGGATTTGAAAAGCAAGGTATTCGGTAATCACACCCACACGCTGTTGGTCGTTATCATAGCGAAAATCCTCCGCGTGCAAATTGATTGCCGTGTTTAATGCAGTTCGCCATTGAATAAATGCCAGAGCACTCGCTTGATCCTTTAATGATTTCTCACTGAGTACTTCGCGCGCACTGTCGTCAGGTGTGGAGTTATGCCAGCGATCTTTGATTCGACGAACAACCATAAGGCCTCTAAGGATTCATACGCATAGGAAAATCAAGCACACTCACGCTTGAGCTTAAACAACGGATGTCATGCTATTCTAACCGCTTGAGCGCATTTTTTGACCAACGCCAATCAGTGTAAACCACTACGTTGGTGAAAACCACAAAGTACTAGGCATGACTCAACATACACTTATAGAGGTTCAACGCGGCTCACACGTTTATACCGCAGACAAAGTTTTCGATGCAGACTTTTGCGCAGACGTCATTACGCGTTTTGAGAAAGCCACCGACGAGCAATATCAAGGCCGGATTGGTCAAAGTGAAATTGAAAATACGGATATTAAACGTTCAACCGATATCGTGATTAGCGGCAAAGAACATTGGAAAGATGTTGATCGTGCCCTGTTTTCTACACTCGCAGGCGCACTGGGCGTGATACGCGAAGAACACGCATTTTTTCATGGCCGCTTTAAGGACTACGGCTACGCTATCCAACGCACACTACCCGGTGAATACTTTCATTGGCATGTAGACAGTGGCAGCCATTCATTTGCCGATCGACAACTCGTCGCCATTTGGTATTTAAACGATGTGGAAGGGCCAGGTGGGGAAACTGAATTTAAACATCAAGGCATCAGCATCAAACCAGAAGCTGGAAAATTGCTGTTGTTCCCGCCTTTCTGGACCCACGAACACAGAGGAGTGACTTTGCACAAAGGCGTAAAGTACATAGCAACCACCTGGGTATTATTCGCCTGACAACTAACTGAAGCCGATGCAAAGTGAAATTACAAACCTACTAAGCCAAGCCGATCTAGAATCCATTCGTGCATCGCTAGGCAACGCCATTTGGCAATCAGGTTCTCAAAGCGCTGGCGCACACGCACGTGATAAAAAATCAAACGAAGAAATGGATCAAACTTGCAAAAGCTGGATTGAGATTAATCAGCGTGTGGTGTCCAAGTTGTACGCTCACCCAGTTTTTCAAAGTATGGTGCTGCCAGCAAAAGTATCGGCCGCGTTTATTTCACGATGCCAACCGGGGATGTTTTACGGCCAACACATCGATAACCCAATTATGGGTAATGCAAAAGCGCGTTATCGAAGTGATGTCGCCGTAACTGTATTCCTGAGCGAACCCGATACCTATGATGGCGGGGAACTCAAAATTGAATCGCGCTACGGCCCGGTGTCAGTCAAACTGCCAGCAGGCCATGCCGTGGTTTATCCAGCATCAAGCCTGCATGAAGTAACGCCAGTTACTCGAGGTCAGCGTATCGTGTGTGCGCTTTGGGCACAAAGCATGGTTCGCGATGTACAACAACGCGAAATATTGCACGACCTAAATGAAGCAAGACAGGCATTAAATCAAAGCACGCCACAGGCAATGGTAACGCAGCAAATAGATCAGGTTTATGCGAATTTACTGCGCTTATGGGCAGACGTGTAGCAGACGGTGTAAGGTCGATTTAATCGTAGCGCTTGTGATAACGTCGACGGGTGCCGGCTCTTTGCACTATGACACCGACAATGGCACTTAAATCAGCCGCTGTTGGTTCACTGGGATACGCACTGTTAAGCGAGCACAACTGCCACGAATCATTTTCCCTTCGGCGCAGCTGCCTAAAATGAAATTGCTCGACTGATGACGCATGATCATTATCCGCATTGGAAATTTCCCGACGCGCTAGCACATAACTACCATCAGTTGCGTGACCTGTGGGGTCGATCACAATCATACAATGCTTAGCAAATTCAGGCTCCATACTATCGTCAAGCACCTGCAATACAAAGGTTTCCGCTTCGGTACAGGTCGACGGTTCCAGACGCTGAATGTCATCCGTTGGCTTTTTGAAGAACTCGATTTTGCTTTCTAGCATGGGCTGCGTGCTAACTCAGTTTTCGCCACGGTATCAGGATATCGGCAATGCCTGCCGTAAGCGAACTGATTTTGCCGAGTTCATCCATACGGTGGTATTGCACACGCATGGTAATCGCAGAACCGATAATAATGGAAATAGTGGCTATAAAAGACCCAACGGCAAGTGTGGAGATTCCAGTGACGCCTTGGCCAACTGTGCAACCTAATGATAGGACACCACCAATGCCCATCAAAGCACCTCCAACCAGATGATTGACCATATCCCCACGCTGACTAAAGGTTTCGATTCTAAACGTACCCGACGCAAGCGCGTAGATAAACGAACCCACTATCACCCCAAATACAACGGCTATAGCAAACGTAATTGTCGCGCCCGTGTAGGTCATCAGATAGCTAATGGAATTACCAATAGGCGCTACAAAGCTCAAGCCTTCAAGCGGTACAGGGTCGAAATCATCGTAGCCGATGATCCCGGTGATTATCCACGCACCGATTATCACAGCACCAACAACGATACCTGCGAGCAAATTGTTGAAGTCGGAGCGAAGTTCTTTAATGCTTAAGGCTAGACCAATGAGAACCACGGATACGATGCCAGCAAACGCCCAGCGAATGCCACTGGTAGTTTCACTGCCAGTCATGTGCATCACCATGGTGGATAGTCCCTGTTCTTCCATACCATGATCAGCAAGATCAATTGACAAGGGTTCTATTACGGCGAGACGAGCAACGCCGATGATGCCGCGCAAAGTCATATAAGCGGTAAGTCCGAGCACGATAAACACGACCAGAGATTTTAAATTGCCACTGCCCACTCTAACCAAAGTTCGCTGACCACAACCACCGGACAAGGTCATGCCCACACCAAACATAAGACCGCCAATGATATAACCGCCCAAACCAAAAGCTGATGTTCGGTAAATACTCTCAGTTAAATCTATCCAGCCGCCGAGATCGAGAATTTGCACACCAGCGACAGCAATACCCATGGCCAATAGCCAAGCACCAAAGCGACCTTTGAGTCCCATATTGACCCAATCACTGACTGCGCCCATCGTGCAAAAATTGGTTTTGTTCGCCACAGCACCGAACACAACCGCCAATGCGAATCCAAGCCCAGCCACTAAATGTATATTGCTAAGTTCCATAAGACATTCTCAAGAATTGGCTCGAGTTTAATTGAAGGATTAGTTCGATTAGCTTTTCTTTAATTTATAGATAAACGATTCACCTTCTGTTGTAGATTCCAACAACTCGTTGCCTGTCTGCTTGGCAAAAGCCTCAAAATCTTTAACCGAACCGGGGTCGGTCGCAGTAACACGCAATATCTCGCCCGATTGCAACTCTTTAAGTGCTTTTTTCGCTCGTAAGATCGGCATTGGACAGTTGAGTCCAGATGTATCGAGTTCCTTAGTCACATCGCTCATGTTTGGTGGGTCTCTTTGTGTGAATGGTCTGTGTAATTGGTTTGTTCAATTCTGTGTTTACACTGTTTAGTCGTGCTCGCCCATCGGACGCGCTTCACGCTTTTCTTGCAACAATTTTTCAGCCTGCTCTGGATTGGTCGCGAACATCATTCGGTAACTCGTACCGGCAGGTAAATTGGGTTTTCTGCGGTGCTCATTGACTATTTTTTTTGCCTCACGATAATCCTCAACGCTACATAGATGCGTTAATTGTTTAAAGGCGTTAATTTCAAAAATATGGTAGTTCACGTACCGGCACTCTAGTCGCGATATCACAAGGATATTCGTTGTTAGGATCACATACTATATATCTAAGGAAATAGAAACTACCACTCAGC
>CALHOU010000104.1 GCA_938035945.1 uncultured Granulosicoccaceae bacterium
GCGTTCGACGCAGGCGTGCTCATGCAACACCTCCAGCCTGCTCAGCATCATCGAATTCATCTTCAGCCTCGCCGATCGTTTTTTCTATTCGACACAGCGTGGGTAACTCACAAAAATCACAGGCCTTATTCACAGGCGTAATGGTTGCAACACCTTCACGCACCTCAGTAGCCAGCATAGTCAAGGAACCCGCCCAGTGTTCTCGCGCGTGCGCCCAATCGTTAATAGTTTTAGAAAGTGCACGGGTATTTTCAGGCGCTTTTAAGTCGCCGAGAATATAGTCTTCAGACGTTGTACCGATCAGTTTATTTTTATTTGGAAACACCTGAGCAAAACAAACACCTTCTACCTCATCATCGGTACCAACATATAAAGGCAATTGCGGATTCTCAATACGCGGCTCACCCCAGGTTTTAATCGCATTGTTCTGCCCGGTTTTGTAGTCGATAACGACGGTTTGACCCGAATCAAGTTTATCTATGCGATCAACTTGTACATTAATACCCACACCCGCAATATCAAGCTCCAGGTCTTTTTCAGTATCTACCACACTAAAGGGTTGCCGCCGTTTTTCGACCTGCTGTAACCAATCAGAAATAAGTCGATACAAGTATCGACTCTGCAAACTTTGTAGCTTTTCTTCAATATCGTATTTCTTCATCGACGCGTTAATCACCGAATGAATTTGCGCGTCTAACTCGTCAGCACTTAAAGCAACTAACTTTTCATGAGAACCCACTTCGGTCCAAAACAGTTCCATGGCATGGTGAAACAAGTTGCCGTGCTGCCGCGGGTCAAGCCCAATACCCGCCTCTTCCAGTTTTTTAATACGCAAGCGATGCAAGGCAAATGCTTTAAACGGACACTTGGCTTGATTTTCCAGCAAGCGTGTTCCGCCCTTTACTTTTGTACCGGCTTCAAGTTCAGGACCGTTCGTATCTTCAATGGCCTCCAGATTTGAACTGCTTTGAATCTGTGCGGCTGTGTCAGAAGCATCGGCTGCATCCGTTAGTGATTCCCCAACAGCGACGTCCGCAACAATCGATGCCGGACTTAACTCAAGTCCATCGCGTATTTGCGCATGACACACATACAGCTCATCGGTTGAGCGCTTCCACAAAGCCACTTCCGCTTGCGCGATTTGCAAACGCAAGGCAGGTGTCGCATCAGGCACACCTGCCACTTGCTGTTGTTGTATAGGAATAAATGAGGTAGGTACAGCAACCGGTGGCCATTGATCAGAATCAAGTCCGGTTACCCACAATTTATCGAACGATAAGCCATGGCTTTCAAGCCGACCCATAATTTGAATGGGTGTAGCTGCCGTTTCCAATTGAAACACGCGAGAACGACATAGTCGGTTGAGAATATTCAGCGCTCGCTTATCGTTAAACTTGTCACCATCATCGAGTGCCTGAAAATCATCAAGGCAAGTATTCCACGCTTCTACGGTTTGATATTCTTCACTGTCAATTGAGGTACCAGGCCAACCAAGGTCTCGCAACGCGGCACCGAAGTTCTCAGCCCAAACCGCCGCACCAGATTCTTTTTTCCACTTGCGTTTTGAAACTTTTTGCAAGGGCGCGCGCAGAGCATCGCCTTTGGGCAGTAGCGAAATAAAGTCAAAGAAACTGACCTGTCTAATTCTGTTGTCGCGGCATTTGCGATCAAGCTTTTCCCGTTCGCGTGCATCTTTTTCGTTACCCGGCAAATACGGGCTAAGTAAAAATGCCGAAAGCTCAGTGTTATTAAACCCTTTTGTGAGTAGCGTTAAAAATAACAAAGCCGTACGCACCACGCTTTGTTCGTTCAATGGCAAACCGATGGATAGATCGTACGGACGGCCAATTGTATTTATTTCAATCGGGTTCAAGCTTGGAAAAAACGCATTATCGAATGCACGTAGAACTTGACTGCGACGTTGCTGCAAATCATGTACAACCACACCAATGTGCTGATTAGGATTCTGTTCGAGTAATTGCCGTGTTTGTTGCGCGATGCTGGTAAAGCTTGAATCGTCGTCGGCGTGAATAATACGTTGCGCGTTAGCCACCTTCTCAGGCTGTATGTGTTTTATTTCCACCCCACACTTACTTAACTCTTCGAGCAGCGCCTGCATCTGGGCAGGCACACTTAGAAAACCTGCGAGTAAAATAGATTTTGGCAGTGCGACTGCATCAGCATTGGTGCTTATCACACTTGTAATATGTGTGGCCAAGGTTGCCGAATCAATCAAGTTTTCGCGCGTGCATCGCCTGGTGAATGCGGCACGCCAGCGTGCAAATGCTAATTGATCATCACTGGCGGTTTGCTCATGCTCGCTAACCCCGGCAAGTTGCCATGCGTTAGCTGTTCGCCATGCTTTTTGCACGTTAGCTGCGGTTAAATCGGTATCGAGCAATTCGGAGGCGACTGGGTCATTAGCCACGACTTGTTGCCAGGTACGTTCGGCTGCTATATCGGGTAACAAGGTTTTATCCGACGCGCCTGTAGCCACGCAGGCAGCGTGCACCTGTTTCAACCATGCGCTCAAAGGCAGAATTTGCGGTGTTTCCCACCATTGCCGTTCTTGTACTAATTGTTGTTGCGAAAAAAGGCTGACATAGTGGCGCGACAGACGTTGATTCACCGTCAGGAGTACCGCGCCCTGTTCAACTGCTTCGCACCATTGATTACTCATGAACACGCCTGTTTGGAGGGTTGGTCAACATAGCTAGATGTTACACTTCTAAGCCTCTATGCAGGCGAAGTTTACAGCGCGTTAAAGATCTTCAACTACCTTTGGAAGATCACGATAACGGGAGAACAAACAATGCTCGATTGGATAGCAAGTCCTGAGGCTTGGGTGGCGTTGGCAACGCTGACCACGCTTGAAATTGTTCTTGGCATCGACAACATCATTTTTATATCCATATTGGTAGGCCGCTTGCCCGAATCACAACGGGATAAAGGCCGAGTCATTGGTTTGGCTTTGGCCATGCTTACCCGTCTTGCCCTATTGTTCTCCATAACCTGGGTTATGCGCCTGGAAAACACGTGGGTCACTTTACTTGGGCAGGATTTATCCGGGCGCGATTTTATTTTGATCCTTGGTGGTCTGTTTTTGCTCACCAAATCAACCCGTGAGATTCATGCCAGCCTGGAAATCGAGGAAGAGGAAACCGCGCCACGCGTGCAGCCCAGCTTCTTTTCGGTGCTCATTCAAATTGCTATTCTGGATGTGGTGTTTTCACTTGACTCAGTCATAACAGCCGTTGGATTGGTAGATCAGGTATCGATCATGGTCATTGCCATCGTCGTTGCGGTGGGCGTTATGTTGTTTGCATCAAAGTCTATATCTGATTTTGTGGATGCTAACCCAACCGTCAAGATGCTCGCCCTGTCGTTTTTGATATTGGTCGGTATGACGCTCATTGCTGAAGGATTCGATGCACATATACCAAAAGGTTACATCTACTTTGCAATGGCTTTTTCACTTGCCGTTGAATTTTTGAACATCAGCATGCGCAAACGACAATCTCGTGCTCTGAAATTACAAAAGAGCATCGACTCAGACGATGTCGTTTAACTTTATATTTAACCGCAACATAACTTGAGACAACTAAATGACTAACAAAGCGATTCTTGTTACCGGAGGCGCAGGCTACATTGGCAGCCATGTCGTAAAGCTATTAGGTGAACGCGGCGAGAAAATTATTGTTCTCGACGACCTCTCTACCGGCAACGAGGATGCTGTTTTATTCGGCGAGTTAGTCGTTGGTAAAACGGGCGACATGGAGTTGGTTGAAAAACTAATCAAACAACACGACATAGACACCGTCATTCATTTCGCCGCACACACAATCGTGCCAGAGAGTGTTGAGAACCCATTAAAATACTACGCGAACAACACATGCAGCACGCGCAATCTGCTGCAAGTTTGCCAAGACAATAACATCGCGAATTTTATTTTCTCATCGACTGCCGCCACTTACGGCATTCCAGACAATGCCGATAACGCATGCCACGAAGCACTCCCCACTGCGCCCATTAACGCCTACGGCATGTCGAAATTAATGTCGGAAGCCATGTTGACTGACTTAAGCCAAGCATGCCCATTGAAGCACGTCATACTGCGCTACTTTAATGTGGCAGGCTCAGACCCAGATGGGCGTATTGGTCAATCAACAAAAAACGCTACGCTACTGATAAAAGTAGCCGCCGAAGTGGCGCTAGGTAAACGCGATCAGTTATACGTATTTGGCACAGACTACCCCACCCCCGACGGCACCGGCGTGCGTGACTACATACACGTAACCGATCTGGCTAACGCACATCTATCGTCTTTAGATTATCTACGCGAAGGTGGCGACTCCACACTCATGAACTGTGGCTACGGCCATGGCTTTAGCGTAAGAGAAGTTATAGATTCCGTAAACCGCGTACATGGCTCGCCGATTAAAGTGATTGAAAAGCCAAGACGCGCGGGCGACCCACCATCATTGATCGCAGCGGTAGATAAAATTCATAACACGCTAGAGTGGAAACCTGAATTTGACGACTTGGATAAAATTGTTGAAACGTCGTTAAGCTGGGAGAAGACGCTGATGGCGCGAGGGCATAATCAAAAGTGATAAATCGTAATGTGTAACCACGAAGCCCCATCGCTCAGTACATCCGATGTGAAGGATCGGCAAATTAGCTGGTCCGAGCTTTCAAATCGACTCGCTTATCAAAACGCTCTAACTCGACTACGATACGTTCATGCGTTCCTTCACCGATACGTTCAATCTCATCATCTGCCCAAACTTTAAATATTATTTTTCGACCCACTACCTCAACAACTTCCGCGTGAGCCACTACACGCATACCAACTGGTGTTGCAGCTATGTGACTAATATTAAGCTGAGTACCTACCGTCTGATTTCCCGGAGCCAAATATTCTTCGACTGCCGATAATGCGGCTTCTTCCAGAAGCATAACCATGACTGGCGTTGCTAATACTTTTATTTTTCCACTACCCACATGATGGGCTGTATCACGAGTGCCTACCACAATATCGGTGGCAGCTGTCATTCCCACTTTAATTTCAGTATTTGTCATCAAGTTCTATTACTTTATTTAATGGTAGGTTAACTAATCTGAACATGAGCGTATTGACCATTCAGGGACTATAGCAAAATATAAATATACAGCTTTAACAAAAATTCTGGCATGGAACGTTGCTTCTCTTCAGCCACCGCTTCTACCCAATGTAAAATTATTACTGTTTTTATTTACAGTTTTAGCTTGTCTGTGATTCACTCCATTGATATACTAAACATCATCAAAGGAGCACTGTTATTATGGATAATACAAGCAAGCCTTCCACCGACAATACAAATAATCAACCAAAAATCCCATTCGGGATGAGTTCGTTTGGCCCAGCCGAACGCGAACAGTTTGGCCAAACCGTTCGACTCGCCATGGCATGTATCGATACGCCGCGCGAACCAAGCAAGTGCCCCGCCCTTCCACAAGATGAAGCATCCATTCGCCAACGCTTAAAAGCGCTATCACAAGAAATCACTTCTCATCATGCTGATCTATTAGAGCTGCTGGTCAGGTTCGATGACTTACAAGCCTGGAAATCAAGTGGCGCTAGTCATTGCGCTGCATGGATGAACTTGGAAATAGGCATAGGCCTTCAATTAAGTTGGGAATACTTACGCGTTGGCCGTAAACTCAAAACATTGCCCACAGTTCAAGCACTCTTTAGAGTAGGCAAACTCTCATGGTCGAAGGTACGTTTGATCACACGCGTGGC
>CALHOU010000105.1 GCA_938035945.1 uncultured Granulosicoccaceae bacterium
AAACTGCCGTCGCGATGTCGTACACGCCCCGCTTCGTCTACATCAAGTCCACCCTGTGTATGAAACAGCGCACCGGTTACTTGCACACCAACATAGGGTGGTTTTAAGGTGGATTCGCCAAACTCACGGCCAAATTCATCATGGGCATTAAGTGGGATACGCTGCAGTGTTTCTCTCATTTGTTGCGCAGGTAGTTTTAATTTTTGTGCTAGCTCATCAAAGGAATGAGAGACAACAACAGCACCCACGGCTTCGGCTTGTTTAAAATCTTCAAACTGCCTTGCAATATTCGCAATACGCTGATCAAAAATGGCATAGGCAATTCCTTCTGGTTGCGACAATACCGCTTGCGCTGCTTCTGAGTAACCTTGCGATTCATCCCAAAAACGCTTTCCAAATTTATTAAGTTGCACGCCACCTTGAGTGATGACCGCCCACGTAATTAAAATACCATGCGGATGCGCTACATTGCCATGGCCTTGATAGGCGCCAAGGTGCTTAACCGAGGCACCTAATTGCTCACCCCAGTTAACGGCATCGCCCAAGTTACCCGAGTGGCCGAACCACAATGCAGCTTCTATCTCAGGCATGTGCTCTCGCACCATCTCGCGATTACCACCAAACCCATTGCACGCGAGTATCAACTTTTTGCAAGCAATAGACTCCACCGTTTGATCAACACTGTTAACTACGCTTACGCCCTCTATCATCAAATCTTTGTGATGAACAATGCTTGCACGACGGTTGCAAATAATATCAACACCCTTTTTTTCACATGCAGCCCTTAGCGCATTAATCAATTCACTGCCCGAACGGCTTGGTAGCCCATGCATGCGACGATGTGAGTGGCCTGGGTAGTCGAAGTCGTCAACTAAAGAAAACGATAATTCGTGTTTTTCGATGAGCCATTCAATAACTTCAGCCGAACCGGATGCGAGCGCGTTAACCAAATCAGTTGAGTTTTCGTTGTGCGCTTTATGCTGAATGTCGTCAACAAATGCCTGCACCGAATCTGTAATACCAGCTTCACGCTGCAATCGGGTGTTGGCGGCTGGAATAAGCCCTGCGGAAAGTGCAGTAGACCCACTTGGCACCGCGTCGGCCTCAAACACTATAACCGATTGACCGTTTTCAATAGCTGCTAAGGCAGCGACGAGCCCACATGCGCCAGCACCTATAATGACGGTATCAGTTGCGATATCAAAACCATCAACAGGCCTTGCGCTGACTTTAACTTGACTCATCTTCGCCGGTGTAGCGCTTGCCACGCTCTAACATCTCTTGTGTGCCCAATATTGAGTTAAGCCCATTGAAATCAAACATACGATCGGCAAACGCTTTATTTGAACCTTGTGCATGTAGGTTTGCATAATAGTCTTGCGCGGTATGCGCTAACGCTCTAACAATGCCACCAGGAAAAATCGCAATGGAAAAACCCAACTCTTGCAAATCGTCAGCATCGGTAATGGGCGTATTTCCACCTTCAACCATGTTCGCAAGCAGCGGAATTTTATTCGCGTAGCGCTCACCAATTTGCGTTAGTTGCTCACGTGTTTTTGGCGCTTCAATGAATAAAACATCGGCTCCGGATTCCAAATAGGCATCAGCGCGAGCTAAGGCCAGTTCGAACCCTTCGACGGCGATCGCGTCGGTTCGCGCAACAACCAAAGTGTGCTCTGACTTACGCGCATCGGTCATGGCTTTTATTTTGCCGCACATCTCTGACTTGGATATCAGCTGTTTATCAGACAGGTGACCACAACGTTTCGGGTGTTGCTGATCTTCCAATTGCAAGGCAGACGCTCCAGCTCGTTCATAGAGTTGCATAGTGCGTTGCGCGTTAAGCGCATTGCCAAAACCTGCATCAGCATCCATGATGACGGGTGTTTCCACACGGTTTGCGATTAAAGACATGGACTCGGCCATTTCGTTAGCCGAAGTTAAACCAATATCCGGACCACCGAGTTTGGTGTAAGCCACAGCCGCACCGCTCAGATACAGTGACTCAAAACCTGCATCGGTGGCGATGGATGCGGTGAGTGCATCGTACACACCCGGTGCAACCAGAATGTTTTTTTGTTGTAGACGCTCGGCCAATGTACTCATGATCCGGCAACCTGTGGCTGTTCATTTATCCATGCTAGGGTATGCGCGCAGTCCATTTTGTGAGTAACGGTAGCCAGCGACAACAGCGTTGCATCGTGCACCTCATCGCTAAATGCGGCGCAGCCATCGGTTAATAGGATGGTATGCAAGTTTCGCAAGTGCGCATCGCGCAACGTACTGGCAACACCTCCGTTAGTCACTATGCCGCCGACAATTAAATTATCTATCCCTGTTGCACGCATAATGTATTCGAGCCGTGTTTGGTAGAAGGCCGAGTATGCAATTTTTTCGATCGTGTAGTCAGCGGGTGCCAATGTATCTACCAAGCTATGCCCAAAAGCACCTGGCAGAAAATCACCTTTTGTTAAAAAGGGCCGCAACGATTTTAGATGCGACGCGATTAAAGGTTCACCACAACGATCTGGCACAAGGGTAAATTGTGCTGATATATAAGAACCTCCGCGCGAACGTATAGCATTAACCAGTGGTGCGATACGGTCGGGTAAAGCTGCTATGGCATCGCAGCCTTGTCCTGCTCTGCCATATGCACCGTCGGTATGCAAAAAATCATTTTGCAAATCAATAGTAAGCAATGCGGTTCGCGTCATATCCCAGCCCGCAGGTGTAGCATTGACTTCACTCATGCACCTTGCCCTCCTTGTTCAATGATGGTATTACCAAATTCATCTACGTGGCCGATCAAACCTGGCTCAATTAAAACAGTGGTATCTGGTTGTTCTAATATAGCCGGACCTTCAATTTGCGAGCCGACGGGTAAACTTAGGCGGTCGTAGATTTTCGTTTTATACCACTGCTTTTCAAAATACACCTTACGAGTATTTTTTTCTTTAACTTGCGGCGCGGCCGTAGCCGTGTGCATTGGCGCCAAAGTGTGTAAATCAAATTTAGGTCGCTCGCCGATCACAGCACTGCGTAAATTGATTATCCGACGAACACCTTTAGGTAGTAGTCGGCCAAAGTTTTTAAGATAGGTGGCATCGAAAGCTTCAATAATTTTATCTTTGCCAATAGGCGATACCCTATCGTCTACAATATCAACACTTATTGGTACCGACAATGTATGCGTTTGCCCTGCATAGGCCATGTCTAGTTCAAAATTAATCCGACGATTAACAAAGCGCGTTTTACTGGCTGCCAAAATTGCCAAGCCTTGATCCACGTGTTGCTGCATAAACGCGGATAGCGCATTGTTATCCAAGGCATCAACAGTTGTCATAAACGTTTGCACAAAGTCCTGTCGCATATCCGCGATCACACAACCCATTGCGCTGGTAACACCTGGGTAGCGCGGAACAATCGCCTTGGCGATGCCCACTTCGTTTAACATAGCACCCGCGTGCAAAGCCCCACCACCACCAAATGGCATAAACACGAATTGCTTCGGGTCAAATCCGCGCTCAATACTCACCAACCGAATAGCGCCAGCCATGCGCGAGTTAGCCACCCGCAGAATGGCCTCGGCAGCATCGAGTGTGTTAAGGCCTAAGGGTTCGCCAACATGTTTATCAATGGCAGCCGATGCTGCATCAGCATCTAAGGATGTTAGGTTGCCACCGATAGGACTGGATGAGTCGATGCGCCCTAACACGACATTGGCATCAGTCACCGTTGGTTGCGTGTTACCTAAACCATAAGCGGCAGGACCCGGATCGGACCCAGCACTTTGTGGCCCTATATGCAGCAAGCCACCTTTATCCACCCAGGCAATTGAACCACCACCAGCGCCGATGGTCGTGATTTCAATCATCGGTGTGCGTAGCACCATGCCAAAGTCGATTGAGGTTTGGGCGCTTAACATTGATTGGCCACCAGCGATAAGCGACACATCAAAACTAGTGCCGCCCATGTCACCAGTGATGACGTTATCAAAGCCTGCACATTGAGCGATATAGGCGGCGGCAATAACGCCAGCAGCCGGACCCGAAAGCGCGGTGCGCACCGGTAAACGACAAGCTGTGTCAACACTCATAACACCGCCATTGGATTGCACAATCATGAATTCGCCAGCGAAATTTTCTCGCCGCATTGCGCTTTGCAAACGCTGAATGTAGCCCGAAACCTCTGGTTGTAAAAACGCGTTTAGCGCAGTCGTTGAAAAGCGTTCAAATTCACGTATTTCCGGCAAAATCTCTGACGACGCTGCAACGTGGGGATTGGGCCATAGCTCGCGCACAGCGGCTACCGCTTTGGATTCGTTTTCCGCATTTGCATAAGCATTAGCAAACAGTATGGCAATCGAATCGCAACCCGCTGCGAGCAGCTTTTGGGCGGCGGCTTTTACTGCGTTTAAATCAACCGCTGTGCGAACCGTACCGTCTGCCAATGTACGCTCCGGCACTTCTAATCGATATTGACGTTCAACTACTGGGATGAAGTTACCGCGCAAACCCCAGGTGCGCGGGCGATCACGGCGGCGCATCTCCAGCACATCGCGCAAACCTTCAGTCGTGATAACACCACAACGCGCACCTTTACGTTCCAACAAAGCGTTGGTGCCGGCGGTTGTACCATGAACAACAACCGCAATGCTCGATAGCTCATCAACTTGTTGCTTTATACCTGACATAAAGCCACCGGACTGATCAGGCTTTGTCGTTGGCACTTTGGCAACTGCCGCCGTCCCATCATGCTCGTTCAATACAAACACATCGGTGAATGTACCACCGACATCAACACCTACCATTGCACCCAAGGCTTTCTCTGTGTTGTTGCTCATGACGCAACCTCACGCCAGGTACTGCCAAACTGCGTATCGGCAGATTCTGCGCTGATTAAACCCTGACGAACATCTTCAGCCACGCGCGAAGGCTCGCGTTGACTTGCCATGCCATACCCGCCTCCGCCCGGCGTTTCCAACTTCACCCCTTCACCTTGCTTTAATTTTATTCCACGCATCTTGGACGCCATGGCAGGTTTTAACCAATCGTCTTCCTGTTCATAACTGAATACATTCAAGGCGGCTTCGCCACCGCCAGCAATACCACGCGGTGCGAAGCGTCCACGCTCACCAAATAAAAACGCTTCAGCACCGCGCTCTTCCAATACCTCAATTTCATAAACAGCGCCCATACCACCGCGGTATTCACCTACGCCAGCACTATCAGGACGTAACGCCCACTGCCGAAACATCACCGGGTATGCCGCTTCTAAAATTTCCATCGGCGGAATCGTGGCCGTTGAAATGGGTGCATTGCCGTGGTTTAAACCATCACCTTCGCAACAAGCCCCATGACCGCCACCGTAAAAACTAAACATTACCCAGGGTTGACCATTAGCGCGTTTCCCGGCAATCGATAAAGCGTTGATAGTGCCATAAGCATTTGCAACCACTAATTCAGATGAAGCTTGAGCGGCTGCGCAAAAGATAACGTCGATTAATCGCAAAATAGTTTCTGTGTAACCACCCGTTGGCGCTGGAAATTCAGCACTCAACAATGACCCTTGCGGTACACGCACATCGATGGGTCGCATCACACCGGCATTCGCCGGCAAGTCAGGAAAGAGATGCTTGATCGCCACGTAGGCTGTGGCCACGGTTGTAGGTAGCGCAATATTAACAGGCCCTGCGCATTGAGCGGCGCTACCATCGAAGTCAATTATCATTGCATCGTCTTCTATCGTTAGCGCCACACGTAACTCCAGTGGCTTATCTTCAATACCATCATTGTCAAGAAAGTCTGTCGCTTCCCATCGACCGTTAGGTAAAGCTTTGAGCTCAGATCGCATTAAGGCTTCAGCACTATCCCCTAGCGCGTTTAAAGCGGTATCAACTGTACTGCTGCCGTATTCATCGAGCAGTTCATTCATGCGTTGAACACCCAAATCCAGTGCACCCAATTGCCCGTTTAAATCGCCTTGGGTAGATTGCGGTAATCGCGTATTGCGTAACAAGATATCGATAATATCTTGATTGATTACGCCCGCACGAGCCAATCGCACAGGCGGTATCACTAAGGCTTCTTGGAAAACATCGGTAGCCCCGGGGTTATAGTTACCTGGTACCGCACCACCTACATCGTGCCAGTGACCAACCGATGCCAAGAAACAAAACAGTTGACCTTGATAAAAGTACGGTCGCACCAACCGCATATCAGATAAGTGCGTGCCACCGATGTGAGCATCGTTAAAAATAAAAATATCACCATCGGCTAAATCATCATCCTGTGCCAACTTATCAATCACCGCTTTAACGGCAAACGACATCACACCAACAAAAATGGGTAGGCCCGATTTACCTTGGACCAAGGTGTCGCCGGTTTGTGGATGATATAAGCCATGACTGGCATCGTGCGCCTCAGCTATGATCGGGTTAAACGCTGCACGAAATAAAGTGGCATCCATTTCATCAGCGATCTGTTCCATACGACCAGCCAGAACCGCAAGTGTGATCGGATCGATATCATGTTGCTTATTGCTCATGCTGATGTGCGTGCCTCGGCTAAATCGTTCCAAACATCCTGGCGTATGATTTTGCCGTTAATCAATTCAAAGCGGTCAACAAAACGCACATTGTCAAAGGACGAGCCATCAGGCCATTCACCTGAGAGAGTTCCACGACAAAACACAACAGTTTCGTCACCGGCCGATTGAAATGCTTCGGTTCCCTGAATCTGTTTTGCGATAGATCGATAACGCGGCTTCGACCATTCGATAATTTCATCGAGTGTGTGCATCGGTGGCGCATTGGGAAACTGCATCACCACATTGTTGGCTAAATGTGCTTGAGCCCCAACAAGATCGCGTTCGCCTAAGTGAGATAAAAATGCCTCAACAACTTGACAAGGGTCTGGTAAAGCTGGCGCTGGCGTGCGAGTGACTCTCCCTCGATAATAGTTATCGCTAGGCATTTCGTGCAGCATGATGGTGACCGCTTCTGGGGGCGCGGGCACAACTAATCTAACCGCGTCAGTCAGGGATTCGCTCAGTCTGCGTCGATCATCAGGCTGATAGCCCTCTAGCAGGTGCACTTCGATTACAGGCATGGACTCAATCCCTCAGATAGCTTAAATTTAATCTGCGCACTTGTATGGTTTGTAATACCGGTTTATGCTTTTGCACATGCTACCTCGGGTTCAACCCAATAAACAAGAGTAAGGTAGCGACAACGCCTGTAGGGGATTGATACGCGTGAATCGAATTGGACAGAGCATGCCAGAAGGTGCCAAAGCGCAGCGTGTCTATCTATCACTTCGCGAAGACATCAGCAATGGCGTGTACACACTCGGTCAAAACCTGCCAGGAGAGGTTAAATTGGCCAGTGTTTTTGAAGTCTCACGCGTAACGGTTCGCCGCGCGCTCCATGCATTGTGCGCAGATGGTTTAGTTGAACGCCGTGCCGGCAGCGGTAACGTTGTGTGTAATAGTCCATCTTTGAATGCACCCGTGGCGATGAACTTCAATACCTTAATGCCTCAAGTGGCTGAGATGGGACGCAATACAACGGCAAAACTCTTATCGTTCACTTACAATAAAGCGCCTGACTACATTGCGCAAGCCATGGGCCTTGCCACTGGGGACCCTGTACAAATTGCTACTCGCGTGCGATTAACTGACGACCAACCTTTTTCGCATTTAACAACCTATGTGCCACAGGCCATTGCCACAAGTTACAGCGAAAATGACTTAGCCAATACACCGCTCTTCACCTTACTCGAACGCAGTGGAGTTACAATTGCCCAAGCCAGCCAATCGGTTTCGGCAACCTTGGCAAGCCCCAGTGTTGCTGATGCCTTAGATGTTCAAGTCGGTTCCGCATTGTTGTCGCTACAACGATTGGTCTGCGATGACAAAGGCCGTGGCGTTGAGTACTTAGTTGCACGCTATCGCCCTGATCTGTTCACCATTGATATGACACTGGCAAGAGTGGGCGAAGAGAGCAATCGTTATTGGGAGCCGACCATTGCTCGTGACACCGCCGCCAACAAGAAGTCTGTAAGCGCATGACGATTGCACGTACCATGTTGGATAAACTTTGGGCTGCACACGAAATCGTGCAGCGCGAAGACGGCTCGTCATTGTTATGGGTGGATAGACACTTAGTTCATGAAGGTTCGCATCACGCGTTTGCCAAACTTGCAGCGCGTAATCTTCCAGTGGCCGAGCCTGCGCTCACTTTCGGTGTGGCCGATCACTATGTGCCCACGCGTAATCGGTTGCAAATAACCGATGCCACTATTGCACGCATGATTAACACGCTGCAAAGTAATACACAACAACATGGCATTGAGTTTATGGGATTGGATGATCCGCGCCAAGGTATTGTGCATGTGATCGGACCCGAACAAGGCATAACCTTACCCGGTTTATTAATCAATTGCGGAGACAGTCATACATCAACACACGGGGCTTTTGGTGCACTGGCATTTGGCATTGGCGCTACAGAAGTAGCTCATGTACTTGCAACGCAAACCGTCTGGCAAAAGAAACCAAAATCGATGCGTATCAATATTAATGGCACCCTGCCTTTTGGCGTGACTGCCAAAGACATAGCCCTGCACTGGATTGCTAAGTTAGATAATAGTGGCGCTCAAGGACACGCCATCGAATACAGCGGTAGCGTCATCAAACAGTTGTCGATGGAGGCACGAATGACATTGTGCAATATGTCAATTGAAGGCGGTGCGCGCTTTGGTATGATCGCACCAGACAACATAACGTTTGAGTACGTTAAAGGTAGGCCCTACGCACCCGCGAGTGCGCAATGGGAGTCAGCCAAACAAGCATGGCGGCAACTCACAACCGATGAAGGCGCGCCGTTTGATCGCGAGATTCGAATCGACTCGGTTGACTTGGCACCCACGCTAACGTGGGGTACCAGCCCAGATCAAGCCATTGCTGTGGATGGGTACATTCCTAACCCAGCCGCATACGATGATGCCAAGGCGCAAACAATTAACAGCGCACTAGAGTATATGGATTTAAAAGCTGGGCAGCCGATTGAAGGTACACCAATCGATCAAATTTTCTTGGGCTCTTGCACGAATGCTCGGATAGAGGACATAAGAAGCGCAGCCGCTGTACTAAAAGGCAAACGCGTTAAAGTGCCTGGCTTAGTGTCGCCCGGCTCCACCGCCATTAAAGCTCAAGCCGAGAGAGAAGGACTGGATAGAATTTTTATAGATGCCGGATTGGAATGGGCATCATCGGGCTGCTCTTCGTGTGTTGCTATGAATGGCGATACCATAGGATCTGGAAAGCGCTGCGCATCAACTACCAACAGAAATTTTCGTGGCCGACAAGGGCGTGGTTCACGCACGCATTTAATGTCGCCGATAATGGTGGCTGCTGCAGCCTTACACGGTGCGATTGTGGATGTGCGTTCGCTATCGTTAGATGAGGCATGTGTATGAACGGCTGGACAGCGCATACTGGTATGGCCGTCTGTCTAGATGTAGATAACATCGACACAGATCAAATCATACCCGCCCGCTTTATGTCACAACCTCGAGTGGATGGTTATGCCGACTTTCTAATGCATGATCTTCGTCGTGATAACAAAGGTACACTGCGACCCGACTTCATATTGAATCAACATCCCAATGCATCCGTACTATTAGCCGGAAAAAACTTCGGCTCCGGATCATCACGCGAAGCAGCGGTTTACGCCTTGCTTGATAGTGGAATACAAGTGGTAATCGCACAGAGTTTTGGTGATATTTTCGCATCTAATGCCATAAATAATGGTGTGCTGCCTGCCTTAGTCTCGGCAGATGACTGGCAGACTTTGCATTCAAGTTGCACGACACCTCAACTCGATTGCAAGGTTGATCTAAACACATCAACCGTTAATATGTCTGACACAAGCATACCATTTGTCATTGATGAAACATGGCGATTAAAACTGATAAACGGCTGGGATGATACGGATTTAACCAAAGAGTATCAATCGCAGATCGACACATTTCGTGCAAGGCGCTTTGAGGCAAATACCTGGGCGTGGCCAACAGCCAGTGACTAACAGACAACTGATTGACAACCGATAATTAATCGGAATAAAAAACGTTCGCTTTATGCGTTCGATACTATATAAGGTATGCAAAAGCAGCCTTGACACAACGGAGAGAGCTATGAAGAAATCCATCATACTGGGCATGCTCGCCAGTACTGTTCTATTGACTAATGTGGCAAAAGCGGAAGATACCATCAGCGCCGTTCACGCATTTCCGGAAACATTGATCTACACAAAAAGCTTTCTAGGCTTCGTGGATAAGGTCAACGAAGCTGGTAAAGGTGTGGTTCAAATTGATGTACGCGGTGGCCCAGAAGCAATTGGCATGTTCCAACAACCCGATGCGGTGCGCGATGGTATCGTTGACATGGTTTACACACCGGGTAGTTTTTATGGTGGTGCCGTCCCCGAAAAAGATGCCATGGTTGCATCTAACTTAACCGCTGTTGAAACTCGTGCAAACGGTGGCACTGAACTGATGGATCAAATTCATCAGGAAAAAATGGGCGTTAAATACTTGGGTTGGTTCGACAGTGGTGTTTGCTACAACCTATGGACACGGGATGCGCCTGAATTTGATGCTGACGGAAATTTAAAAGTCGATGGCCTAAAGCTTCGTGGTAACGCTGTGTACAACGCCTTTTTTGGCAATTACTTAAAAGCACAAGTTATCGACTTACCCACCGGCGAAGTGTACTCGGCTTTGCAACGTGGTGTTGTCGATGCAACCGGCTGGACGCAAATCGGATTAATCGATTTAAAATGGAATGAGTTTCTAAATTACCGCATTGAACCGTGCTTCTTCTCCACCGATCTTGGCGTTATCGTCAACATGGAAAAATGGAATAGCCTGAGCGATGAATCGAAAAAAATACTTCAAGATGTTGCCATTGCGCACGAACAGGACAGCGTGAATGCGCTGCGCGGCAAGCGTGATGAAGATTTCGCAGCACTAGAAGCCGCTGGCATGAAAGTAGTCTCTCTCGAAGGTGAAGCCAAAGCAAATTACTTGGCTGCTGCGCGGGAAAAGACCTGGGAGCGTATGAAAGGTTTAATGACTGAAAGCCCTCAGGGCGATGGCAACTATGACAAGCTGATTGAATTGTTCTACGACATAGACGCTAACTAGTACAGGTTTTATAAACCGAGAAGAACATGCGACTGATCAATCAATGCTACACCGCCATGCTCTACAGCATGGCGGGTATAGCGGCCGCCACACTGGTTTGGTTAATGGTGTCGGTCATTGTATCGGTGGTTATGCGTAATGCCGGGCTGCAACCGTATGCCTGGCTATTTACCTCCGCCGAGTATGGTTTGTTGTATATGACCATGCTCGGCGCACCTTGGCTCGTGCGTGAAAAAGGCCACGTTCACATTGAATTGGTCACGGCAATACTGCCACCCACGCTGCGCCAAATTGTAAGTCGACTTGTTGCATTACTGTGCGTGCTGGTCTGTCTGGTCTTAGCGTGGAAAGGCACGGAGCTATTGCTGGTTAATCTTGAGCGTAACGATTTTGATGTACGCGCCTATTACTTTCCGCGTTGGCTGCTCACCATCACTTTCCCCATAAGCTTTGGTTTGATGGTGGTTGAATTTATGCGCTTTGTTGTCGGGCATGAATTACTGCACTCGGGTGAAGCTGGGATACACGAATAGTGGCCTGGTATGAAGCGTTAGGCTTACTGTTAGGTACCATCATTGTTTTGATGGCGATTGGTATGCCTGTTGCCCTCGCCTTCTTAGCCGCCAATATTATCGGTGCATGGATATTCATGGGTGGCGAACGCGGTGTTATGCAATTACTTAACAACGGTTTGGGCTCACTAACCAAATATGCGCTCGTACCTATCCCCCTGTTTTTATTGATGGGAGAGATTTTCTTTCACACAGGTTTGGGCGGTCGGATGTTCAATGCCATCGATCGGCTTTTAGGTCGTCTACCGGGCAGACTAAGCTACGTTACAGTTATAGGCGGTACGGCATTCTCAACACTCTCTGGTTCATCGATGGGTTCAACTGCGTTACTCGGCTCCTTAATGGTGCCGGAGATGAACAAACGTGGCTATAAAAAACACATGAGTATCGGTCCTATTTTAGGCACCGGTGGCTTGGCTATAATTATTCCACCATCGGCATTAGCCGTGCTCCTGGCAACGCTTGCGCAAATTGATGTAGCAGCGTTGTTAATCGCAGGTGTGATACCCGGATTGATCTTGGCTGGTTTTTATATCGCAACCATTGCCTTACAAACCCGTTTAGACCCCACCGCCGCACCCGCCTATGAAGTCGAGCCCATGTCATTGGCTGCGCGCCTGCGTTTGTTACTCACCGATGTAGTGCCGATGATTGGTGTAATGGTGCTTATTATTATTTTGATGATTAAAGGTATCGTCACACCATCAGAAGCCGCAGCGTTCGGTGCACTAGGTGTGTTAATACTGGCTGTGGTCTATCGTGTATTAACGCTCGATGCTATGAAAAAATCATTGACCGGTGCTCTGCGCGTTACCTTAATGGCTTATTTAATTGTTTTTGGCTCGGCCACTTTTAGTCAGCTATTGGCATTCTCTGGTGCATCACGCGGACTGATCAATTGGGCAACGGGTTTTGAACTGGCACCGTTAGCCATGTTACTGGTCATGTTTGCGGTCTTACTGTTGCTTGGTATGTTTATGGAGCAAATTTCCATGATGCTACTGACCGTGCCAATTTTCTTTCCCTTGGCGCAAACGCTGGGATTTGATTTGGTTTGGTTTGGCTTGATAATGCTGCTGGCACTGGAGATCAGTTTTACAACACCTCCTTTTGGATTGCTTCTGTTCGTTATGAAAGGGGTATCACCGCCAGACACTACGATGCGACAGATATACTCTGCCGCAATTCCATTTATTCTATGTTCGTTACTGTTGGTTGGATTGTTAGTTGCGTTTCCACAAATTGCCTTGTGGTTACCCGGATTAGGCTAGCCAGTAAAACTTGTTTTCAGAATAATCAGTATCAAGCGCTACAAGGTTTCAATAGCCACACGACCACCGAGACATATGAGCCGACTGAGCCCACCACATAAACACGAATTAACATCTGCACAGCGCAAAGTGCACGACGATATCGTTGCCGGACCACGAGGACGCGTTCAAGGTCCACTGGGTGTTTGGCTTTGGCGACCTAAGCTGGCGAGTTCAGCACAGCAGCTCGGTCAGTATTGCCGTTACGACTCATCACTTGCGGCCCGATTATCCGAATTAGCTATTCTTATCACTGGAAGGCATTGGGGTTCAGAATTCGAATGGCAAACGCATAAACCGATTGCGCTAGACGCTGGCCTTAGCCCAGACATTGTAGAAAACATCCGGCAAAACCAGACACCTACTTTTACTCATGAAGATGAACGCACTGTGTATGTATTCGCTCAAGAACTATTGGACACCAGAGCAGTTTCTGATGGCACTTACCAACTAGCCATCGATATTCTTGGCCAGGATGCGGTTGTTGACTTGGTTGGATTGCTGGGATACTACACCTTAATTTCCATGACCATTAATGTGTTTGAAGTTGATGCTAATGGACCAACCGATCTGGCGTAATACAAGAATATCGTAGTAGTGACTTATATCCGCATCGGCTATAAGCACAGTAAAAATGACAACAAGCCCGTGCACTTAATTTGGATCGGTATCATGCATCGGGTGGTATCACGCCCTTAGTTAGCAAGAAGCATCCATAAAAACGGCGTTCGCCGGTTGCAATAACTGCATAAGCTTCTTTGGCTCGATCGTAAAAAGCAAATCGCTCAACAGACACCATGGGCCAGGATTTACCTTGTGCCGAATCAATAGCCTGTTGTACTTCAGCCTGAACCGGTGGGATCTCGTTAGGAGAACCAACTACTTCCATTCGTTGTGCAGCATCGTCAATGAATGTATCGAGCGGCATTACTGACAGGATTGCCTCTGCGGCACGCGCGGCCGATACAGAGTCGATACGCAATAGCTTACCTAATCGGGTTTGCCGAGCAACAGAATCGGCTGGAAAATTGGTATCACAAATGATGAGGTAATCTCCGTGCCCCATAGCTCGTAGTGCAAAAAGAACATCAGCGTTAAGCAACGGATCTATATTTTTTAACATTGGACTCCCTCATTCGACATAAACGGTTAACGCATCGGTCAACTAACTGGGTGACAGTTTTACTCAGCTACCTATAAGTTTATATACTAACGTCAAAGTGTACCTATATGCAAAGATCGGCTTCAAGTGATAGCAATATTCCACGATTAAAAAACAGCAGCACACACAATGATGAATGTTCCGATCAATGCCAGAATCGGTAACCGATATAGCGCCAGCTAAATAGGACGGCAATTGTTTATTCGCAAACAAGACATCGCAAACTTTATCGTAGCGAAACTCAGCGAAAATCGCTTCGTTGGGAAGGACGTAGGAATTTCTTGCTAAAGCATTCTAGCTTCCGAAGACTTGACGGTGTCTAAGCTTAACGCCCCGCTGTACTGCAGTAACATACCCAAACCACGATGAGACAGCATTACATTAAAATGATAAAGATTATCACTTACAAACTTGCTTGCAGTTACAGCCGGTAACAACACTTTAGGGATAGGCACACCCATTAACTTGGCAGCACGCTGCACCCAATGCCATTCGCCATGACGAATCTCTACCCCTAAATCAATAGTGATAGCACCTATAGTTTCAGTCCAGTTACCGAACGGGTACATACCTTGTGGTGAAAATAGCGATGTCATTGCATTGGGTGTGTTACTAAATTGCCTACACCATATCATTGCGTCGTCGGTATGCGATATCTCTACACGAAGCTCGGTTACACCCGCCGTTTTAGGTAGCCCCAGTTTTTTACCAAAGCGCTTTCCGATCAGGAAAGCTAGGCCTGCACCATAACTAACCTCAACCTCCCCAAACAACGTACCGCCGTGAGTGTGAAGTACCTGAAGGTCTGGGTGTAGTTGGTTAAAGTGTTCGCCAAACCACTGCTGTGTGACTGTTTTCATTGCCTCAGAGTATACCAACGACGCAGCCACCGAATAAAACCTTCATAATTCATATCGATACGACCAATCGACGCTTTCTTACCGAACAACATGAGAAACCTTTTTTCACCCATGTCAACCGATTCCAATTCGCTGCGTTGTACTAAGCAGAAAAGCGCTGTCCAACACAATTAACAAACAGGAATCGCACGATATGAAAATTAGAACCATCGCGGGCACTATTCTGCTAGCCACGGCCGGTATGTCAATTAACGCCGCCGCGATCGAAATCGTCGACTTAGATAACGATGGCATCATCAGCCTCCAAGAGATCATGGCTGCAAGGCAAGCCGCTCGAGAAGAAATACTCAATCAATTCGATGTAGACGGTGATGGCGAACTTTCCGAGGCCGAAAAAAGTGCAGCACAGGAGGCTCGTCAGGAACAAAGAGTCACACAATTTGATGAAAACGGTGATGGCGAGCTAACCCGTGACGAACGACAGGCAGCACGCGAAGAACGCCAAAAAGCTTTTATGGCCAATTTGGACACGAATGACGATGGGGAACTATCCGATACGGAGCAGGCCAACCTAGACGATGTTGTACAGGCCCGAAGCGAAGGTCGACGCGGTAATAGTCGTGGCAATCGTCGCAACCGATAATACCAACTGAAAGGAAAACACGGTAGCGAGTTTACAAAAACAAGCTCGCTATCGCCTACACTAGCTATGCGCATTCTGGATTTCGGTCAAGGCTTGAGCTTAAACGATAACAATAATACAGCGTCCGAAGCGGATGAGTCTGTACAACGCAATATGGATAGCTTTTTGGCCTCGGTTGAAAAGCGTGCATTTGTCATTGCTTTGTCCGCGTGCAAGGATCAGCAGACTGCGTTGGATATTGTGCAAGATAGCATGTTCAACATGGTTAAAAGCTATGCTAAAAAGCCTCCGGAGCAGTGGCCGCCATTATTTTATAGGGTTTTAAACAATCGAATTACCGACCAACATCGCAAACGCGGCTTTGGCCGGTTGGCACAATGGTTTGGGAATGATAATGTCGGGGATGAACCGGCAACTGATGCAGTCGACCAATTACCATCGGAAGAAATTAGCCCGGATATCAATGCCAGCTCCAACGAATTGAATAGCGCTTTAGAAATTGCGCTTGAGGCATTACCAGCACAGCAAAGACACACGCTTATGTTACGGCTGTGGCAAGGTTTGAGTGTAAGGGAGACAGCTATTGCCATGGAAATTTCGGAAGGTTCGGTAAAAACGCATTTATCACGCGGTGTGCATGCCATGCGTGAGCAATTGCAGGAGTTCAAGCCACAATGAGCAAGCCCCCAAACACCAATGTAAACACTAATAAGCAAAGAAATTACACAACGTTATTAAACGAAGTCGACTCACCAATGAACGACGATCAATGGATCACAGAATCCCTGCAATCTCATCTTGATGCGCAAGTAAACGATCTCGACTTTAATATAAGCACTAAGCTGAGCGCAGCAAGACATCGTGCCTTAGCGCAGGAGCAGCACAATGAACATGCTCAAACTAAGTCCCTTGATTCACGGTTCAACTGGTCAACAGCAATGGGAACTACGGCGGTTCTGGCTATTACTTTTTTTATTGCGCTGCCGTTTTTCCCAACAGACGAGCTACCAATTAACAACACAGAAGAAGTGGCGATATCGGGCCCGCTCTCCGGGCAAGTTTTAATGGAAGATCTTAACCTTTTAAGTGCCAGTGAAGATATCGAGTTCTATCAATCGGTTGAATTTCTGGAATGGATGGAAAGCAATTCTGGTTAGTTATGAAAATATCGAGCATTGTTTTTGTCCTACTGCTGTTCTCCAAGCCGGCATCGGCTACAGATGAGCCCTTAGACATGGCGTTTCTCGAGTGGCTTGGTGAAACAGCAGATGCTGAGGAACTAGGCCTGGACATTAATAAACTCATCCAACTACACGAAGACTCGGAGCAAAAGACCGAGGAGAATTCCCAATGAACCAACAGGCAATAGTTTTCAGCATTTTTCTATTCTGTATCAGTTGTAGTGCTACGGCAGCTCCACTTTGGAATGAGCTTTCTAGCGCGCAGCAACAAAAGCTCCAACAGCTAAGCAGCAGCTGGGACGGGCTCAGCGATACTCGAAGGGAGAACATTCTAACTGGCCTTAATCGATGGGAGTCGTTAGACAACAATGGAAGACAACGCACTCAAGAGCAATTCGCGCGTTTTAAATCATTAAGCGAAGAAGACCGTACAAATCTACGCAAACAATTTAAGCGATTCCAGAGTATGGATGAAGAACGTAAAAACGAACTGCGCACGCTATATAAGGAATTTAAAAATAAACCGGAAAATGAACGCAAAGCGTTAAAAAAACAATTTGATGAAAATCGTCGCTCAAACAATCGTGATCGCTCTGGTAACTCAAACAACGATAAGCCCACTTCCAAGCAACCCTCGGGTGGGGACCGCAATAGCAGCTCTAGCGGCGGGAGCGGCCCATCCAGAGACGGAGGAAAATCGAAGAGATAGATCGGCGGTACAGACGTGCCTGAAGGTCAACGATTGCATCAATCTCCTTATTTATTGCACATTCAATTTGATTTTCTCTATTAACATGCTGATGCGGGCAAGCAGTGGCTTCTAGAATAGTGCCACTCAACAACAGAATTGCCTCAATTGGTTTTACTTATTGCACCAAAACATGAGATAGCATCAATGAAAAACAACAAACGACTACATTTTTCGGTCTACCTTTCACTTGTTACACTGCTCACTACACGGTTGGCGCTTGCCGAAAATGTCGAGATTTACCTAAGCGACATGTTAGATAATACGCAAAGTGGCTACTGCATTGACATCGCCCGCGCCCAAGGTCCAAAAGCGAATCCTGACGACGGTCTGCAAGGACACACCTGCTACAGTCCGAAAGGTGAACTCATGGTCGACCAAATTTTCGACACAACTCAATTTGCGGATAACTTACTGTATATGCCGGAGTTTGATGTTTGCGCCGAAATTGCTTCCGCTGAGTCTGGCTCATCAATCGGACTAGCCCCATGCAATGGTTCAGAGGCACAGTCGTTTATGTTTTCCGGTAAAGGCACTATCGTTCCAAGTTCAAATCCCAACATGTGTGTTACCGTCGCTGAAGCAACACGTACTGGTAGAAGTGATGTGAATCAGATCAAGGTGCTTACTCTGGAGCTGTGCTCAGAGGATAAAAAAGCCTATCAATCTTGGGCCGTTCGCACAGGCTTGTAAAACACGTATACAGATTCAAGGATGAATCTTTACCCATCCTAAGCATTAACTGATGTTGCCAGCCGGCAACTATCGTTCAGTCACTTGGCTGAGCCTGCGCTAACCAACGAAGGTTCTCAACTAGGCGAAATTGTTTCAAGCCATACTGGTGAAACAATTCACAGAACTTCGAGACGGAGACAGATTTTGGTACGAAAACTACTTAAGTGAAACGGAACTTCGCATGGTTAGGGGCGTCACGCTTACAAACGTGATTCGCAATAACACGACCATCGGCGATGAGCTGCTGGGTAACGTGTTCTACGTCAAGCAATAGTTCTGGTCCCATTGTCAACCAATTTTCCGGTTGCGCGTTGGACTCAATAACGAACTCATTTAATCAACAGTAATTGCACCATGAATCAATATTCTAAACCAATTGCAGTACATAGCCGGGCCCACCTCTTAAGCCAGAAACATACCTCATGTGCGGGTTTGTTCCACATTGCACTAACTGCCACGATACTCACGTTTTTAGCAGGTTGTAACGCAGGATCAACACCCGAAACGGGCGCAGTTGCCACCACGATTCCCAGCGGTGAAGATACGGCAAACGCCGTTGATAACCCAATGGACGTCGTGGCCTTCGGTCAAGTGCATACCATCGAACTTGATGGTGTTGTTCTGAGCTCCTTACCCACAGCCATTACAGAGCCAGACCAGGCACGTGTTGAACTAGGGCGCTTACTGTTCTGGGACCCCATACTCTCAGGCGACCAAGATGTGGCTTGCGCAAGTTGCCACTTACCGCAATTCGGATATGCCGATGGTCTTGCACGATCCATTGGTGTGGGTGGTGTCGGCGCCGGGCCTGGTCGAGAAGTTGGTTACACAGGCATCGTGCCGCGCAATGCACCCACAGTACTAAACACAGCATGGAATGGAATTACTGAACTGGGTGTGTTCGATCCCGAACTTGCGCCGATGTTCTGGGATATCAGAACGCAAAGCTTAGCAAATCAAGCGCTGGAACCCATTCGGTCACAGCAGGAGATGCGTGGTAATAACTTTACCATTGAGGAAATGGAAGCTGAGGTACTTAGTCGATTAAACACCAATTCCGAATACCAAGATCGATTTCTAACGGCATTCGGTAGCAATGAGATTAACCTAAACATGGTGGGTTCGGCCCTAGCAGACTTCCAAACAACGTTGATTGCCAACAACGCACCGTTCGATCGCTGGATGCGTGGAGACACCAATGCGATGTCCACTACGCAAATTCTAGGTATGCAAGAGTTTGTCACCACGGGCTGTGCACAGTGCCACAGTGGCCCTTTGTTTTCTGACTTTGAAACACATGTGCTTGGCGTACCCGAAGCCGCTGGATTAGACACACCGGATAATGGCGATGGTGACTTTGGTTTTAGAACACCCAGTTTAAGACAACTAAGATTCACTGCACCCTACTTCCATGGCGGCCAACGAGGAACATTAAACGACGTTATCGATTTTTATGACAACCCTGGTCGGTCGGAGAATCCAAATGTACCTACGAATAGTTTGGATGCTGACTTCCGAAACCTTCCTAACATAAATCGCCAACGCGCAAACCTGATTGAACAATTCCTCAACGCACTTAGTGATGATGAGTTTGACCGTTCACACCCCGACTCTGTTCCCAGTGGGTTGCCGGTTGGTGGTTTAATAGATTAGTGCTAATAATTCAAGCCAACCCTAACATGGCTTTGGCGTCATCGCAGCTAGCCACGGTGCGCTCATGCTTGTCACAAAGAGCGACTAACCGTTCAACCAAAGCCGCATTCGAGGGCGCTAAGGTTTCTTTATTTAACCTTACATTATCTTCAAGACCCGTACGCGCGTGGCCGCCGGCTTGAACACACCACTCGTTGACAACGATTTGTTGTGCGCCGATTCCAGCGGCACACCAATGCGTATCGTCACCAAACAAACGTTTAACCGTATCGATGTAAAAATCAAATACCGGACGATCAACCGGCATGGCATTTTTTACACCCATGACAAATTGTACGTAAGGACTTGATGCAATTTTCCCTTGTTTAAACATTTGGTTTGCCTTAAATATATGCGACAAATCGAACGCTTCAACTTCGGGTTTGATGTTGTACTTCATCATCTCCGACGCCAACCAGTCAACCAGCTGCGGTGGATTTTCGTAGACTCGGGTTGGAAAGTTATTCGAACCCACGGATAAAGATGCCATATGCGGTTGCAGCGGCAACATCCCTCCGCGCTCTGCTCCAGCACCCGATCGTCCTCCGGTTGAAAACTGAATGATCATATCCGGACAATGCTTCTCCAGCCCTTCCTTTAATTTGGCAAATTTATCAGGGTCGCTTGATGGTGTTTCGTCGGTATTACGTACGTGCGCATGAACAATACTTGCACCGGCATCATAGGCAGCGTGCGTACTCTCTATCTGTTCGGAAACTGATACGGGCACAGCGGGGTTATCTTTCTTACGCGGCAAACTTCCCGTAATAGCAATACAAATAATACAAGGGCGCATCAATTCTTAACCGTATGTAGATAAATAAACTGAGTAGTTTGGTAACAATCGACCACAAGCCACGTCATGGTAAATTGAAAGAACCTACTACCTTCAGGCGAGTTAAACATGCGTACATCAGTGCTTTGTTGCTGCTTATCACTGCCCAAGCTTACTCGCCAGCACCTCTGTTAACCCTGCAACGGGCACTCGGCGACACGAATACCTGATTTGCGCAGTGATCCCAGTTTGAGTAACTGCCCAGAGCCTCACAAGTCTAGCAATTCAAACCCAAGGCTTCTAATGCGTTTGTCAAACGTGCTTGCGATCATCATCACTGTTTTCCTATGCTGTAACGATAATCAGTCGTCGAAACGATAATGTGATTATAAATTTAACATAGCCTCAGTCCGCTACGCATTTTCTCGACACTGCAATGCTTTCGTGCTTTATCGCCTGCCTGCAAGATACCAGTTTACTGCAGCCGGATATTCCTTGGTCGTTTTAATTCTGAATCGCTTCAAAGTTTTGTCAGTTACCCACTCATGAAAAGGTGTATGCTCATGCAAATTCAGTATCAAGCTGCGTATAAACGCAGCTTCTCTACCCCACCTCTAATTGCAAAATCAACTGCGCTTGCAGCCATGCTACTGTGCACAACCGCAACCTACAGCCAACTAGCCAATGCAGATGTCATGCTTGGTGCATCGCTACCCAACGATGGTTTTTCCAGGGAAGTTATTTCAGAGTTCAACAACGTGACCCCAAAAAATTTGGCTTACGTCAACGTGTACTCTGCTTTTTCGCATGATTGGGATAATCTGTATTGGCAGTCCAGCAACGTTGTTGCAGAAGGCGCCACACCAATGATAACGTGGATGCCAATTGACTTGTCTCGTAAGAGTGACAACCTCTTACCAGAAATCGCGCTCGGGTATTGGGACGACTATTTAACACAATGGGGAACCAAGCTAATGGCATGGGTTAACATGTACCCCGAAAACGAACGCCCTCGCCTGGCCATTCGATTTGCCCACGAGTTTAATGGCAATTGGTACCCATACTCAAACACTCCAGAGTCCTATAAAGCCGCCTGGCAAACCATCCATGACTTATTTGAACAGATGGGTGTGAATGAGCACGTGGATTGGGTTTGGAGTGCTAGTAAAACCAATGTCGACGACTACGACGACTTTACCGTCTACTATCCTGGCGATGAGTATGTTGATTGGACTTCATTGGATGGTTATAACTGGGGTTCGAACTACACAAGCCAGGGTTGGACATCATTCAAAGACGTATTCAGTGCGTCATATAATGTGCTTGTCTCTAACTATCCTTCAAAACCAATCATGATTGGTGAAACGGCAAGCGCTGAACCAACAGACCTTCCCAACCCTGAATACGGTATGTATGGAGACGATTCAGATGCGTTTGAATCTAAATCTTTGTGGATTCAGGGTATGTTGACTGATTTAGAATCAGAATTCCCAGCGGTTAGAGCCTTGACCATCTTCAACATCAATAAGGAACTGAGCTGGTCAATCAACACTAGCTACAATACTGGGCTGGATAGCTGGATTAACGGCACTCAAAGCGAATATTTCACCTCGGATTTGCTGGTGGCATCCACTCTTGTGGATGAACCACCTACTACAGATCGTCCGCCAAAAGGCAAAGGTAAAGATCGTGGCAAGAAGAACAAAAGCCTTACGCTGACATACTCAGACCTGAGCACAAGTGACACTACAAACACAAAACGTGAAATCAACCAGCAAAAACAGTCCCAACTAGCGTCTACAAGCAGCATGCGTAAACCCGATTCCGTTTATAACCAAAGACTGGCAACTGCCCTAAAGGCATTATCCAAAACAGACAAGCAAAATTTTCAGAATATAAAGCTTTCTGTAATCGACTACTGAAACTGGATTTCGTCGTGCAACTGCGGGGCAATTTATTGTTAGTGATTAATTAACTGTAAATTGCCCCAAGTCAGCCCGTTGTTTAGTTAATAAAGCCTACTTGTGAACGACCTAGAAGCAATGATCGAATTGTGTAAAACCAGCAACCATCAACCGCTTCTCTCATCCAACGCTGTAAAGTCTGAAGAATCCGTTTTTGAACACCTAGGAACCCCAATAAATCGAGAAAAAGGCGACTTTTTGCTTCGGCAAGGGGAAGTTGATCGTTCGATTTTCTTGGTTGTCAGTGGCTTGTTGAAGGCCTACTACACAACGCTGGATGGCAAAGAGCTGATTAAGTCATTTATACAACCCGGAGAATTCATTGGTAGTTTGATCGCCTGCCACACGGGAGAGGCAAGCACGTTTAATTTGGTCTGTTTAGAAGACACCACTTTGCGTCGCGTACCCTTTGAGGAAATTCAAGGCGGTGTGATGGCCAAGCCTGAAATTGCAGGAACAGTGATAATCAGTTTGATTGAACTCGCTATCAAAAAGGAACGGCGAGAATATGAGTTTTTGTGCCTTAGTGCGCCTGAGCGTTACAAGCTATTAAAAGCACGAAACCCTGAGCTGGTTGAGCGCGTCACCCAAAACGATATAGCCCGTTATCTAGGTATTACACCTGTAGCGCTTAGCCGCATAAAGCAGCGCGAATAGCACTGTATTATGCTCGAATAAATTCTAAACGGTAGCTTTTGGCTAACGCGTAAAGTCTTTACGCATGTGTGTTTAATTTTTGCGGGTCATAAATCGGCATAGCAATCACACTGGCCGTGGTTTTGATATCTTCACTGACCAGGCTAAGCTTTGTTCCAACAACCGCAGCATCCGGTGTAACATGCGCCAGCGCTAAAGATTTTTTCATACGATGGGAGTACCCAGGACTGTTGACAACACCAACATCAGACCCATTCAACTGCAGGGTTTCCCCACCATTGACCATATCGCTATGATCAATTTCCAGCCCTACGTTTATAATTTTATTATTGCCCTTTGCGGCCATCAATGCCTCATACCCACGATAACCTGTCTTAGCCTTTGCAACCGTAAAACCAAGGCCCACTTCCCATGGGGTGTGCTCCTCGGTCATATCATATCCATAGAACAACAACCCAGCTTCAATCCGAACCTTATCTAAAGCGGTAAAGGAACAAGGCATAACACCAGCCCCTACCAACTGATCCCAGATTTCGCACACAACATCGCTTTCAGCGAATATCTCATAACCACGTTCACCGGAATAACCCGTGCGCGAAATACGACATGGATGCCCAAACAATGACGTGGCCGTGTGATGAAAGTAAGCCAGCGCATCCAGGTTTGCATCGCTGTGCGGCTGCAAAACATCCAAAGCCGTCGGACCTTGCACCGATACGTTATGCAGTGAATCGGTAAACTCAATGGCAACATCTTTGCTTGCAGCCGATTCTTCAAGCAAAGCCATCGTGCCCCCGGAACCATGAACGATCATCCATTCATCTCTTCCGTTATTAGACACAATTGCATCATCAGCCATTGTGCCCTGCTCTGTAAGCACACTTAAATAGGCCGCCTCTCCCATGCCAATCGTACTTATGTCACGGGTAGTCAGATGATCAAGCACAAGCACTGCATCTTTACCGCGCACATAAACCTTTTTTAGCGGCGACATATCAAACATGCCACACGACTCACGAACGGCATCATGCTCGTCATTGGGATTGGTGTTGTATGTCCATGCGGTTCCCATACCATTCCAATCTTCCAAGCCTGACCCAAGAGCGGTGTGACGGGACGCAAGTGCCGATGTTCGGCTAAGTTCTTCTGTCATAATCTTTCTCCATTTGAAATTGTTCTAATACCATTTATCCGGCAAATCTGATTTACGTGAAGCTATAAATTCTTCCAGCTGATTTAGTGTTGTTATATCGATTGAGGGAGGCTCATAATTAGCCAACATCTGTTGCCATACATCAGTCGCTCGAGTTGATGTATGCTTCGCACCCTCTTGCGACCATCGCTCATACGGGCCGGTATCAGGTAGCACAGATTCGTAGTTGGCATCTGAATAGTGGGCCATCGTGTGCGAGGTCGTGAGAAAATTCTCACCAGGACCCGCTTCTAAGTAACTGCTTTGAGCTAAGGTATCTGCACTTACTTCCATGCCTTGTAGCATGCGTAACATCGCACCGCAGTTATCCAGGTCCATAATAAATTTTTCATAAGACATGGTTAAGCCGCCTTCCAACCACCCAGCTGCATGCCAGACTTGATGCGCACCTGATAACACGGTAGCCCACATGGCGCTTGTACTATCGGCCATGGCCTGTCCATCGGCCGCATTTGATGCGGTGACCTGCCCCCCTCCGGAACGCACAGGAACACCTAAGCGACGTCCCAATTGTGACAATGCCATGGTGGCCAGGTTTGCTTCAGGTGTGCCGAACGTAAGTGAACCTGAACGAAGGTTCATGGTGGAGTGAAAGCTACCCAACACCACTGGACAACCCGGTTTGACTAACTGCGCGAGCGCTATTCCAGCCATTGCTTCAGCCAGTGTTTGCGCCGCTATTGCAGCGGGTGTCACAGGGCCCATCGCACCGCCGAAGATTGCTGGCGACACACAAACGCATTGGTTCGCTTGAGCATATTCACGCAAAGCACCGGACATAGCACCATCAAATACAAACGGCGAGTTGATATTGATGTTGGCTTGCATGACGGCATGTTGTTGCAGGTAATCTTTACCGAATGCAATTTGTGCCAATTCAATCGAATCTTTCGCGCCTTCGATTGAGGTGACTGCACCCATAAACGGTTTGTCTGACAGGGTCAGATGCGAGAACACCATATCCAGGTGTCGCTTGTTAACCGGCACATCAACCGGCTCAACCACCGTACCACCAGAATGTTGCAGGTATGGGGAGCTATACGTTAACTTCACAAAGTTACGAAAATCTTCAATCGATGCATAACGCCTACCTTGGATATTATCCGTAACGAACGGCGACCCATAGCCTGGCATTAACACCAAATGGTCGCCACCGAGAATCACTGAATGATCTGGATTACGGCTGTGTAGCGAAAACGTTCTCGGGGCAGTCGAACACAGTTCGCGTGCAAGGCCTGTTTTGAATTTAACTCGCACGCCATCAACTATCGCCCCTGCAGCACGAAACAGTTCGAGCGCTTCTTGATCTTCACGAAATTCCATGCCAACGTTTTCCAACAACCAATCGGCTTGTTGTTCGAGTCGGATCAAGTCAGACTCAGAAGACAGTTGAAAGCATCCGATGGCACGCTGAAGTTTCAGGCTGTTAGATTTAGAATTGAATGCTCTGTTTGCTGGACCGGCCCGTCTTCGCCTTTTTCTAATGACGCGTGTCGACTGAGGTATCGCCAGACTGTCTACCTTTGCAGGCGGAGCTGAATTCTTGGAAATTTCAGGGTCTATCATGGGCGCATACAAAATCAATCGTACCGAAGCTTCGCACCTATTTGCTCCAGCGACCATCGAAACTTATTGACCGCTGCGTTTAAATGAATTAAACGTAGACCATGCGTACCCATCACTATGATGCACTTAGACTTTTTGTGGCTGTGGCTAATTTTAAAAGCCTGTCGGCTGCTGCCGAACAACTTCATCTAACCAAGGGTGCGCTGAGCCATCAGATAAAACGACTAGAAGACACGCTCGGGTTTAACGTATTTGAACGCCACGCCAGAGGTATAACACTCTCGCCCAAAGGGCGAAAGCTCTACGACGTGGCTAAACGATCGTTCGAGCAACTAGACAACGGCATAGAGGAAATCACCAGCGACCTGGGCCAGTCGCTCACCATTGGGGTAACGACCTATTTTGCCAGTCGCTGGTTATCGCCAAGGCTGACCGAATTCATGCAGTCTCACCCCAACATCCGTTTGCGCATACAACCAATGATCGATCTCCTGAACTTTGCAGGAGAAGAAGTGGATTTAAGTATTCGTTGGGGGGATGGGCAATGGACTGATTGCGAAGTTATTCCAATCATGAATTGCCCCGCGTGGCCTACCGGTAATAAACAAGCTTATGAGTTAGTTCAAACGCAAGGTATCGCGTCAGCGTTGTCACAGCTAACATTGCTACGGGACAGGGAAGATAGCAATGCCTGGACGCAGTGGTTTGAGTTGGCTGAGCTTCCACTTAAACAGCGTCAAGATTCGTTAATTATTCCAGACCCTAATGTACGTGTACAGGCAGTTCTGGACGGACAAGGTATCGCCTTAAATGATGCCTTGGTTAATACCGAATTATTAGCTAACAATTTGTATAAACTTAGCGATGTTGAGCTTTCAGACTACGGTTATTTCTTAGCGCGCACCAACAGCTCACTACACAATTCAGCTGTTGATTTGTTTATTGAATGGATAACCCAAAGCGCTTAAACGTGTTGATAGCAGATCAACATTCATGTGCTACTGGGCCTCAGCCTATCAAAGCGACTTCACCGTAAACTTAGTGGTTTCTCTTACCGTCAACTACAGGAGCCCAGGTCAATACAGGAATTATCTTCACTACAACAACAATCAACACCAAAGCAATAAGTTCCATAAGCATAAACAGTACATCGTCCAAATCGGAATAAGGATGAGACACAATCACAACGGCCATCAATAACAATGATAGACCTGCGCTCATGTAACGAACTACCGACATCGGCAAAATTAGGCTCAATATTGCCATTAGCAATGGAATTTGCAGTGTAATTGCAGAGCTGAATAAAACTAATTCAGTTATTTCAATGCCAGCCTCTACTCCTCGCATCAGCTGGCTCAAAAAACCTGTCCGGTATAACTCTAGCTCAACTCTAAATAGAACATTTAGCGAGAAGAGAATCCACAATCCACTTATCACCGATCTGACAGAGAAATTATTCAATGTTAAAGACTTATTCACTCTAGTTTCCGATGGTTTTACTATGGGACCCCTTCCATGCGATTACCACTATCGCCACTAGGGCTATGCCTTCAAACACGGCAAACGCAATATCATCCATATCAGGCTGTTGTATAAAGGCCGAAATGGAAACGAACATGATGCCAGCCGCCAAAATATTCAGCCAGCGAGTTAAACGGGCATTCATGACAAGCGTCAGCACTGTCATAAGCAACGGAATTTGCAATACAATGGCTGAAACTAACAATATCTCCTCTGTTATTTTGTTCCCATACACAGTTCCACTAATGACTTGTTCAATATACCCGGTACGAAGGAATTCGTGGATATCACGAAAGAGTATATTTAATAAAAAATAGATCCATAAACCAGATAACATGCTTCGCCAATATAGCTCTTCTGTGCCTGCTACTGCTCTCATTACATACCTCACTAATTAGTTTAATTGTCGTGCTTCTAAAAGAAACGCCTCAATGCGCGTACCGTCTACCCATAACATTGGTAGTCAATGAAAACGCGATCAGAATAAAGCCTCCGACAGCATCGGCTAGCAAATCCAACATCGTATCTTCTAGGCCTCGCTGCGCATAAAACAAACCTGTTTGATCGATCGCGAATTCAAATATTTCCCATAATGTGCCAGCACTCAAGGTTCCACCCAGCACTATCGTTGCAGTCAATAGAACGGGAAGATTAATGCGGTGTTTAACGCAGTAACGGTGTACAGCCAACATCAATAATCCAGCAATTGCCCAAGAACCGAGCGCATGCATGAATTTGTCGTAAACAGAAGATGTTTCGTATAACGCGCCAAACATGCCAAACACCACATGCGCGCCAAGTAAGAGCGCGGTGAGTAATGCACTCATGTCTCCAAGCAATTGATCGCGTATGAGTACTCTCGGAAGCAGCGTTATAGCCAATGAGCCAATCGCCACGCTAAGTTGTAATACATCGCGTTCAATCCACCAATGCAGTGCACACATGCACAAAGCTATTCGACAAACGAACACAATGCTACCGGACAGCCCAGGTAAATTCAGACCGATCATTACGGTTTCTTCGCAATAAGAAAAACAGCACTTTTACGCTCTGGCTTTGAGGCCAGTTTCAGCTCAAACCCTGCGTTAGCCACTGCTTGCTCAAGTTCAACCCGTGTAAAAAAAACTAATGGTGGTGCTAAACCGATGAGTCGACCCACCATCGCTGGAATGCGAATAAAGGCATGGTCATCCCTTAAGCAAAGGGTGCTTGAAACCAATACACCACCTGGTTTTAGGGCCTTGTAAGCGCTGACGATATGTTGATCCCATGCCTTGAATAAATGCAAAACATTCAGCATGAGAACAACATCGAAGCGCTCTTCACCAAACTGCAGACAATCAACATCAACATGAACAAAATCGATATTAGTGACGTTAGCAGCAACCGCTTTTTCTTTCGCAATGTCAATCATTCGCGATGAGACATCAATGGCCTTAATACTTTTCACGCACGGTGCATGCGCAATCGCTGTGGAACCTGTTCCACAACCAATTTCAAGCACTTCGGCTGTCGGTTGCAGGTATTCACGCGTGATAGCAAGTTTCTCGTTGTAAACATCTTGATTCGGGACAGGTTTTGCAGCGTATCTTGGAGCCACCCTGTCCCACAAACGGGCAGCGCGCTGATTATGGGTACTTAGAAGAGTCGTGTTTGCATTATTTACATTGATCAATTCATGTTGTTTTCGATTTATAGTCACTGTGTTGGTTCCGATGCCTTAGTAGAGTGCTAATGATCGGCTGATAGATAGCTGTTTACATCGTTAAAACGGCTGGATTTGACCCAGTCAAACGCACGATTTGTATTTCGTACTTTCGGCTGAGTAATAGAACAGAGTGGAGTGTATAGAGGCTACGCTTGTGTATCGCGAATGCGTCCGCTTTCATACGCCCACATCGCAATTTCGACACGGTTGCGAGCACCGAGTTTTTGCATGAGGCTGGCCAAATGCGTTTTAACCGTGCTCAGGCTTATATGCAGTTCATCCGCAATTTCGATATTAGTTCGTCCTTTCGCAACCGTTAATAACACTTGTTCCTCTCGTGCCGTCAGTGGCTCGAATGGCTGTTCGGGTGCCGCGTCATTTGAGAGCTGGGCGAATTTAGCTAGCAGTCGTGCTGTTACACTGGGCGCAATTAAAGCGTCACCGTTGGCAGCAGCGCGAATTGACTGTGCTAGCAATTCGGGGCCTGCATCTTTTAGTAAAAAACCACGAGCACCCGCTTTTAACGCACCGTGTACGTAGGCGTCTAAATCGAAGGTTGTGATTACAACTATTGCCATTGGTTCCACCACCTCAGGTCCTGCCAAAATTCTCGTCGCCTCGATACCATCAAGTTTTGGCATTCGAATATCAAACAGGCAAACATCGGGTCGTAGTTGCTGAGCCAATTTAACCGCATCATGACCGTCAGTTGCTTCGGCAATGACTTCAATACCCGGCTGTACATCAAGAATCATGCGTAGTCCAGTTCGCACCAAGTCTTGATCATCTGCCACTAGCACCCGAATACTCATGGTAAAAACTCGCCATCAAATTTTGGAAAATTGGCTTCTACTAACCAGCCACCTATTTTCCTGGGGCCCGCATTAACAGTACCGCCAAGTAATGCAACACGCTCCTTCATACCGCGTAGACCCAAGCCATCAGGCGGTCGGTTTGTAATAGCATCCCCATCATTAAACACAGACAAATGCACTGTATCGTTTTCACTGCGTACCCGAATATTGATGGTTGTTGCATTCTTTGAATGGCGCACTGAATTGGTCACAGCTTCTTGCGTGAGTCGAAAAAGCGTCGATTGAAGTGTCGAACTGAGCTTGCCAAGATCACCCTTAAAGTCAACTTCAATGCGCAGTGGATAGGTTTGCTCTTGCGCTAAGCGTTTTATATCTGCAAGCGTAGCCACTGGCGCTTGTATAACTTCAGAATCATCACGCAAAGTCGTAACTATCTGACGCATTTCTACCAGTGATCTTGAGGCCGCCTCTTCTATTATCCCTAATACTTCGAGTGCTGCGCTGGGTTGAGTGGCTGAAAGAGCACGACCTGCTTGAGCTTGAATAGCAATAGCCGAGACGTGATGCGCAACCGTATCATGAAGCTCTCGCGCCAGCTGTTCTCGCTCTTGCAATCGAACACGCTCATTGCTACTACGCTTCGCACTGTCTTGATAGCGCATCGACAGACCGAGTGCCGCAGGCACTAATATAAACATACTCGCACCAAGCACTTCTAACCAAGTACGTTGCTCAAGCAACATCGCTGGGGTAATTAAAATAGCAACGCAGATTAGTCCAAGAATAGACTCCCGACCCGACGCCCAACGCAATAAAGCATAGGGATAGATAATAACGAATACATTGCAATTCAGACCACGCCAATCCACGTCGAGTAGTAAAGCAACCACTTGAACAACCGCAGAAAAACCAAACGCCAGCACTAACATGTACAAGGGACTGACACGCCGCCACGGCAGGGTTAATGC
>CALHOU010000106.1 GCA_938035945.1 uncultured Granulosicoccaceae bacterium
GCGAATCTTCGATAAGATCAAAACCCAGTTTATTGACAAAGAAGTCGATTCCTTCGTCGTAGTCGTTCACTAGTACAGACGTGAGTGCTATGTGCCTATTCATTCCGGTCTCAAACGTTTACGCCACCTGAGCTTGCATTAACGATCAATCCGTCTTGACACTTATCAGCGCATTAAAGGCAACACATCGGCCTCAGCACGAAGTGTCAGCAGCGCATTCCCACTCACAATCACACGCTCCACTTGCCGTGAAGCAAGGAATAATGGGAACTCGACACTCCCTTCTGGCAGTATACCCGCCTCGATTTGATGCGAGCCATCGTCAATCAAATCGCATTCGATAAACGCTTGAGTGGCGATACTACCGTTGGCTACGGCACTCGCAGTGATGTTAATGGACGCACCATCCATATTGCTGCCCGCCCAAGTGACCGTGTTGCCCTGTATGCTAAATTCAGTGGCGCTAGCGCTGGGAAACGCGATTGCTGATAGTGCTGGAAATCCATTACTCGCGCCAGGAATATCCACCACCAAGTCATTGGGTATTGCTCCTGCGATAGGGGTTCGGTCTTCGGTGTTGTAAATAAGAAAACCGAATACTTGCTGCTCAACCAGGCTTCCATACGTTCCGGCGGGCGACGTTATTGGCAATACTTCGCCTGCGCTTACGGTGGTTGGTACGAAGTTCAGATTCTCAAAATCGAAATCGGTGTTCTCTGGCGGGTTGATACCCTCCAGTGGATCTAATAGTTTGCAAGTGTCGCTCACACTGCTGGTAAATTCGTTTGCCAAATCCGCCTGCGGGAACGGCACTGCACTGGAGAAGAATTGCGCGCTCCATTCAGTCTCATCGTCTAAAGTGGAATAGCTGGCATTGATGCCGCCAAAGAAAGTGATATTGCCACCGCCGTTAGCCGTTGGAGTACCAGATGGCGTGGAGGTACTGTTTTCGGTGTTCGAACCACTTACGTCGGTCCCACCTGAATCGCTGGAGGAGCAGGCACTGATTAAAACCGTGGACACTCCGATGACTAAAAGGATTCTCAATTTCATCATCAATTTACTCTTCATGTCATGTAAATAAAGCGGGGGATTAGTTCGCGTTTGCACGCAATGTACCTACGTTAACAATGGCCTGCTTATCATCACTTCTGGATACAACAACGATGCTGTTAGCACCTGTTGACGCAAGACCAATTGGAAAATCGGTGCCTTCCGGATAGTTCACTGTCCAGGCAAGATCACCTTGGGTATTGTAAGCTTCCAAAAAGTTCGCACTGCCAAATGGGGATACAACAAAACTACCGTCGTCCAGTGCAACTATTTGACCGTTGTTATCAAAGCTTGTTGTTTTAGCAAACCAGCTTATTAATCCTGTGCCAAGGTCGAACTGGGCAATGCCTCCTTCAGTACCAGTGTCTGTCGTTCGCGAGGTCCAGCCTGCAAAACCATTAGAGCCACGAGCAATTTTACCGAATATTCGTGTGGCACTATCAGTAATAGTGTCAGTGAATTCACGCGACCAGGCTTCACTCATGGTTGTATCGTTCGGTAGTGCTGTGATGCCGATGGCAACCGGTATGCCATCCCTATTGCCGCTAAGAACAAGCAGGTTATCGGCACCCGTCTGCAATAAATTATCGCTTCCCAGATCTGTTGTGAACTCCGCTACTGCTGTACCAGTTTCGGTATCAACGCGGTAAACCACAATTACCCCATCTTTCTCTGCTGAAAAATACAGATCGTCTGCGTGGATAAGATCGCGACCCCGTGGAGCAGCACCTTGCGTGAGTGGGTCGGTTTCGTGATCAAACTCCCAGTCCAAGGTAAAGGCATCGTTGCTGACTGAAAAGGCGTAGCGTGCAAATCGGCTGGCGATTATCACGCGATTATCTGTTGTTATACCAAGCTGATCTGTGCACACCTGATACGAACCTGTTTCTGGTGTCATTCTGTCCAGTTCAGTTCCATTTGCCGCATCAAGAAGTACCAATGCATTTTGTTCCGACGCATCGCCCAGCTGCACAACAACCCTGTCATTACCCAAAAATGCAGGAGCACACCTAGCCACGCCGGTAAACTCCCACAAGGCTTCGCCGGTATCTGAATCAAACGCACTAAGCAGTGTTGAATCTGCAAAGGTGGTGGACATTAAGCTCAAGGATTCATTGACCACAAGGTTGTTGTCGCTATTGAAGCGCGTGCCGTTTACGCGATGCCACCAACGCAAATCTTTGCCATCGATCTCAGTGCCGAAACGCTTTTGTTTGATCTGTCGTGCAATGCCTGCAATAACCTGGCTGGTATTTGCTATTTCGAAGTCGCCCGTATTGGAAACATCTGTTACACATTCTGTAAAGGCGGGGTCTGCGGTTATGCCTGAAGCTCGGCAAACAGCTTGAGCTCGCGACGTATCCACAGAGCTATCAACAATGGCTGTGTGTAAAGGTGTGTCGTCACCGTTGGTCAGATTCGGAAAATCAGGAAAGCTTAAATCAGTAAACGTATCGGTCGATTCGCCCGCAGCGTAATCGAACAACGAGCTTTCGTTGGTCACCCGCCACGTGTTCACAAAGCGCTGGTAGAAATCCGCCACTGATGCATCTCTAATGCTGCCAAGCGTGAAGGTGTTATCTCGAGATCGCATATCATCGCGTGGCGAGCCATTGGCATTGCCCAACAAACCCTGTATACCATCCGCATTTTCAGGAATACTCACATTGAAATTAATAAATTTTGTACCGTCAGTGCCACGATTACTGAACTTGAAATTCCATGTAAATGTGGGTGTGGCAATGCGTATGCCACCACGTGGACTGCTTAGCTTGATTGTTGATGCATTGTCGTAGAGCGCACCATTGATAACAGGCTCACCCATATCATTAAAGCTTACGGCCTCACCGTTGAACGACAGTACGCTGGTTTCATTCGGAGTAACGATTATCCGATTCTCATCTATGCCTATGGCGGCAGCCGTGATAAATGAAACCTTGCGGTTACCCGGGATTGCGGAAAAACGAAATTGGGTGCGTACGCTCTGATCGGTACCGGTGTATTCGAACATATCGAATTCGCCAACGGCCTGCGGACTGAACGATACGCCATCAAACGATTTCAAATGAGGATCATTGCCTCCATTGCTGCAATCACTGTTAGGCGGACAATTGCAGTCACTCCCCCCACCACCACCAGATGAACCGGTGCCAGGCCCAAAGTTGGATTCGAGCGCGGTTAGACTGCCCTCAAAGCCTGTGTAAATATTGCGAAGATTGTTCGCCAGACAAAATACCCCACACGATCTGCCAGGCGATGAAGGCAGACCACAAATCAGTGGTAACGATTTAGCGGGCAACCCTGCGCCTAATGAGCCTTCTACCGTGGTACCGATGTTTCCTGTTAACAACCTGGGCTCGCTATCAGCTTCATCGGTTTGTGTTTGTAATGTAAACCTACCTGCTGCTAATCGTTCAGCCAGTAGCTCTGCCCCACCGCTGGACTGATCGGTATCGGGTGAATCTCCCGGTGTGCTCACACCAAAGAAGTAATCGGCAACAATGGGGGTTCGCGGCGCTATGCTCGATTCAAGCTTCGTGATATCCAGGTAAAGCCTGTCGCTTGCACCGACCAATCCACCACGCGTTACATCCGGTGTTGCTATGGCCACAAGATACGCTGCATCTTCATGGTTTAACTGACCTGCAACCACACTAATGTGTGTTCTCGTTCTGCCGCTTTCAGATTGAATGGCGGGTGTGAGTGTGCTGATTTCTTGAAACGTTGCGGTTGCCGATAGCGGGATCTCTGGACCCAGGTCAGCCTGATAAGCTGCGAGCAGTGTTTCGGTTATGTCTATGAGCTCTGCGTTTTCATCAATAATTTGTAGCCTGTCGAAGGTCCATATGTCCTGCACCGTGCCACGCAATTCCAACACACGCGATTGTCCGTTTTCGATCGCATCGCCTGAGCCGTTTCCGGTTTGCGAGTCAGTGCCCCCGTCTATTCCGTTATTGGTCGTGTCACCACCGGTCGGTGGTGAAGCATCATCGCCACTACTACTCCCACCGCAGGATGTAATCGCCAAAAGTAGACCGATACATAAAATTCTAAACATTGTTTTGGACGTGTTTTTTAACTGCATGCCTTTTCACCGCTTTATCAATAAAAATACTACAAATGTACTAGTCAGGCCCCTTGCGACCGCCGTTCTCCATTGAAAGAACATAAAGAATTGTCACGTGGATCTATTGTATTTTTCGGACATAAGGTGTATCCATTGGGGTGGTTGTATCTGTAGTGAAAACCTGTTGATGAAACCAGATCTTTTTACCGAAGTAGATGTACCCGATTCGCTTAGACCGTACATTCGGCGAATACTGGCCGGTTGCGCCGATGAACCTACCACTGTGGAGTTGTCACCAGCGGCAACGGGCTATTGTTATCTTGGGTGGATTGCCAGAGGAAAATGGTCCGGGACGGTAAACGGTGAGCTGGTGTTCGATTCTGATAAGCACGGCTGCTTGCATTTATCCGGTCAAATCGAGAATGCAGATATATGGGCATCTCTATCCGGGGCGTTTGTGCATATCGTTGCCGAATTCAGTGCGTTGGGCCAGCATCAGTTTCTCGGTATTCCCGGTATCGACACCTTAGAAACAGCACTGCCACCGAGCGCATTTAACAACCCTAAGCTGCGCTCTATCCATCGCGCACTGCAAAATGTGTCTGGCTCTGCTGATCGTGCAGAGCTGATCGATCATTTTATTAATAGCCTGTTACACGCACCGCCTACGATCACTGCAACACCGACTTACCTTGCACACGCGATTGACCTCATTGAATCGCAAAACGGTTTCTGTCGAATCAGCAGTATTGCCAATGAAGCAGGCGTTAGTGAAAGACAGCTCCGGCGTGAATTCATTAAGTCGGTAGGGTTGAAACCGAAAGTATTTTGTAATGTGTTGCAAGTGAACACGGCGTATTCGTCATTGTTGAACATGCCCGATGCGGAACTTTCTGCTTTGTCAGCAACGTGTGGATTTTCAGATCAGGCGCACTTAACACATGCGTTTCAAAAGTTCTTGGGCGAAAGCCCTATGGCAATAACAGACAGTGCAGAAGCAACATTCACCCGGTTTGTTGGCCATTGCCGCAGGGAGAATTTAGATTTATAAAACGCCATGCAAAGACAAATTTAAATTAATCACATTGAACGAGGTGCTAAGACGTTTTTGCGTGATGGCAAACCGCTTCAATATTATGCCCATCAAGGTCAATAACAAATGCACCATAGTAGTCAGGATGATAAATCTCCCTTAACCCCGGCTTGCCATTATCTGTTGCACCAGCAGCGATAGCTGCTTCGTAGAACTTATCCACCTGCTCTCTGGTTTGAGCAGCGAATGCGATGTGCATGGGCCGATGTACGTATTCATCGGGGCCGAACCAAAATTCAGCCTTTTGCCCAATGCCAAATCCTGCCCAGCCCTGCACTTCCATCACAAGTTTTATATTAAGCGTTGCTAACACCGATGTGTAGAATGCTTTGCTTTTTTCGTAGTCGGAAACACTGAAGCCAATATGATCGATAATCATGCGGCCTTATCCAGATATCGTCAGTGGAAGCAACGCAAGCAGGCGCTTAGAATTGCTTTTCGAATATAGCGCGTAAGCGATAGTCAGGTTCTAGCGTATCGCCCGACGATGGTGACTCAACAGGTAGTTGCACTTGAGCGGAGAATGTAAAACCAGGGTTTTGCCAGAACAAGCTTGGATTCAA
>CALHOU010000107.1 GCA_938035945.1 uncultured Granulosicoccaceae bacterium
GCCAATACACCGGTAAATCCATCAACACCAAAGCCGTACACCACACGCAACAAATAGATATTTGCACTGAATTCTAAATAATCGCCAACAGATAGATCGTTTACACCATCACCATTAATATCACCAATATCTTTCACGGCCCGATGATAGTATTCATCTTTCCATGCGAAACCGATGTCATCAACGCCATCAACATTGATATCACCCAATGCAAGAATTGAATCTCTGTTTGACCACGCATGAATGCCTTCAGAGCCTTCCACCAAAGTGGCAGTGGATGCGTAGCTTTGGTTTAAGTCGAAGGAGTTGAGTCGGTTTTCCGCATTGCCGTACACAATACTGGCACCACCATAAGCAACAACGATAGCAAGGTCATCTACACCATCATCATCGATGTCACCTATACCAAACACATCAGACACTATCCTCTCTTCGTCACCTGAATCAATAAATCTCAACACCGATTCTTGCGGTAATGCATCTATATTAGCAACAGCGCCGTCAATGCCAACACCGCTATACAAGACGAAGCTGTTTGCCAGATCACTACTAATGCCCAGATCACCATAGCCGTTACCATCAATATCGCCAACGGCCACGACAACATCAGGGTCAGCACCGTAAGGAACGGAAGTTGATTCAAGCAATATTCCGTTCTCACCATCAAGCTGCCGTAGATCAACGATACCCTCATCTTGAGACTGACCACCATAGACAACATAGGTGCGACGCGAACCTTCGTTGGCTATCCAATCAAAGTGGTCAGTGCCAATAGCGATATCATTGATACCGTCTGCATTCAAATCAAATCCACTGGTGGTATTGATATCAAATCCACCTAAGCTGGTTTCATACACCGCATCAATTTGTTCAGCACTCATCGGCGCGATAAAAGTAACGCCCGCGCCAGAGGTGATTTGCGACACATCTATAGGCCCGGCAGATCCAATATTCTTGCCACCAAACAAAACCCACGCCACCGGCTCTTCATTATCAAACACATCATGCTCGAAGCCACCGATGACTAAATCAGAAACGCCGTCATTGTTAAAATCACCAGCCGATGTAATAGAGCGCACGGAATTGGGTCGCAACTCGTTGACTATCTGAAAGCCATCCACGCCCATCACTGGCACTTGCATAGCAGTTTCCAACTTACCGTCATTGCGTCCGAACACAACAACCATGCCGGTAGCGTTGGTTTCTGGTTCGTACGTCTGCCACCCTATATCATCAATATTGTCACCATTCACATCACCCACTGGCTCGAAATAGCCGGGTGGCACTAGCTTCACCCCTGCTGAACTATCGAAGTTTTCGAAATCAATGTCATTCAAGTTATTGCCACTACCGAATACCAACCACGCATCTTTGTTTGTACTGATCACAAAGTCAGGTAAACCATCGCCATTAACATCACCCAAGGCTTCAAAATTATTGCCGTACACATCTGTATCAGAATCAATGGCAATGTTGAACCCATTAGAATCGCTTAAATATTCCAAATCTATGGATTCAGGGCGCCTTGCCGTAAAACTCTGTGTACTTGCGCGTGGTCTACCGGCTATACCTGTATTCGATGGAACACCGTTTGCGTAATCTGCATTACGCGGGTCATCAACTGGCGGGTCATCGACAAGTGGTGCATCTGAAACAGGCAGTATGTTAGGTTCAACTGTTACTACATTGGTTTCGACGCCAACAGACGAATCGGAGCCGGACGAGCAGGCAGCCAATAGCAATGTGCCACTCAAAAAAGAGAATAGGATTGATCGAGTTAATTGCACTTGCATAGCCGCGTCCTCAACAGAAAGTCCAGTTCATCCACAACAGTGAATTGTTGGTTCGTAGGATTATGACAGCTGGCTTTTACAGCAAGATGGTATTAATACCGGTACCGCACAGAACGGGCAGGAACTAGACTAAGTTAGCGGTCGAACTATGGCGCACTACATCCAGACAAAAGTAACTAAAACTCCAACAGGTCTATTATTTTGGTGATTGGTGCCGGCACGCCACCAGGTAATTTCTTTCCGTCGTACCAAACGTACTTAGCTAAATCATCAACACGCTGCAAGGTTTTTCCCTTCACCGTTAGTGTGACTGCATCTATATCGAGATGGTAATGACTAAACGTATGTCTAAAACGGGCAAAACTGTGCGCATCACCCACCGCCGTTAGCCCAGCATCTTGCAACCATTGCTCTAACTCAATATCACCTAGCTCTGGCAGACTCCATAGCCCACCCCAAATGCCAGTAGGCGGTCTTTGTACTAATAACAACTTGTTTTCTGCATTACGCAACACCAACATGCGCGCAGCTTTTACCGGCAATACTTTCTTTGGTTTTTTTCCAGGATAATCAATTTGTGTGTTTGACTTATTGGCCTTGCAGACTCTCATCAATGGACACTGTGAACACTGCGGCTTGGAACGTGTGCAAAGGGTTGCGCCCAAATCCATCATTGCCTGATTAAAAGGCCCGGTGCGTTCTGCTGGTGTTACTTGTTCGGAATAACGCCACAACTCATCCAGCACTGCACTTTTACCAGGCCAACCTTCAACTGTAAAACAACGGGCTAGCACACGCTTAACGTTGCCATCCAGAATCGCTTCATGCTGACCGCCAGATAAACTTAAAATGGCCGCAGCCGTTGATCGACCGATACCAGGCAGACTTTGTAACTCATCAAGCGTTACCGGCAATTCGCCCTGGTGTTTTTCTACCACCGTGACCGCGCACTTGTGAAGATTTCGCGCTCGCGCATAGTAGCCAAGTCCAGACCAATGCACTAACACCTCATCTAAGGGTGCATTACATAAAGATTCCAGATCAACAAAGCGTTGCATAAAACGCTCGTAGTAGGGTATGGCGGTAGCCACTTGTGTTTGTTGCAACATAATCTCCGAGACCCAGACACGATAGGGCGTTGGATTTTGCTGCCATGGAAGGTGCTTGCGACCATGCTCATCGAACCATTCGAGCACCTTGAGCGCAAAGCTTTCGCGTTGTTTTTTCGTAAGCGTTGACATCGGGCCACAGTCTACACCGTGAACCCGATTTGAAGAGATTTACTTAAACAGTCCTTGCAACTTGTCCTTAACCTGATCGGTGCCTTTCTTAAGCGCTTCATCAGCCTTCTGCTGTGCTTGCGCTTTTTCCGCGTTTAATCGCTCTTGTGCTTTGGCTTTCTCAGCGTTTAAACGCTCCTGCGCTTTTTTCTTTTCTGCATCAAGCTTTGCACGTGCTTTGGCTTCTTCAGCTTTAAGTCGCTCTTGCGCTTGTTGCTTAAGCTTCTCAGCTTCAGCCTTTGCGCGCGCGGCTGCTTCGCCCTTGATGTTATTGGCAATATTCTCTTTCATGCCGGACAAAATCACTCCGGCGAAATTAGCCGCTAGCTCATCAAAGCTGCCGCGTATGGGAATATCCAGCTTCACGCCTTTAAGTGAATCTAAGTCTTTACCACCTTGACCTTGCGTGCTGCCGGTGATCAGGGTTGTCATGGTGTAATCGACCATTTCACCGGGCAGATCAACTTGACCACCACCGCCAACACGCAACAGTGGCGAACGCATATCTAAGTCGTCCGACTGCATAACACCATTGGTGAATCGGCCACTGACCGACAGGGCTGAAAAGTCTGTTTTAACGTTGGTTTGTTCTTCAGGTAGAGTCTGACCGGTTAGCGCAGCCTTTGCGCGGCGAATCTGATAACCAATGTTCACACCATTGATAGAACCATCATTAAATGCTGTATTAAAGTTACCGTTCAATGCCGCCTTTATCGCATTAACGCTATTACCGCCGGTGGTGATGTTTGCAGCAAACTGACCGTTACCGGTCAAGAACGAATCTTTCTTGAGTAAGTCAACCAACAGTGGGTCGGCCTCAATACCGCTTAAGTTCATATCAACGGCATAGTTTGGTGTATCGCTTGTAGCATCGATGGTCGCATTTGAATTTAATTGACCCTGGTACATACTCGCGCGCATACCGTTTATCGCTATACGACCATTCTTTGCATTCACAGGCACGGCGATATCGCGTGTGGTTAAGTTCATTACTTTCACACTGCCCACATTGAACTCGCCATCAACATCGAGCTGGCGCATCATATCGAGCGGTAGTTCGATCGGCTCATCACCTGTTGCAACGGGGCCACTGGCAACCGTTGTATCGGTCGATTCGGCCTGCCCTTCCACAACCGGTGGCAAATAGCGATCAAGATCAATTTGATCAACACCAAACTTAAAACGTAACGGTGGTATGGCGGCGGCTAGCGATGGCACCGAGGCATTGCCCGAAAACGTGGTGTCATCTAACTTTATGGTTAAGTCGTTTAGCTTTGCACTTGCAGGCGATGCATCCAGCGACAATGACAAGCTTGCTTTTTTAAGTACGTTAGGGTCGGCCGTTGTTGGGGCTTCAATACCCAGTGTTGCAAACAAATCCAAAGGACTAAATTCGTTGCTGGAAAGTTGACCTGAAACAGCTGGCTGCGTATCTAAATTGGCTACATCCACGTTACCGCTTAAAATCAAACCCAAGGCATTTAATGATAGGCCTTGCACAGCAATTTTCTGCTCAGCAAGCATTGCCATAATATTCGCACCCAAGGTGGCATCAAGTTTCCCATCCGGCAATGATGCACCTTTGGCGTTGGCAGTTAGCTTCAAGCCATTAAGCGAATAAACCTGGTTTTCCAAATCCAACATGACTTCACCGGCACCGTTAACACCTGCCTGCAAACCCATGCTGTTGCTCGCAAGGTTAAAGTCTGTGGATAGATCGAACGGTTTAGCCAGTTCAATGGCACCGGTGTTTAAATTGAAGTTCTGCAATTTGGCATCAGTACCACTTTGCACATCCTGCCAAGACACATTCGCATCGCTTATTGAAATACCGCCAACAGCCAGTGCAGCGATAGCCGCAGAGTCACCCTCTACCTCGACTTCCGTACCCGCATCTTCACTTTCAGTTGTTGTTGTGGCTCCGCTGGATTTGAGTAAGTCATCCCAGTTGGTGGTGCCATCGGCTGCCCGTTGCAGGTCAACGTTAAGCCCGTTTAACTCAACAGTTTTAATGTTGATTTCTCTTTTAAGTAGTGGCAACAATTCAACTTTGACATCAGCACTGCCCATTTTCGCAAACGGCACATCACCAAAGCCTTCTGCGTTGGCTAATGAAATATCGCCAATCGATACGCCTAACCACGGAAATACCGTCGGGCTTAAATCACCCGCGATGGTCAGATCACGACCGGTATGCTTTTTAGTTTGATTTTGGATATTGTCGCGGAAATCATTCCAGTCGACCAGGTACACCAAGGCTACAGCGCCAATGCCGACCAGCAACACTAGACTTACTACACTAACGACCAACCATTTCAACAATTTCATTTAATTTTCTGCCTGTAAGCGACAAGACCGATTGTCATCAACAATTTGATACCTCAATCTTGTTATTTGCACGTGAAGTGTAGAGCAGCACTTTTGGTGCGGCGTTACCGTCACGGCACATGTAATCTTTCTAGTTTTCATCAGCCTTAAAATGACCCGACTTACCACCGAATTTTTCCAGCAACCGAACTTCACTGATGACCATGCCGCGGTCCACCGCCTTGCACATGTCATATATGGTCGCCAAGGCCACTTGCAAACCCGTCAGCGCCTCCATTTCGACGCCGGTTTGGGAATGCACCTCGGCACGCACCTGACAATGGATTTCCGTATCGGATTGGTCGGTCTGAAATTCGATATCGACTCGCGTCAGCCCAATCGGGTGACACAGCGGGATCAACTCACTGGTTTTCTTTGCAGCCATGATGCCTGCAACCCTCGAAATCCCTAAAACATCCCCTTTTTTGTGGGTTCCTGCGCAAACCATGGCATGAGTTTCCGGCAGCATACGGATAAGCCCCCCAGCCACAGCCACTCGGTGGGTGATGGGCTTGTCGCCAACATCCACCATGTGGGCGTTGCCGGATTCATTGAAATGGGTTAGTTCGCTCATGATCTTCCTCGTACAGGTGGACTTTGGGTATCATGTTAGACCCTAAGGTGGAAACGCACATGACTATTAGAGTCAAATTCTTTGCCAGTTTGAGAGAGCAAATAACCAACCCAAATACAGAGGTGGATGCCGCCAAGGCAAAAACCATTCGTGATGTGTGGAAACTGGCCACAGACCACCCCATGCCGCCACATGTGCTGTGCTCGTCCAATCTTGAACACACGGAACCGGATGCAGCCGTGAATGACGGTGACGAGGTGGCTTTTTTTCCTCCCATCACTGGCGGCTAGTAACACATGGCCGTTTTTATCAAACCAGATTCGTTCGACCCGTTTGCCATGCAAAGGGCACACGAAGCGAATTTGAAAAAAGAAAGTATTGGCGCGGCAGCCAGTTTTATTGGCACGATGCGCGATTTCAATGAAGGTGATGATGTCACCGGACTCATGCTTGAGCACTACCCGGGCATGACCGAGAAAGAACTGGAAGCCGTGATTGATGATGCGCGTTCGCAATGGCCCATAGACGATGCACTGATTGTGCATCGCGTGGGTGATATTAAACCGGGCGAACCTATCGTGCTAACAGTGGTTTGGTCAGCACACAGGGCTGCTGCGTTTGATGCTTGTCGATTCTTAATGGAAGCCTTGAAAAGCCGTGCACCGTTTTGGAAAAAAGAAACGCTTAAAGACGGTACGCATCGCTGGGTTGAGCGCAATACACCCGGCTACTAAATTTCGATCAACCTCGAATGAAACGATACTAGTAAAAATACAACGCGAGAATACTACTCGGAAATCTCTACATAGTCGGTCGCCTGACCACGCTGGATAAGTAGCAACAAGCTTTTTTGATTTTCCGCTCGGCGTTCAAGCGCTGCAATGGTTTCAATATACGTTTTATTTACCGACAAAATAATATCACCCGCTTGCAAACCAGCTTCATCCAATCGACTGCCCGGCTCAATGGATTCAATCAACACATAGGGGCGGCCATTGCGCGTAACCTCTTCAGCCAACGCAACGCCTGTTAATAGAGTATTTTCCTCAATCTGTTCGATGATAGCGCTGATGTCAATTCGTTTGCCGGCACGTATAACACCCATACTTAAGCGCTGACCTAGACGCACCAAGCCAATGCTATTTTTAACGGCGCGCACATCACGTACAGGCTTGCCATCGATACTGGTTATCACATCCCCAACCTGCAAACCGGCGTTCTGAGCCGGCGAGTTAGGACGAATACGTGCAATCACAACCCCAAAGCGCGAATTAATGCCGAACGCTTCCGCGAGTTCAGGGGTTAACGGTTGCGCAGCAATACCAAGCTCGCCTCGTTTTACTTCACCAAATTCAAGCAGCTGATCGATAATATCGACAGCCATGTTGGCAGGTATCGCAAAGCCTATACCGATGTTGCCGCCGGATGGACCTACAATCGCTGTATTAATGCCAATGAGTTGTCCGTTTAAATCAACCAGTGCTCCGCCACTGTTGCCAGGATTTATCGATGCATCGGTTTGAATAAAGTCTTCAAAGTCTTCTATACCTAGTCCGCTTCTATCAAGCGCGCTGACAATGCCAGAGGTCACCGTCTGCCCCAAGCCAAACGGATTACCAATGGCCACACAAAAGTCACCCACACGCAAGGCATCAGAATCTGCCCAGTCCACCGCAACCAAGTTATCAAGATCAATTTGTATTAACGCAACATCGGCTCTTGGATCGGTGCCAATCAATTGAGCCTGCGCTTCTCTTCCATCGCTCAATGCAACCAGTATTTTGCTGGCATTTGTAATGACATGATCATTGGTCACGATAAGACCGCGCTGCGCATCAACAATGACGCCTGAGCCTAAGCTTTGTGGCTGTGATTGGGATGGCGTGTCTGGCAAATCAAAAAAACGTCGAAAGAAAGGGTCGTCCATCAAGCTGTTGGACTGCCGCACCCGCCCCACCGTGGATATGTTTACAACGGCAGGTGTAACCCGCTCGAGCATGGGCGCAAGACTTGGCAAAGCCTGCCCATCTACCGCCACCGGCAGCGAGCCACCAACTGCAGAACCGGACATAGCGCAAACCAAGACGAACAAAGCACCAATTCGCAAAGTTGGCTGAAATCTACGCATGCGTTTTAACCGCTGAGCCATGAAATATTACCCAAGTAAATCCAAACAAGATGCTAATCCCATCACAGCAAAAATGTATACCGCATCACTTTGACAAAACGCACACCTCAAAAACATTACAACACCCCAATGAGCGGCTGCAAAGGCTTACAGGTGTTGGGCTGCAGGCCGACAACTAGATTGTGGCATTGATCATCGGCAGTGCCACTTAGCTTAACCAAAAACATAGAAAAAATGAACAACGGGCAATACCCAGACAGCACGGAATTAGCGACGTTAATTAGTGCGATCGGAGGAATCAAACTTGACTCTTCCGCTCCTGAATTAGCCGCCGATGAACAATGGATTTCACTGAGCGCCAGCAATGGTGGGGCTCGTGAAGGCGGGTTCGTTTGCGCTAAAAACGCACCCGGCGATCTCGTCGATCAGTTACGCGATATGCTCAGCGCAGTACACGATGTAAACGCCGTTCTGGAAGCATCTCAGCAATGCTCGATGGAACAATCAGAAATGGCTCGTCTTGCCATGCAAGACCCGCTTACCGAATTACCCAATCGCAGAAAACTGTTCGAATGCCTTCACGAGATATTAAACGATGACGCCTACAGCGCCATTCTGCAAATAGACCTTGATCGCTTTAAACAAATAAACGACACACTCGGTCATGCCGCTGGTGATGAGGTGCTCATTGTTGTTGCTAATCGGCTTAACGCCAATGTTCGGCCCGGTGACTTGGTAGCGCGAATTGGAGGCGATGAATTTGTCGTTGCCTGTCCCAACATAGCCAACGAACAAACCATGGTTGAAATGGCCGGACGATTGATTGATTCATTAAACCAGCCCATGCAGCTCGAGGGGCATATGTATCAAATTGGCGCAAGCATTGGTATCGCGTTTAATCGAACTGGCCAGTCGCTGGATGCTGACTTATGGCTACAAAACGCCGACTTAGCTTTATATACGTCGAAAGTAAAGGGGCGCAATCAGTTCCATATGTATGAGCCGCTGATGCGATCTGAATTCGTGGCTGCGCAATCAATGAAGAAAGAACTGGCAGAAGCGTGTAGCAATGGCAGTATTATCGCGCACTTTCAGCCAACGTTTTGTATGCAATCAGGACTGGTGTGCAGCATTCAAGCTATGGCTCGTTGGCAACACAGTACGCTTGGGTTAATGAGTTTTTCAAAATTTGAGCAACACACCGACGCCAAAGTACTCAAAGAGATCGACCGGGAAATGTTCAATCAGTGCTTACAAGGCATCAAAGCCTTAAGCGATTGCGATGCGGACGTTTCTAAGTTCAGCATCACCGCGCCCATTATCCGTCTACGCGAACGCGATAGTGTTGCCTACCTGCAAAGCGAAACCGAACGACACAAGCTAGAGCCCAGTCAAATTAGCTTAGAGATTGTGGAAGACGGCAAAACAATACACCATGAGGCCACCTTACTTGAAAACTTAAAAGAACTACGAGAAGAAGGTTACGGTATAACGTTGAGTAACTTTGGTGGCGCAAATAGCCACTTCCAAGCCTTGCTGCATTTACAACCACACAGCCTTAAATTAGATAGCTCATTGTGCAGGGACTTAACGGGCGACAACATTAAGCAAACCATGGTTGCAGGCATCATTCAAATGGCCGAGCAACTCAACACTTGTGTTGTGGCAACCGTTGTTGAAACACAAGCAGACCACGACATACTTGCCCAAATGGGCTGCAACCTCATTCAAGGCAACGTCAAATACCCACCTTCAGATATTGCAACACTTGCGCGGTGGCTGGACTCCAACGACGCAAGCGTGATTAGAGCGGCTTAGCCTAAGACACTTTGGGCAAGGCTTGCGCTTCATTAAAGGTATAGGTTTTATCCAAGTAGGCTTGCAACACATCGGCAGTGTTTGCGTCTGTGTGTAGACCCTTTTTCGATCGGCGCCATAATATATCTTCTGCCGATCGCGCCCATTCGTTTTCAACCAAGTAATCAACTTCAGCCTGATACAGTGGCCCACTAAAATGTTGCCCCAGGCCTTCTACGCTAGAGACGCCAGCTAACAGTTTAGAGATTCGCGTTCCGTAGTTGCGAGCATAATCGAGCAACAAGGACTCTTCCATCCAAGTGTATTGCGTTTTTAATCCAGCAAGAAAACCATCGAAGTCGGCATTAGCGATATCGCCGCCTGGCAAGGGTGCATCTGCTGTCCAGGAAGGTTTTGTATGACCCAATGTGTCTTTGAGCATATCCACCGCCTGCTCTGCCAATTTTCTATACGTAGTGATCTTGCCACCATAGACCGACAACACGGGAGCATTCTTACGAACATCTAAATCCAGTTTGTAGTCGCGCGTTACTTTCGATGCATTTTCCGATGCATCGTCATAGAGCGGCCGCACACCAGCGTAAGACCATTTAACCGTAGCAGGATCAACCGGTTTATCAAAATACTCACTAACACTTTTACAAATATAGTTGATCTCATCTTCATCGATGTGCTGTTTACTTGGCTTGTCATCCACTTCAACATCGGTTGTGCCCAATAACGTGTAGTCCTGCTCGTACGGCACAGCGAATAGCACACGGTTATCAGCGTTTTGAAAAATGTAGGTATACGGATGGTCAAACAGTTTTGGCACAACGATATGACTGCCCTTAACCAATCGTACACCGTGTTTTGAGTCATGCTCTTCATCAAGGTCTAAGGTTTCTTCTACCCACGGGCCAGAAGCGTTAACCACGGCCCTGGCGCTAACAACTGACTTGTCGTTAGAGAATTTATTAAGTAAATGAATTTGCCACTGCCCATCATGCCTGATCAAGTCGGTGCATTCACAACGCGTTCGAACATCGCACCCACGTTCTGCTGCGTCCATCACGTTAAGCGTTACCAACCGTGCATCCTGAACCCAACAATCTGAATATTCAAAACCACTTTTGAATTCACCCTTTAAGGCTTCACCACTGACATGCTTGGTTAAATTAAGTGAGTGCGATGCGGGAAGGAGTTTACGTCCACCAATATGATCATATAAAAACAAGCCCAGGCGTATAAGCCATTTAGGACGCAGTGCTTTGTGGTGAGGCAATACAAAGCGAAGCGGCCAAATGATGTGGGGCGCAGCTTTTAATAAGACTTCACGCTCTTGTAGCGCATGACGTACGAGCATGAAGTCGTAGTGTTCTAAGTAACGTAAGCCACCATGTATCAACTTGGTGCTGGCTGAGGATGTATGCTCCGCCAAATCGTCTTTTTCAACCAACAATACTGATAAGCCACGGCCAGCTGCGTCGCGTGCGATACCGGCGCCATTAATACCACCACCAATGACAACGAGGTCGAAGTCAGTATTGGATTGAGTTGTTTGATCAGACATAGAAATTACCGTAGAGCCGCCAAGGCACCCAACAAGACGCATGATGCATATTCGCATTATACATCAAACGAATGCCAAACGAACCTAGATCGAACATATCGGCAATAAGTGCTACTATCTATAGCGCTGTCAGGCACTGAATTCGGGCCGCTGATGGCAAAATGCCTACACATAAAAACACGCATTAGCAGGAGATTCCATGTCTGAGCCGCTCATCCTTAGTATCGATCAGGGCACCACAAGTTCACGCGCCATGTTGTTTGAAAAAGACGGCTCGAGCATGGCTGTGGCTCAGCGCGAATTCACCCAAATTTACCCACAATCTGGCTGGGTTGAACACGACCCGGAAGAGATTTGGGATACCACCTTAAGTGTGTGCAAAGAGGTATTACAAACCGCTGCCGAAAAGGGCCGGACCGTGGCCGCTATTGGCATAACAAATCAACGCGAAACCACCGTTATCTGGGATCGCAAAACCGGCAAAGCCATCCACAACGCGATTGTGTGGCAAGACCGTAGAACCGCCCCGTTTTGCAAGGAATTGAAAAACGCTGGTCATGAAGAAAAAGTTACCGCACGCACCGGTTTGTTATTAGATCCCTATTTCTCCGGCACCAAAGTCAATTGGTTGCTCGACAATGTGCCGGGTGCACGTGAACGAGCCGAGCAAGGTGAGCTGGCATTCGGCACTATGGATAGCTTTCTTATTTGGCGCTTAACCGGCGGGCAGGTACACGCAACCGACACCACGAATGCTTGCCGCACCCTACTGTTTAACATCCACAACAATCAATGGGATGATGATCAGTTAGCGATGTTAAACGTACCAAAAAATTTACTACCCACGGTACACGATTGCGCTGCAGACTTTGGTCAAACAGATAAAAATGTATTAGGTGCATCTTTACCGATATGTGGTGTCGCCGGTGACCAACACGCAGCCTCTATCGGGCAGGTGTGTTTTGAAGAAGGTATGGTTAAAAGCACGTATGGCACTGGGTGTTTCGTCATGCTAAATACCGGCGACAAAGCAATAGCGTCGAAAAACAAAATGCTAACCACCGTGGCCTATCGCCTTAACGGCAAGACAACGTATGCGATTGAAGGATCTATTTTTGTAGCAGGCGCTGCTATTCAATGGTTACGAGACGGCTTAGGCGTGATTAAATCGGCAGATGAAACTGAGTCGATGGCCAAAGATTTAAGCAATAACCAAGGTGTTTATTTGGTACCTGCCTTCACTGGTATGGGCGCACCTTACTGGGACCCGGATGCACGCGGTGCGCTATACGGACTGACTCGCGATACCGGCCCGAAGGAGCTGGCACGCGCAGCATTGGAGTCCGTGTGTTTTCAAACCATGGATTTATTCAACGCCATTAAGAGCGATGGGGCGTCGCTTGATACCGTGCGAGTGGATGGCGGTATGGTGAAAAACAATTGGCTCAGTCAAACGCTCTCAGACATTCTGAACGTGCCGGTCCAACGGCCTATGCAAACCGAAACTACAGCATTGGGAGCGGCTTATTTAGCTGGACTTCAATGTGGTATTTACCAATCGCTAGACGACCTAACCGCAAACTGGCAGCAAGATCAGGCGTTTACACCGAATATGGAACAAGCTGATCGTGAACAAGCGATTGCCGGCTGGGAAAACGCCGTCAAACGCACCCGATCCACGTTATAGCCGTGTTTCACTGCACTAATGGGCTACGAGCTTGTAGTCCATTGGACTAAAAGCGTGAATCTAAGGGCAAAAAAACACACTGTTTTACGCTTGCACGTTAGCTAATCCGCAGTTTTAAAGCGTTACATCTCGTTACTTGAATGAACGGCTTGCAGATTGCACACTCTATTCATATATACGCACTATGCTTATGATCGCTCTTAATGCGAAGGACTAAATATGAACCTTTCTAAACTAACACTTGCCACGCCAATGCGCGCAGCCGTGATCGCGGTTGCTGTATTAGCAACGGGTTGCGCTGCAACGACTCGCACACTCGACCCAAATGAAGACACCATTCACTACGACGCGAACTATGACTTTTCCGATAAAAAGGAAATCGTTGCGAGCCTAACCGATAGTTTGATGAATACGCCACTGCTTAACCGCGAGTCCGGTAAGCCTATCATCGTCACTTACGGCATCGCTAACGAAACAGCCGAACATATTAATACCGGCGGCATCAGCGATGATATTCGCTTGTCTTTAATAAAGGCGGGGGAATACCGATTCGTTAATCGCAAACAACGCGATAACGTGTTGGCCGAAGCTGACTTTCAATATGCTGGTTTTGTTCCTCCTGAACAGCGCATTATTGAAGGTCGACAGCTTGGGGCCAATTACATTCTTTCGGGCACCTTGCGTTCAATTGAGAAGAACCAACCTCGCCAGTGGCGCTTGAATAAGCGTAAGTTGGTGTACTACAGCCTTAATCTTGAAATGACCAACATTCAAACCGGCGAAGTTAGCTGGGCTGACAATGTTGAAATTGCCCGTGAGTCCTCGCAACCTATTCTTGGTTGGTAAGTTGAGTGTTATCACGTTTGCGTCATCGCGCGGCACTGTTGTGTGCCGCGATTGTATTGCAGGGCTGTGCTACCAATAGCTCTCTTTATGATGCGCGCAATCAATTCTTTAGCGGTCAACCACAAGCCGCGTTAACCACGCTTGAAACCGAGTCGATTTCCGGCCGCGATCGCTTACTTGCCCACCTTGATCGCGGTTTAATTGCCCACACCGCTGGAGACTACGAACAAAGCGTTCTCGCCTTCAGAGCTGCAACCGATATGCTGGCGCGGCTGGACTTTATCAGCGTTCGTGAACAATCTGCATCGCTCGTAACCAATGATTGGGTATCAACTTATAAAGGTGAATACAGCGAACGTTTGTGGATTCATACTTTTCAGATGATGAATTTTTTGCTGCTTAACCGCCCCGATAGCGCCGCGGTAGAAGCACGCCAGGCACTGCAGGTGCTCGATAAGCACGGTGACCATTTACGTAAAGACGTCTACACGCGTGCACTCATTGCCATGAGCTTTGAGGCCGCCGGCAAACCCGACAGCGCGCACATTGAATACAAAAAGCTATTTCAAGAAGCCAGATTAAACTCAGGCGTTGCCCGACGAGCATGGCAAAACGCAAAACGACTAGGTCGTGAACAAGATGCGAATGATTTTAAAGATCTGATCTCTGGCAAAGCACGAGTGGGGGATCGCAAGGGCGAGCTCGTTGTCTTCCTACAAACAGGTTCTATTCCGCACAAAACACCTGGCGAGATATACATTGATGCATCAACGTATGCATCTTTCCCAATCTACCCGGTAATTCCGCGGCCGAATATTAAATTGGCCGTCAATAAAGACGGCGAAAACCACCACGCTGATGTGCTGACATTGCAAACCGTTGACGTATCGCGTGCAGCATTGGCCGCAAGAGGCAAAAGCATTGCAACAAAACAAATTCTTCGCGTGGCGGCAAAAAAAGGAATTGCACATGCTCTGGCTCGAGAAGATGAATTACTCGGCGCACTATTTTCGGTCGCGTTTTTGGCTAGCGAAGTTGCCGACACGCGCAGCTGGGAAACACTACCGGCACACGTAACGCTGGTGCAAATTCCGCTGAGCGAGGGTAATCACAGTGTTGAGTTACAGGTACGAGAAGATTCCAACTTTTATAACGTTGTGATTCCGAATGTGGAGATTGATTCGCGGCGAACGACTTATCGGTCGCTTCGTATAGGCTCTGGAGCACCGCGCCTTGTTAATCCTAATAACCTTCCAAGCGCTTCGTCAACACTGCGCACACCTTAGATTGTAGACGTCCGATAGCCGTTAGCTAAACAAACACCCGAATTTCATGCTAGGCTCACTATTCCATTGGCAAACGCAAGGGAGGTGATCAAATGTCTAATTTTAGTGTTTCGATGACTGGCATTTCAGTACTTGGCATTTCACAACAGAGTGGGGTTCAGGCAGCATAAGTTGCTAACCGTAGGCTCTGTCTAGCTGGAAAATGCACTGCAGATGTCAGCTAGAACACGGGGGCCGCCGCAAGGCGGCCTTTTTTATGCCTAACTTATAAATTCTTCTAACTTTACTAATAGCAAAATTCAGTGACCGAAGTCGAACACAAACCACGCCCATTTGTTGATCTGATCGTCAGCGTAATCATTCCGTCCACTATTCTGATTCAGCTTAGCGATGAAGATAAGCTTGGACCCGTGTGGGCTTTAGTCGTGGCGCTGGCATTCCCTATTGGCTGGGGTCTTTACGAGCTAATTAAATACCGCAAGCGAAACTATATCGCGGTACTCGGACTCGTTAGCACATTGTTTACAGGTGGCATTGCTTTACTGGAAATAGATTCCAAATGGTTTGCCGTTAAAGAGGCAGCTTTCCCAACCTTAATTGGACTTGGCGTTTTTATTGCGCACAAGCTCGGCTACCCCGTGATTAAAAAATTACTGTTGAATCCACAAGTCATGCACGTGGAAAAAATCGAACAGGCACTAGAGAAAAACAACACAAAGCTCGCCTTTGAAAAGACGCTAGATCGAGCAAATTACTTATTTGCAGGCACATTTGTATTCTCCGCGATTATGAATTTTGTGTTGGCGAAAACGATCGTGGTCAGCGAAAGCGGAACAAAAGAATTTAATCAAGAAGTCGGTCGAATGGGTTATTTGAGTTACCCCGTCATCATGATTCCTTCGGTGATTATGATGCTGGCTATTTTCTACTTTATGTGGCGCAGAGTTAATAGTCTTACCGGTTTAAAACTTGAGGAAGTTATGATAGACGAAGAGAAAGAAAACAAAGAATAGAAGCCTCACACCTGCAAGGCTTCTACCGCCTATCACTTAACGCAGATTGATCGAAAAGTACTCGACATCCTCACCGCGCTGCACCAGTACTGGAACCGACCGGTCAGTTGGCGCATCTTCTAGCAAAGATTCAAGTTGATTTACCGACTCAACCTGAGCCAAATTTAACGACACAATAATATCGCCCGGCATCATATTGGCGTCCTCAGCCGCACCATCGGCGGCAAGTTCAACTACACGCACGCCATGCTTTATGCCTAAGTCATCAAGCTCAGCCTGGTCAACCGGTGCAACGGTAGCACCTAAACTCGACAAACGTTTGCCTTGAGAATTTTTCGTGCGGGCATTTTTCACGTCTTTTTCCAACGGCTCGATCGTGACTTTAATGGTTTTCTTATTCCGGTCTCGAAGCACGATACTCTTAACAGTATCGCCCGGCTTTATCACACCAACCATGGGGGGCAATGCGCTGGAGAAAGGCACTTCGCGGCCATTAAACGAAAGAATAATATCACCTGCTCTATAACCGGCCTTTTCCGCTGGGCTATCAGGTGTGACTTCTGAAATCAATGCGCCTTCAGGTCGCGTCAAGCCAAACGATTCAGCTAAAGACTGATCAACATTTTGAATACGCACACCTAACCAACCACGCGTAGCAAATCCAGTTTCACGCAATTGCTCAGCAATAGACATAGCTACATTGATGGGTATGGCAAACGATAAACCCTGGTAACCACCCGAGCGCGAATATATTTGCGAATTAACGCCGATTACATCGCCATCGGTGTTGAACAAGGGCCCACCTGAATTACCAGGATTTACGGCAACATCGGTTTGTATAAAAGGGATGTAAGTCTCATCTGGCAAACTACGCGACAGAGCTGACACGATGCCTTGCGTGGCCGTATGTTCAAATCCAAAAGGTGAACCAATCGCAAGTACCCATTCGCCTACCTTTATGTTGTCCGAGTCGCCAATTTTTACCACAGGTAAATTTTTCGCATCGACTTTCAATACTGCAATGTCGCTGGATTTATCCGTTCCAACCAAAGTGGCACTCAGTTCACGCCTGTCTTGTAAACCGACTTTTATGTCGACTGCACCATCAACAACATGTGCATTGGTTATCACGTAGCCATCCGAATCGATAATAAAACCACTACCAAAACCGGTACCACGGCGCGGACCACGATCGGGGTTTAGCGGCAGTTGTTCAAAAAACCTGCGGTAATTTTCCGGTAACTGCTCGAGATCGAACCCTGGGATGCCGCTAAGACCATTCTGACCGGATTGAGAGACGACCGAGATTTTTACAACAGCCTCACCTTCCGTGTCTACCAGAGCACTGAAATTGGGCAATGTATCGGCAAAGGATTTCGTTACAGCAAGGATCGACAGCAAAACTAACCAAATAACAGGTTTTCGGGATATTCTTGCGTCAGGGGTTCGCGAAGTGTGAGAGGACATAGCTATTGTCCGCTGTCTCATACTAGGAAAAAAAGTAAACATAAGTCGGAACTCCAAGGATAAGATTGAATCATTAGTACTTTTGCTTCTATGAAGCCGTGACAATACCTTAAGTGAGTGAGTTGCATTACCGCAACGCCACCCATACCGTCACAATAGCAACGGGATTGTTGCTAGCTGCACCGAAGCGATATAACAGTGGGGGCATTATGCGAATTTTACTAGTCGAAGATGATACGGAAGCAGCAGCCTATTTAGTCAAAGGGCTGACAGAAAGCGGGCACGCAGTGGAACATGCGGCAGACGGGGAGTTAGGTCTGCAAATGGCGGTATCAAACGCCTACGATGCCCATATAATTGACAGAATGTTGCCAAAGCGCGACGGCTTGTCAATTATTGAAGAACTACGGCGCATGGGCAATATGTCTCCTGTGCTTATTCTCAGTGCATTGGATGATGTTGATGAGCGTGTGACTGGTTTAAAGGCCGGTGGCGACGACTACTTGACTAAGCCCTATTCACTAAGCGAATTAACAGCACGTTTGCAGGCCTTAACTCGCCGTGCACAAGCAGGTGTTCAAGGCACCGTTTTGCATGTAGGCGATTTAACGCTTGATTTGATCAAACACAAAGTTACTCGCTCGGGTCGCAACATCAATTTGCAACCACGTGAATTTCGTTTACTTGAATACCTCATGCAGCACACCGGTCAGGTCGTGACTCGCAGCATGTTGCTAGAGAACGTGTGGGACTATCATTTCGACCCGCAAACTAACGTTATCGACGTGCAAATAAGCCGGTTACGAAGCAAGATCGACAAAGACTTTGACAACCCGTTATTGCACACCGTGCGAGGTGCTGGATACAAGCTTCAAGAAATGTCCAGTACGGTTGAAGCCTCCTAGGCTTTTCTCGCTAACCGCCCCGCTCGGCGGTTACAAAACAATTAAAAGCCGAGTCTTGTGCTCGGCTTTTTTTGTGTTTACCGCCAAGCACGCTAAACTCTGACTATGCCAGCCAACTCCGCCATTCATTTTGTTTTCTGCGTAGTGCCTGCCCCGGTGGGCGTAGCATGAGCACGGTTATACCTGGCGGGCGCGTTGGCAGTTCAGAAAAAACGGAAACCCCGGAGAAACGGTCGAACAAAATTCAAGTAGACCGTGGTCGCCTGTTTCGAACTTCGGCATTTCGCCTTGCTCTGATTTACGCCACCTTGTTCAGTGCCTTATCGGCAGCAACGCTTGGTTTTATTTACTGGTCCACTCGATCTCAAATCGAATCGCAAGTCGATGCCAGACTAAGATTGGAAACAGATTATCTAATCAATTTATACAAGTCGGGCGCACTTCCCGAACTTATCGAAGCAATCCAGCGACGCAACCAGATCGACAGCTACTACCGTTTCTACTATCTGGAAAACAACGAAACCGCAAGTTCAAGTGAAGATACCACTGACGAGAACATGCCCATTCGCTTGAAGTCGATGCGATCTCACACCACCAGAAACATGGGTGATGCCGTTGACTTACCACCCGGCAGTAATCGCGCGTTCAATCCAGTACGTGTTGCAGAAACACAATTGAAGAACGGCTTAAAGCTCACTATTGGTCATGAAATTAGTGACGAGAAAGAATTGCTTGATCACACGTTCTCTTTGGTTGTAGGAGCTACGTTACTGACTTTGTTTTTCTCACTCATAGGTGGTGTGTGGATTGGCATGCGTATGCTGCGGCGAATTGATTCGGTGAATCGCACAGCAACCGAGATCATGAGTGGTGATTTATCTCAACGCCTATCGGTAACCGCGCGCGATGATGAGATTGACGAGATCGCCACCAAGCTCAACGACATGCTTAACCGTATTGAAGATTTAATGCAAAGCATGCAACAAGTCACGAACAACGTTGCGCATGACTTACGCAGCCCGTTAACGCGACTTCGCAACCGCCTTGAAGTCACCCTACTGGAAGAGCGTGACCCGGATGCCTACCGCGCAGAGATGGAAGGTGCTATCGGAGATGCCGACAGTTTAATCCAAACCTTTAATGCCATGCTCAGTATTGCACGGCTTGAAGCGGGTATTGATGGCGCTCAATGGAGCGATACGCCCATCGGTGATTTGCTCGGCGAGTTGTCTGAATTGTATGAAGCTGTAGCGGAAGAATCGGGCATGGATTTTAGCGCTACCATTAGCGACAACCCCACCTACTACTGCAATCGTCACCTGATTGGTCAAGCGGTTACGAATCTTCTAGACAACGCAATTAAGTACACACCAATGCCTGGCAAAGTATCGATTGAACTTGCAGGCAATGACGATGAATTTGAAATAGTCGTCCGCGACAACGGCCCCGGCATTCCGGTTGAAGATAGAGAACGCGTTTTCGAACGCTTTATTCGATTGGAAAACGAACGTAACTCACCGGGCAATGGATTGGGTTTAAGCCTGGTACAGGCGGTTGTGCGAATACACAGAGCTAAGCTTAAGCTTGAAGACAATGAGCCAGGCCTGGTGGTTAGATTGTGCTTTTCCCGACGAGCGAGCGATACTAAAAAAGTTAACTAGCCATTCGCTTCCCGAGACACTCACTATTGCGAATGCGTGCTCTAGCAACAGTATCGCATTGACCAATACCAACTCACAAAATTACTTAGCCTTTAATGCAGGCGGGCTAATCAACTGCGTATTGTTATAACTAAGGGAGTAAACCCACAAGGTATTAGAGCCTTCTACTCGCGGCACAAGTTCCAGTAGCAGATCATCACCGGGCTTTAATTGACTTAACTGATGTGCTTGCGCCTCGGTGACACGCGCACCCTTGGCGGCTTCGCCGACAAAATACCAAACAAAATGTTTAGCCTGGCCGATACCAGACACCTTAGACATAGACTTAAACTGCCCTTGCCGAGTTTCCATCGCCGACAACACCGGTGCTCCATTATTTTGCGCACTTTCAGAACTGTAGTACACATACAAACCGATCATTAACATCAGAACAGGTAAAGCCACCAATACCGAATGTATGCGGTTTTTCTCGCCAGGTTTCGGTAACGGAATATCGTGATTGGACGCAAGATGTTTTTTATCCGGCCATTGCCGGTTAGACGCTTTTTCTTCTTTGCTGATTCGCCGTATCGGTGAGGATGGGTCGCCCGTCGGCTTACTCAACGTTTTGTACCTGCTCACGCATTTGCTCAATCAACACTTTTATATCAACGCTTGCACCCGTGGTATCCAGATCAGATGCTTTGGAACCAATGGTATTCGCTTCGCGATTAAATTCCTGCATGAGAAAGTCAAGCCGCCGACCAATTGGCCCTTTGCGTTTTAATGCTTTATCAAATTCGGAGACGTGAGCCGCTAAGCGATCCAGCTCTTCATCTATATCCAAACGCTGAGCCACAAACACCAACTCTTGCTCCATTCGATGTTCGTTATGATCAATATCCAGTTCACTGAGTTTGGCAATAAGCTTTTCACGTTGTCGCTCAACAACCTTAGGACGGTGTTGTCTCAGCACATCCAGGTGCGCAGCAATTTTTTCACTTCGCTCGCTCAACATCGTCGCCGTTTTCTCGCCTTCACGCTCGCGTGTTGAAACCAAGTCATCTAAGGCCACATTTAAGCAATCCATGGCTTGGCGGGACAATTCATTGAGCTGATCATCGGTTGATGCCATCACACCTGGCCATTGAATCACCTTTAGTGGATCGACCGGTGCGCTTTCGGGAATGGCCTTTCGCACTTGCTCAATGGCTGCGCTCAACGATGTCAAGGCGTTATCATCAAGAGCAATGCCTGTCACCGCACGGTTACTCGAGCGCAGGCGCAAGGTCGCTTCCACTTTACCCCGGCTCAGTTTTTTACTGATGTGCTCGCGCGCAGTTGCCTCCAAGGCGCGCAGGTCTTCTGGCATGCGCAGGCTGACCTCCAAATACCGATGATTAACCGAGCGTAATTCCCACAACAGCTCGCCCGAATCGGTATCCACCGCGCTTCGGCCATAG